>JAUILT010000160.1 GCA_030432925.1 Bdellovibrionia bacterium | reverse complement strand
ACTCACATGGTCACCACCAGTAGGAGATTCAAAAGGCTTGCTGAAATTTTTCACCGGATCGACAGAGCCTCTACCGTATCGGCACCACAGCAAATAGCTACCGCCAGTCTATTCACCTACCTGTTTGACAAAAACCTTTACCAAAGCCTGAGTGATCAAACACGCCCCAGAGGAATGAGAGTTATCAGTGGCTCTCGTGGACTATGCCTTGGCTTTCCCAACCATGAAGTTTATCAAAGGTATGTCAGACACAAGGTAATAACAATTTCAACGGACCTTGAACAACGGCTACTAATATCATATCCAAGGTTGAAACTTCTGGAAGGACAATACTATGTCACTCCAGCATCGCTCTTTCACAATAGAATAGAGAATGAAAACCAAGGGGTTTGCCGTGACTAAGAATAGTCCAATGACCCTCATCAAACCATGGCTCTCTATTAAGGAGACAGCAGTTTATCTTGGGACTACAGAGGGAGCCATTCGCAACCAAATCTGGCGAGGGCAACTGAAGTCATACAAACACCTTGGCAGAACACTACTGAAAAGAAGTGAGATCGATTTGCTCATTGAAGCCTCAGCCAAAGGAGGTTTTTATGGCAATTAAATATCGATCAGAAAATGGAACAGGATTTTATGATGTCTCTGTGGTTTGCAAAAGCAAAGTCTTTCCAAAAACTAGAGTGCAGCGTACGGCTACTGGTATTAGATCCAAGGCCAATGCCAAACGCATTGAAACAAGGCTTCGCAATGAAGCCATACGGGACCTGACCCTAAAGGAACAACAGGGGCAAACCTGGGGCCAACTACTGGATGACTATGAATTGGCTCTTATCACTGGAAAAGAATTGGCCAAACCCGTTAGCCGTACAACCAAGGAGGATTACATGCAGGCCCTCAGGAAGTACACCCACTGCTGGTCAGCATCACCTGCCTCTGCCATCACAAAAGCCGATGTGAGGCAAATGCTGGCCTCTGGAGTAGACTCTGGTATTTCTCCCAACCGGATGATGAAAGTCAAAAGCGTGGTATCTCTGGCTTTTAAATGGGGATTGGATACGGGACGGATTCGAGGCACCACCGCTGATCCCACGCAAGGAGTGAACCTCGGCAGGCCAACAAAGCGCGAACCCAAGATGCTCACAAGGGAGCAAATCAAGGTTCTTTTGAGGGAAGCCAAGAGAGTCGATCATCCATGGTACCCAGTTTGGGCAACGGCACTGTTAACAGGCATGAGGAACGGAGAGCTTTTTGCCTTAAAGTGGACAGATATTGATTTTGAAAACAGGACAATAACCGTGTCCCGATCCTTTGATGGCCGTCACCAGTCGTTTAAAACCACAAAAAGTGGAGACTGGCGCACAGTCACGATTAATTCTGATCTGGAAAACCTGCTATTGGAGCTGAGAAATCAATGTATTGGCTCCGAGTTTGTCCTTCCACGGCTCAAAAGATGGGCAAAAGGAGAACAGTCCAAAGAGCTGAATAAATTCCTGCTGTGCCTTGGCCTGCCCCGGATCAGGTTTCATGACCTGAGAGCTTGCTTTGCCACCCAGCTCATGCGAGACGGCGTCTCAGCGGCTCTGGTGATGCGGATATGTGGCTGGAAGGAGCTGAAGACCATGCAGTTTTACATGCGCCTTGCGTCCATCGAGATCCAAGGAGCTACTGACTCGCTGAGACTGACTCCCGCAGAGGCAGATACTGGATCTGTGAGGCACCTGTTCCATGGAAAATAGTTGTCAGGTAGGAGTTGGGTCTGAGGGCACACGCAAAGCTCTGAAATCACTCGTATCCCATCGTCAACGCCATTCGATATTGCCCGATTTGGGTGTCTACTGCTATAAGACCGAAATGATAAAACAAAGAGAAAACGACTGGAACCAACGCTATCGAGATAAGGACACCCCTTGGGAAGAAGAGTCCCCATCTATTGAGTTGAAACCCATTCTTGAAAAATACACTACCCAAGGAGACTCAATTTTGGAAGTCGGGTGTGGGTTAGGTACTAATGCTATTTGGTTTGCAAAAAACGGATACAAAGTCAATGCAACAGATATCTCTGAAGAGTGCATTCAACAGGCTCAAACTAAAAATTCTTTGCCAAATGAAAACTTGAAATTCTACACTCTCGACATCTTAAACAATAATGTCCAAAAGCAATTCGATATTGTTTTCGATAAAGGTTGTCTTCACTCATTTCTGACACAAGAAGCTTACAATGAATTTGCCAAACAAGTCAGCGGCAACTTGAAGGATAACGGAATATGGATTAGCATTTCTGGCAACTCTGATAACCCCGACGATATCGAAAAACGAAAAGCACTTAGCTTTCCCAGAGTGTCGTTGAGAAACATAGCTTTTGCAGTTGAACCACATTTTGAAGTACTCGAAGTGAAGAGAAGTCGATTCGGTGAGAAAAATAATTTCTATTGCTGGATTGGCGTATTTAAGAAGAGACAGTTTTTTTATGAATGATGTAATTCGTGCAACGCCTCAAAGCTATTAGCCGGTATTAAAAGGAGAAAAACGATGATTAAAGGAATACAAGACATCTACTACAACGTTTCCGACATGAAAAAATCCATCACTTTTTACACTGAAGTTCTACAAATGAAGTTGAATCGTGAAGAAGATGGCTGGACCTCACTAGACTGCGGTGGCGTTCAAATCGGTCTCCACCCCACTGAGCCTGGGGAAAAGATTCATTTAGTACCCAGAGACTCACACGGTGTTCACGGACAAGCCACCCTGACCCTAAAAAGTGACAACGTACCTGAAGACAGAAAGCGAATTGAACAGTTCGGGTGTAAAGTCTTAGGGGAAAACGACGCACCCTGGGGGCATATGCTTGTTTTTGAAGACCCTGATGGCAATGTTCTTAAGTTGATGAACCCCAAATATTAGTTTGGGCACAACGGGCACACGTGCCCAACCTGAACTTCTAGTGTGGGCACAAATTCAGAATAGTCTTACATTCCTTTTATATGAAAGCAAGTTGATTTTGAATAAAGTAATCCATTACCTCCCCCCGGACGTTGTTTTG
>JAUILT010000159.1 GCA_030432925.1 Bdellovibrionia bacterium | reverse complement strand
AATACTTCAAAAAAGTCGACTTGTGTAAAAGCATCATCAAAAATGTCAACTGGAATTTTGAGTTTATATTGTTTAGAGTATTTGAAAATTGTAGCAAAGTGAAAAATAGTTTGAACGTAGTAGAAGTTCACTGAAGAAAATGAATCAAAGTCCAATATTTTAGTGATGATACTATCATCTTTGACAGAAGGTAACCCTCTGTTGGCAAATTGCCAAATAAACTCTTGCTCTTCTAGAATATTAGAATAAATCTGAAATTGTTCTTGATAAGTAAGAATCAAATCGGCAAGTTCAAAGTCACCAAAGACAAGTGACCATTCCATTTCATACGATAGGCCTTTTTTAGATCTGGACTCACTATATAAGTAACTTTTGGTCTCGGATAATATAGGAATTTTAAAGTTTGAAAGAAATCTATCTTTTAAAAATAACTCAAAGTCTTCAGTATTCATATGTTACTACAATACTTAGGCTGTTCTTTGATCCCTTTAATTACATCTTGAATCCAATTGTTATTGAGTAAAGAATCGGCTTCATAAAAAGGTTTTCCTTTGACATCAAAGGATGTAAATTTAGCCTGCCCAATTTCATTAGCAACGGGCCTCTCACGCCTAAACCCAGCTCTAAAAAGTACTTCTTGGCAATATATACAGGTTTGACGATCAGTAAAAATCTCAAGGGTTCCACTAGTTGAGCCTAAATCATGATACGCTGATTCAAGTATTTTGATTTCGGCATCATTTTGATTTGCATAGGGGATATTAGTGCCATCCTGAAGGATAATAGGCTTGGAATTGCCCCGATTTAGTGGACACACAGTTTAGTACCAAAATGACTTTCGAATTCATTCGGAGTTAAGTACTCCAAAGCTGAATGGATTCTGCGCTTGTTGTAAAACGTCTCAACCCATTCAAATATCGCCATTCTGGCCTCCTCTCTACTTTTAAAGATCTTATCACACACTTCCCGCTTCATGCTCGAAAAAAATGACTCCATAGCCGCATTATCATAAGGATACGCCTTCCTTGACATGCTTTGTAAAAAACCATAACGCTTGAGTTCATCACGGAAGCTTTTACAAGCATATTGAACTCCTCTGTCTGAGTGAAATATCAAGCCTTGATTCGGCTTTCTGTTGCTTACGGCCATGCGTAATGCAGCAAGACTCAACTCAGCTGTGATATCGTTTCGCATCGACCAGCCCACCACTTTGCGTGAATAAACGTCTAAAACCACACACATAAAAAGCCAACCTTTGTGAGTCTGGATATACGTCAAATCTGATACCCAGACTTGATTTGGGCCAGTAATATCCAACTCTTCTCTGAGTAGTCGAGGGGCCGTCTGATGACAGTGTTTTGAATAATGTCGATATTTCTTTTTGCGATTCGACTTTCCCACGATATCATTGGCCTGCATCAAACGAGCCACTCGCTTTTGAGAACATGGAACACCCAATTTCTTTAGTTCTCTGAAAACCCGAGGGCTTCCATATGCGTTTTTGCTTAAACGATGCTCTTCTTTAATGGCGGCTAAAAGCATTTCATTGGCTTGTTCCCGCTTGCTTTTAGGGCGATTCCTCCAGGCATAATATGCACTTCGTGACACACCCAGCATCTGGCACATTCGACGAATTTTAAACTTCGAGCGCTGGCTTTCTATGAACTGATACTTCATGGTTCTTGAGTCCCCGAGAATATGGATATGGCCTTTTTTAAGATGTCCCTATCCTCCTTGACGGCCGCCAACTCCCTTTTAAGACGCCGGATTTCCTCTTCCTGGCTCGTCATTTTACCATTGCCGCGAAAAGCTTCTTTTTCCTGACTTTGTACCCGCCAGCGGTAAAGATAACTTGTGGGTACATCTAAACTTTCTGAAACATCTGCAACCGTTCTGCCTTCTTGATAAGTCAGACGAATTGCCTCTTCTTTGAATTCTTTTGTGAATTTTCTACGTTCCATGGATTTCCCCTCCATTTTAATATTTTAAATGACAAGGTACTTAACTTTCTGTCCATTGAAACGGGGGAATTCCACTTTTTAAAAGCATAAAAAACCCTATAAACGTCGTATTTGCAGAGAAAACCATGCTTCAGACACATATCTTAACATTACTTGGTTAAATAGGCTTATTTAGGATTTAACTTACACATAGCTTTTTTACAACCCTAATGTGTAGAACTATTGCTTGATTCAATAAACATTCGTTTTATTGCCTAAAGAATGAAGACACCTCTATTGCACCTCAAGTGAAATGAATAATTATATTCACCTTCAAAAACGCCTCTCCAAAACATCTCACAACAATGTTTTCAAGCCCTTTAAGTTATATAACCCTCATTTAATGGGGGTAAACTCATCCCAATCATCCCTCAACAGGCTCAGACCACACGGCAAACTCGTTGCCGTTGGGGTCTGTAAAGTGAAAGCGCCGCCCGCCGGGAAAACCAAAAATGGGTTTGGTGATTTGCCCGCCGGCCTGCTCGACTTTGGCCTGGGTTTGCTCGAGTTCGGCACTGTAAAAGATGACCAAAACACTGCCTGAGTCCGTGTGGGAGACTTTGTCAGATTGGAAAAACCCACCGTCGAGGCCGGGTTGAAAAAAAGCGGTATAGGTGGGGCCGTAGTCTTCGAAGCGCCAGTTAAACACAGCGCCAAAAAAGGCCTTGGTGGCGGCCATGTCTTTGGCAGGAAACTCGATATAGTTAATGCTTTCGTGGGTGGGCATACAGGTTCTCTTTTCGTTTTCAGACTTGGTGGAATTATACAGAAATATACACCCGGAGTCAATGGCGGGTTAAGCCTGGGGAAAAACAGAGTATAAAAGAACGTTACGGGCTTCACCAGAGTCAGACAGAATCTCACTCTAAAATCCCGACTCTGGCTTTTGTTTCACGCTATAATACCCCAGAATGATGAACGCAAAATACCTTTTAGTCACCACTGGCTGTTTAGCCCTTTTCAGCTTGCCGGTTCAGGCCGAAACGCAAACCCTTGAGTTGAGTCTGGATCAATGCGTTCAAATGACGCTGAAATCCAACCTCTCTTTGGCCATTGAACGCCTGTCGCCCCAGCTGAGCAA
>JAUILT010000158.1 GCA_030432925.1 Bdellovibrionia bacterium | reverse complement strand
ACCTTCAACCTTGTTTGCATCTGAATCATGAGTTTGCCTCCTGATCCACAAGTCCAGCCTTTTCAATCACTTCTGCTAACTTCCAACGCTTGGTTTTGCTCATGGGACGGGTTTCATAGATGCGAACCTTATCACCCGTCTTTGCCTGGTTTGTTTCGTCATGGGCCTTGAACACAGAAGTACGACGAATGTACTTGCTGTAACGTGGATGCTTGACCAATCTGTAGATCTTGACAGAAATGGTTTTATCCATTTTGTCACTGATCACAGTTCCCACAGCATCATTCAAACGACCACGAGACTTTTGGGTATTATCAGCTGTTGTCATTTTTGACCTCTCGAACTCTTCATCTTCATGCTCAGTGCAGTTTTAATTCGGGCAATGTCACGTCTCTTCCCGGTGATTTCACTGGGAGCCGCCATTTGACCCATAGAGTGCTTCATTTTCATTTCAAAGAGTTCCTCTCTCGAAGAAAGCATCCGCTTTCTCAACTCTTCACCTGTTAAATCTCTAATATCCGCGAACTTCATAACTATTCCCTAGTAATCATCTTGGTTTTAAATGGAAGCTTATAAGAAGCCAGTCGAAAAGCCTCCTCCGCCTGCTCACGAGTCACTCCATTCATTTCATATACAATACGACCGGGCTGAAGCTTGGCCACCCAATACTCAGGGCTCCCTTTACCACTTCCCATTCGAGTCTCTGCAGGCTTCTTTGTGACAGGAAGGCCTGGAAAAACTCTCAACCAAAGTTTTCCACCTCTTTTCACTGAACGACTGATGGCGATACGCCCAGCCTCCAGTTGCCGGGCCGTCAATCGACCGGCCTCAGTGACCATCAATCCATAGTCGCCAAAGTTCAAATTGTTGCCCCGGGTGGCAAATCCCGCATAGTGACCACGGTGGACTCTTCTCCATTTTACTCTCTTAGGACTTAACACGATTGGCCTCCTCGACCTCTCTCGCGGACAATACATCTCCACGATAAATCCAAACCTTTAATCCAATAACACCGTATGTGGTTTGCGCCTCAGCAGTGCCATAATCAATATCAGCTCTCAATGTATGCAAAGGAACACTCTTCTCGTTGTACCACTCTGATCGAGCGATCTCCGCTCCATCCAGACGGCCACCAACTTTGATTTTAATTCCACGCACCCCGCTTCTTACGGAGGCAGCCATTGCCTTTTTCAGCGCTCGCCTCCATGAGATCCGCTTTTCCAATTGAAGAGCAATGTTTTCTGCAACCAACTGGGCGTCCAGATCTGGCTTACGCACTTCTTGGATATTCAAAAAAACTTCGTTGCCTGTTTGGCTCTGAATATCTGCTTTCAAAGCATCAATTCCCGTTCCTTTTTTACCAATCACAACACCCGGTCGAGCTGTGTGAATGATTATTTTTATTTTATTAGCCGCACGCTCCATCTCAATCTTAGCCACACCAGCGTGCTTGAGCTTCTTTTTGATATACTTTCTCAAGTGAATGTCTTCATGGAGATTGTCAATGTACTGCTGACCTTTGGCATACCATCTGGAGTCCCAAGTTCTGATCACTCCAACTCTCAATCCAATCGGGTTTACTTTTTGTCCCACGAAAACCTTCCTTATCTTTCATCCAAAACGAGATTAATATGACTCAGCCTTTTTCTGACCTGAAAAGCTCGCCCCTGTGCTCGAGGGCGGAACCTTTTCATGTCAGGCCCTTTGTCAACAGAGACATGCTTGACGTAAAGAGTATCCAGATCAATCACCTTTTTTTGCTCAGCATTAGCAACGGCTGACTCCACAAGCTTTTTCATCATTTCTGCACTCTTCTCTTTTCGAAAGGTGAGAGTTCGAATGGCATCGTTGACATCCATCCCACGAATCAGATCAGCCGCCAATCGGGCCTTCTGAGCTCCAATGCGCGCATATCTCAATTTTGCTTTCACTTCCATTTTACCAAACCCTCACTTACTTTTTCTTCTTGTCACCATGACCAGAGTAGTTACGAGTGGGAGCAAATTCACCCAACTTGTGCCCGATCATGTTCTCAGATACGAAAACAGGCATAAACTTCTTTCCATTATGAACCGCAAAAGTCAGGCCGACAGCATCTGGACTGATCACAGAACGCCTGGACCATGTCTTGATCACTTTCTTGTCTCCGGTCTCACGTGCTTTATCAATCTTTCCAAGAAGATGATGATCAATGAATGGACCTTTTTTAACCGATCTAGCCACTTTCTCTCCTTACTTACGCTTCTTACGCTTTGGTCGACGTTTAACAATCATTCCATCGGTGCGCTTATTGTTTCTGGTTTTATGCCCTTTACAAGGCTTACCCCAGGGAGTCACCGGATGATGCCCTTTTCCGACGCCTTCACCACCACCCAGTGGGTGATCAATCGGATTCATTACCATACCACGAACAGTAGGGCGACGACCTTTCCAACGGGTTTTACCGGCTTTACCAATTCTGATGTTCTCATGATCCGTGTTGCCCACTTGTCCCACTGTCGCCCGACAAACACCCATAATTTTTCTTACTTCTCCAGAGGGCAACTTCACCTGACAGTACTGCCCTAACTTGGCCACCAAAGTGGCTGAGGCTCCAGCGCCTCTAGCAATCTGCCCCCCTTTTCCAGGACGAAGCTCAACATTATGAATGATTGTACCCACAGGCATCTTGTTCAAAGGCAGGTTGTTTCCAGGCTTGATATCTGCTGTATCACCAGAAATCACCGGGTCACCCACATTCAAGCCCACAGGTGCCACAATGTAAGCCTTAGCTCCATCTTTGTAAAATAACAGAGCAATCCGGCAAGACCTGTTAGGATCGTACTCAATAGCAGCCACTGTTGCTGGGACGTCTGTTTTATAACGCTTGAAATCGATAACACGATACCTTCTTTTATGGCCACCACCATGATGCCGGATAGTGATCTGACCATGGTTGCCACGAGCAGCCCTCTTTTTAAGAGGCTCTAAAAGGGACCTTTCAGGCTTTGTCTTGGTGATTTCCTTGAAATCAAAGCCAGACATCTTTCTGCGGCCGGGACTTCTTGGTTTGAATACTTTAATGCCCATCTTTATGCCCCCTCAAACAGGCTGATTTTCTCGCCCTCT
>JAUILT010000157.1 GCA_030432925.1 Bdellovibrionia bacterium | reverse complement strand
ACAAATTTTGCAAAAAATAGAAAACAAGCCCTCACGAGAAATCAAAAAAATACTCGCTCAGTTGGCACCAGACCCTGTTCCTATTAAAATTGAAAAAACGGAGTATCAGCACAAGGTGGTTTTAAGGGAAGACGCAAGCGTTTTACCAGCTAGACTTCGTCACACCCGGAAGTTTCCCCTGAAGGGCGAGTTCACGAAATGCAATTCTTGAGATTCCAAATTTTCTCAGTGTTCCTCTTGGACGACCTGTCAGTTTACAACGAGTAACAACACGAGTGGGAGAACCATCACGGGGCATTTTCTGCAACTTCATCATGGCATCCCATCTTTCTTCATCTGATAGCTTGGGATCCACAGAGGCCTTACGAAGCTTTTTCCTAATAGGGCCCTGCTTAGCAGACATTTTCATACGTTTTTCATTTTTTTTAATCGCACTGATTTTAGCCATAACTTGAGAATTCTCCTTAATTGAACGCTCTAAATTAGACAAATCAGGAGAAAAATCAATGATTTTGAAATATTTTTATGCTTCGAATCAATCCTCTTCGCCCGAAGAAAAGTTTTCCTTAAGACGCTCCAAATCTACAACCTTTACCTGTGTCGCTGTTTCAGCATCTAACTCCATAGAGGGGGGGCCGAAGCGCCCAGCCCTACACACCCTGTAGAGGTCCAATAAGGACTTCTCCCAATGATCTCTATGAAAAACCTCCACATCTTTGGGCTCCAGGGCTGCAATCTCCACAGAAACACGAATAGCCATTTTGACTCTCCCCTGAAACCCCACCGAAAGTAACGCCATATCAGAAGGGCCAATATCCTTTCTCAAAGAAAATTCAAAGCTTGAGTCTTTATATTGAAAGTGAACCTCTTCATAGTCTGCAGATTTGTCCAGAAAGTGAGCCTTTACAACCCCAACAGGTAGGCGCCCGTCATTGGACTCCTCCCATTGAGGAAACTGACTGACATAGTCTGTGTAAATATCACAGACTTTTTCATCCAATTTCTTCTGTTTAACATAGCTTTTAAGCGCTGAGATTTGCTGAACGACCCGAGACTTCTCAGAAGCCGATGGATTTAGCTCTGGAGGAATAAAAGTATGGTCCGTAAAAGTCTCCTGCGTTGACACAGATATTGGGTCCTTTGTCTGTGCCATGTCAAAATTACCAGTTTTATGGACAACTTCATAATTCGTCTTTGTAAGGTCATTGAGCTCCACCTCCTCTTCCTGAGATAAGGGGGCGAGGGCTGGTTTGTCATTATGTAGATCATATTTTTCTTTCATTAAGTCGAGGAGTGTCTGAGAACTGTCCAACTGGTCTTCTTCTGATAACTTCATTAGAGCTCCAAAATGTAAAAGCTGAGTCTCTAAATTCATTCGAGTGACATCTAAAATCTCAAGAGGAATATAAACACAAAAAGGATCTACCATGGCTACCCATCGGGCATTCCACTTTCTAACCCCTCCCAAAGTCTCCACAGGAAGCTTGTGCTTCATCTTTATCTTTAAAAAGTCACCCACCAGAGAGTATGAAAACTTAATATACTCAATATCCTGAATTTTTAGTAAGCCCCACTGAGCAGGAGAAGCAAGATCAACTAACCCCCTTCTGTCCATAGTAAGAATCATTCCTGTACGAAAACTAAGATTCAAAATGTAAATAATGAGATTGGCTGATATCAAAAGTGAGAGGATACAAATCACACCCACAATCAATCCCAGGTTAGTATGAGCATAAGTTAATACAAATGTTGCAAAAATAATTAGAGAAAGCGTAAAAAGCAAAAAGGCCAACCCCAGAGATCGCACGAGATACCCCACACTGGCCTGTAACATAAGTCTGAATTTTAAATCGACCTGCTTCTTCACTAAAATGCTGCTCTAATCCTGATGTTTCTCTACCACTTAATATGTTATCGGATTTATACATTGAATCAAGAGCCTAAAAAACCCCCTCCACAAGGGAGAGGGTCTGCAATAGACAATGTAAAGTTCCCAAAAAAGCCTTCGCCCCCTAGCGATCGACAGTCAAGACCTTTACATCCTCAAGAAAGGAAGACCATAAGGTGCTTACAGATTTACCTGATTCTCAAAATCTACGATACAAACAAATCTGCACAAAAGTTCACATCAAGGACAGATTTCAGTGCTATGTAATTCTTTTAAGAACTTAAATTATTAAGTGATTGTCAATATTTATACAATCATAGAAGTTTTACAAAAAGAGCTTCCCAGGGGCAAATTTTTCTGAAAATTTCTTCATTTTGGAGCATATTAAAGTGCTCAATATCATAGCAAAGGGACAAAATGCATCCGTTTTTTCTGAAACTCCTTCTTGTTTTGGGGCTCAATTGGGTTTTCGTATGGGCCACTTTACCTCTGGCTCAAGCCCATAATAATAGCACCCAAAATGCACTGGAATTGATACAACCGGAAGGAGGGGGAGCTCTCAGCCCTGCTTCTGTGTCTTCTCAACGAAGCTCTCAGCTTCAAAACCTCATTGATGAAGCCTATCAAACACTACTCCTGACTCCCTTCGGTCATGCAGTGGTTCAACAAATCCTTAATTGCTCACCGAAATTACTCACAAAACACCTCGGACTTTCACAAAGGGCCGCTTATGAACTGAGTCAATCCGCTTGCTCTGCGGGAGATGATCATCACCCCTGGATCTTTACTCTTAAAAAAAGTAGCCTCAGTAAGATAGTGAGTTCGAGGCAAAAAAATAATCGCTCTTATAAAATTCACTTCCTCAAAGAAGGGGATACTCTACCTCTAGACTCTTGGACAGACTTTAAAACTCAAACCACAACCATATATGTTGAAGATAAAACTTCACTTCTGGACCTAAAAAGAAAGCTTTTGTTTGTGCTTGCTCATGAATCAGCTATTTATTTTGATCAAAAGTCACACCTTTCGTCCTCCCTTTGGAAAGAGCATCCTAACTTTAAAAGGTACAGAGTGTCCCCATCGGATCGGAACACACAAGAAGAAGAGGATCTCTCTACCCTTTTGACTGCAACCAATAACCCTCTGCTCTCTCAAGTTTTTTCTTATATTCGAGCCTTCCGCGTAGAGGAGCTCTGGGTACGACAGATCCCAGGAGAAAAACTCCGTGAAATGGCTATTGATGTTGATCATGAGTATGACTTTGTTCAGTACCCTTTTCTAAGTTCTAACTGTA
>JAUILT010000064.1 GCA_030432925.1 Bdellovibrionia bacterium | reverse complement strand
TATTGATATCAAAGATATCCATCTCTTCCTTGCGGATCAGATGTAAAAGCAGCCCCAACGGCCCCTCAAACCTTTCAATTTGAATATGAATACTCAAAACTCATTCACCCATAAAAATTAAGATTCAAGACCTACGCCCAGCTCACAGAATTCACGGGAATCTCACAGATGTCGAGGTTTTTCTGCGGTGTGCTTACTGGTTGCACAGATCCTCAACAAGGCTGATGCTCTGCCTGGGTATAGCGCTATGCATTATCCCAGTAAAACATATCCCATATGCTTAGAAATGGCCATCATCACATTGGTCGCATAATAAACAGGTCGAAAGATAATGCTCCCACCACCCAATAAGAAAAAAGCTAAAAGTAGCCAAATGGAGTAGGGCTCTAACTGCTGCAGTATTTGATTAGCTCCGTGAGGAAGGAACCTTTCCATCACTTTACCTCCATCCAATGGATGTAAGGGAATCATATTGAACATGGCTAAAATTAGATTCAAACCAACAAACATATAAAACAGATGCTCCAAATCATTAAACCTGGTGGATTGGTGGGCCAATACCACAACCACCATAAAAACTAGCGCTCCAAGAATCGCCAAAATGACGTTTGATAGTGGCCCTGCAAGGGCAATCCAGAACATATCTTTTTTGGGATTTTGCAGGTTTCTGGAGTTAACAGGAACAGGCTTAGCCCAACCAAAGAAAAACCCCATAGCTGGCATCATCAATGCCAAAAAAGGCAGCATGACAGTTCCTAACCAATCAATATGAGCCATTGGATTGAGAGTTAAGCGCCCCATTAAATGAGCCGTATTGTCTCCCTTCCACTGAGCGACCCGGCCATGAGCATACTCATGCACACACAGAGAAAACAAAAACGGCAGGTAAAACAAAGCAAATTTACGACCAAATTCGAGAAAATTGATTTCAGGCATGGGCAAAGTATACTAGGCTCTCTAAGAGATGACAAAAGTATTCGCAAGGCGATGGACAACAATACTGCTAACTCTGGTGCCCTGCACCTCTCTGGCAGGTTTCTCCAATTATAATTCTATTTTAGTTGGACATCGTGCAGCCGGTATGGGCGGGGCCTACACGGCTCTTTCTCAGGATACAGCGGCCAGTTCTTATTACAATCCTGCAAACCTAACACTAATGAATGGCAACACCCTTTCAGCTTCCGTCACACTTTTCAATAAATATGATACGGTCTTTGGAAAAGAAAATGAATTTGACCAGGCTCCTTTAAGAGTCAACCGGGGCACAATCACTCCAATTCCCTCCTCTGGAGGAACAGTTTACACGTTTGGAAATTTTGCATTTGGCATTTCTATTATTTACCCCGACCTCGATCAGTTCAATGGAGAGATTCGCTCCACCTCGACCACTAGCTCCTATCTCAACCTGAAGGACTCTTCGTTGTGGATCGGAGGGTCACTGTCCTTGCGCGGGAACCAACACAACAGCTTTGGACTGACAATGTATTATACCTCCAGAGACTTCTCCCGGTCCGTGACCGATAAGACAGAATCTGGAGGAGTAACCACTATCACTAACGAAGAAAAAACCTTCAGTCAAAATTCGCTCGTCTATATATTGGGGTGGACCCGAAAACTAAAAGGACATTGGAAGTTAGGCATAAGTTACCGCCCCATCTCCTTGCCCATCAGTGGAGAAGGGGCTCTATTTACCTCCACCATTTCCACATCTGGCACCAATAACTCTCAAAGCTACGACCTTCAAGCCAACACTCTGATCCCTGAACGATTTGCCGTAGGCATAGGGTTTGAAAAAAGCGGCCACTCGACCTTTGCCTTCGACCTACATTATTACGGAAAGGCTGAGTACAGAGACCTCAAAGACGAAGTCGCTGGGGACTTCATACGCCATGAACCTATTGTTAATGGATCTATTGGCTATGAATACTGGCTGCGCCACTGGGTGAGCCTTAGAGTTGGCGCCTTCACTAACTTCAGCTCCCATGCCCAAATTGATGACAACCCAACGATCCGACAACCTGATCATATCGACATGTGGGGTTTTTCCACGAACTTAGGTATCTACACCACAAAACAAAGCTCTGTAACCCTTGGAGGCTATTACTCCGGTGGTAAGGGTTGGAGTGTCCAGCAGGTAGGACAAAGCCTTGAAAAAATCCAAAAATCCAACCAAATTTTTTCATTTCTGGTGGGAACCTCCTATCAATTTTAAAGAATTGCCTCAACTTGAAACACGCACTTTTAAGACCTTATACATGGAACTCCCTTATTCAGTTATTCAACGAGAACTTTTATGTTTTCTAAAGAAAAATGCCGATAGATCCAGTGTATGGCAGCTGAGTTCAAGAAAGTCATCTTTGATAATATCCATGGCTACATCACCCTCAATAAGGTGGAGTCCCGCATTCTGGAAACTCCTTATTACCAACGCTTACGGTGGATTCGCCAACTAGGCTTTAGCTTTTACATCTTCCCAGGAGCCACTCATACACGTCATGCCCACGCTCTCGGAGTTCTCCATGTTATGCACAAAATCCTAAAAAGCATTGGTAAGTCCTCTACTGATGTTAAACTTTTTGACCCAGAAGCTCGAGATGAAACGACAACGTTTCATCGAACTATGCGCTTAGCTGCCATGCTCCATGACATAGGGACCTTTCCTTTCTCTCATTCCATCGAATTAGCCTATATTAACCATTGGCGCCACCAAAGCCATTTGGGGCGCCCCAAGTATCGAGCCAATCACGAAGTATTGGGGTCAGAAATTATTCTAAATACTGACTTTGAAGGAGGCTTAACCCGTATCCTCAAAGAAGAAGGTATTGATCCTGTAGAACTCTCTAAAGTGATTGCCGGGAACTCTAAAAACTTACTCGCCAATCAATTGATGCACTCAGATGTCGATGCCGACCGCATGGATTATCTGATTCGTGATGCTCATCATACGGGAATCAAGTTGGGCATTTATGATCAGGATTTATTGATCCGCAGCCTGGACATTTATAACGAAGGTAAAAAAGAGGTCCTATGTGTTCGCGAAGATGCTTTGAATCTTGTGGATGCTTTTTTGGTGTCTCGTTACTTTTGGTACTCTCAAATTATCAATGATGGCACTGGCTACAAATTCGATCTGATTGCAGCTAAGATCTGCGAATATTTTCTAGAAAATGGTTTGTCCTATTCTTTTGATCACCTCATGGAAAAAGTGATCAAAAATCCCAATGAGTATTTCACTTTTAATGACTCTTATTTTATGGCAAAGCTCCACGAATATCTCGCAGGTCGGATCACCCACCCCATGATCCGAGAACTGAGTGAAATGCTCGCCCGGCGTATTCCCCCGGCACAAGTCAAGATTGCCCCTCTGGCACCCACTCTGGTGGAGTCTGAGGAGCACCGTCAAGATCTGGTAAAAAGAACCACTGCAGCTGTAGAGTGGCTGGAACAGGAAATCAAGGCCCTCGATCCCGAAGCCTGGATGATATTTGATATCCCTATGAAAGATGTCATGTTCACAAAAACTATGGATGTGCTGAAAAAAGAAAATAAAGAAAAACCACTTTTTGTTCGAGACTCCGTAAAAGTGCTCACTCGTCACGATGAACTAAAACTTCTTGTGGAAGTTTCCTCTTCTCTCATGACTATCCTTTCTCAGTACCGAAACTTTATCCCCAGAGTTTATCTAGCTCCTAAGACCTATGAACTCTTAGAGAAAAAAAAGGTTTTAGAAAAATTAAGGGATTTAAAGTACTGACCAGCTATCAAGAAAAATTCATTTGCGCAGAGCGTCCAAGCTCCACTGATAGACAGTTTTTATATTTTATGTCACCTATAAATGCTGAATTGACTTTTTAAAACCAGGAGTTGGCACCCATGTCTGAAATTCACCCCGCACTCACCACATTATCAGAAGAAGAAAGTGCATTCAGAGAGGCTGTTCGTGCCTTTGCTGAAGGAGAAATTCTCCCACGAAGAACGCAAATGGATGAGGCAGCACAGATGGACCCCGAGCTGGTAAAACAGTTCTTTGAGATGGGCCTAATGGGTATAGAAACTCCCGAAGAATACGGGGGTGCCGGAGGGACTTTTACCATGGCCTGCTTGGCCGTTGAAGAGCTGGGGCGAGTGGATGGTAGTACCTCGGTTCTCGTAGATGTTCAAAACACTCTTGTTACCAATGCTCTTCTCAAATGGAGCACCGAAGATCAGAAAAAGAAATGGCTACCTCGCATGGCTGCTGATACCGTAGGCGCCTATGCCTTGAGTGAATCTGGATCTGGATCTGATGCTTTTGCTCTCAAACTAAAAGCCGAAGACAAAGGGGATAAATATCTATTGAATGGCCATAAGCTTTGGATTACCAACGCCAATGAGGCCGGTTTGTTTTTAGTGTTTGCCAACGTAAAGCCAGAAGATGGCTACAAAGGTATCACTGCCTTTGTGGTAGAAAAAGGCTTTCCAGGGTTCAGTGTTGGAAAAAAAGAAGATAAGCTTGGTATCCGCGCCAGCTCTACCTGTGAGTTAATGTTTGAGAACTGTGAAGTGCCCAAAGAAAATGTGATTGGTGACGTGGGCAAAGGCTACAAAATTGCCATTGAAACCCTAAATGAAGGACGCATTGGCATTGGAGCACAGATGCTAGGAATTTGCCAGGGAGCTTATGAAGCCACAAGAGACTATATCCGAACCCGGGAGCAGTTTGGAAAACCACTTGCAGCCTTTCAAGGTGTGCAATTTCAATTAGCAGAAATGCGTACCGAACTCGAATCGGCAAGGCTCCTCGTCTACAACGCCTGCCGCCTCAAGGATGCTGGACAGCCTTTTGTTGAAGAGGCCGCCATTGCTAAACTATCGGCTTCAAGAGCTGCTGAGAAAATCTCCTCCATGACCATTGACTTATTTGGTGGCAATGGATTCACCCGTGAGTATCCAGCGGAGAAGTTCTGGAGAGACGCCAAAATTGGACAAATTTACGAGGGCACTTCCAATATGCAACTTCAAACCATTGCAAAATATGAACTGGCTACAAATTAGTCCAGTTTTTTAAGAAGTTTAAGTCTTATCTCTAAACAACCATCAAGATCACGCTACATTTCTAGAGCAAAATGTTCAGGTGATGCGAAAAAAAATATGCTCGGATGATGTCGATGCAAGAACTTGCACAAAAGCGACCAGCTTTTTGGCTTTTATGGTTAAGGCCAGAAATACGCGATATAAACACCACAGCGATTCTTCGGTTTTCAAAAATGATATTCAGCGGATTCGTGACTATATTAAAAAATGCTCTCCAAAAAATCAAAATAAAGAAGGTCAGCCAGATAAAGCAATAGCTGTTTCAAGTAGTTTGGCCTATTAAATCTCCTTTACATGAATTTCGCCTTTTGTTGACTGCCAATTTTATCTGAATCTATGACCCTTGAAAAATGGCCAAAGATTTTTCTTTAGCCTCAGCAAAATTGTGCAGTCATTTAGACTGCACTTTCAAAAAATATTCAGCTCAAAATTCAAGGGCTTGGCGTACAGTCAATGCCTCTGCGTCGTCGAGCCAGTTGCATTTGTGCTTCAATAACAGCCGGAGCCGATCAGGTGGAGAGATGGTTGGGGCTTTAATCCCCGGCCATTTTAATCTGATCCCAGATTTCAATAAGATACAAAAAACTCAGACCAGACCCTTATTGGTGAACTTTGACCTCATCCAACCTGCAAGTCTTTTGGTATTTCTTAAACGTGACACTGTACAACTTGGCCGTTTGGCTATCCGAAGACCTGACGTAGGCAAAGTATAAAATACCCGCATCCAATTTTTTATTCATTTCTTCAAACTGTTTCGGGGAAGAAATCGGCAACATCAAACCAGCGCCTTCCATACCATCTGTAACTACATCATTTTCAGACAACTCAGGGTTCTCTGCCAGAAATACTGATTTAGCGATTGCAAGAGCTTCTTGGTTACATTTAGGTTGTTCAGCCATCGCAGGCAAGACCCCACAAAAAGCAATAAAAAGACCGAATTTAATCATCAAATTTTTCATAGGAACTCCTCGGGCAAATAATTAGCACATTTTTGGCCGTGCTGTATTGGGGTGCTGCATTGGAAAAGATTTCACGCACTGATCTGGGGTTGGGCTTGAAAATGGCGGCCTCAATCATGAAAAGAAAGCTAGAGCGTCTTAACTTCTATTTGAGGCTGGCATTGCCTTTGCTCTACAAATGTCTGTCGTGAAAACAATTTTATCCATACTCTTAACCTTTCTAGCTTTCTCACTTGGCTCTACCGCCTCCTCTACCGAGGTCGACGGTCCTGGCGCAAAGAATACCTCATGTGTGAAGGTGCTGACTGGTGCCCCCAATGATTGGAGTTCATGGAAAGAAGCACTAAGGGCTGAAATCGATCAAAAATTTAGTCTTGTAAGAAAAAATGAGGGTAGTGATTTACAGTGGCAAGGCCCATCTGGTGAAAGCTCCACTATGTTAAGTATCAGTGCTCGATTAACAAGTGCTCAACTCAAGTATGAGTTGAATTTTCAGGGAAGAGATCCGGTGGATGTGATTTTTTTAGGCGTGCTTCCAGGCCTCATGGCCGAGCAGGCCCGCCGCTATCTCTTGCAATCGACTCAATTTAGTCAAATCAACACCAGTCTTCTTTGGTTTGAGATGCTCAAAAATCAACCTGAAGAACTGCTTAAAACTTACTCGGCCAAAGAGCTTAAGCAAGGGACAAAGGCCAGCGTTGATCTTTTTATTTCTGCACTTGAAAGCCTTGATCACCTGGGAATTCCCAAAGATTTAAAAAAGTCTCCCCTTCGAAGAGCCCGTAAAAATCAACGAACTTGGCCAGAGAGTGACAAAGCCGTAGATGAGAAAGAAATAGTTAACCTTTTAAGTGACGTCTTTCATCAGGCCTATGAGGTAAAATTAAATGAGGGCAAATCCAAGATTGAGCGAGCCCTTATTGATCTTATTATCGGAAAAGGATTTTTCCAAAGCGGAATCCAATTGGCTCTTAATGATCTTGTGTCACATCAAATTGATTCTGATGACTTGAAAAAAGATCTTCAGTATCTGAAAGAAAGCGTTGAAGCTTTCAAACCTAAAGATGAAGACAGCGCAGACGATATAAGGTCACAAACCAAATTTTTATCTCGCGACTTAGATATTGTAAAAAGACACATCGACAAGCTTACAAGTCCCAGGCAAGACCTCAATTAAGCTTTTTCGTCAAATCTCACGGGACTCTTGAGCATAACTTACTCTTCCAGAACATGAAAATTCTAAAAATTCAAAAAAGTCAGCACTGGCCCCGAAATCTTCATATAAGTAAATTCTCGGTCGTCGTTCATTATTTACACTTTCTAAAAATCGATTCTTCAGCTTCTCAGATAAGCTCTGCTTCAGTAAGGAACTTTCTAAAAAGTAGCGCTCACTCACTGGATAAAAACGAAAAAAGAGATCAAGTTGATCATTGTCGTATCTCCATTCAGGAGCATTGACACTTTGAAGTCCACATTTTTCAATAAAAGTAACCGCATTTTGAACAATTGATTCTTCAGAAATGCATTCTGAAGATTTCTTCCAAAGCTCAGTAGTGGCCAATGTATTCTCAGACAGACTACAGTAGCCCGGCAAGACCTCAGCCGAAACGTTGACTGAGTGAACGGTAAGTAAAAACATACCAACAATTATTTTTTTCATTTCAAGCTCACCCTTATTTTTTCAAGTTTAGGAAACCGACTGTAATTCATTTGGCCCACTCACGCGATCCAAAAGCTATTGGTGAATTTTTTTCAATATCCCTTGGGGCCTTATTGTTGGATCTGAACCAAGCCAAATCACTAGGCCATTTAGGTCAGTCGCTTTTAGAATTGGCTTAAGTCGATATTTTTCGAATTCAGGATGGAAATCACTTTCCCTAAGAAAAAGAAAATTACGAGTACGATTGAATTCAGCGCGAGCTATCGTGGTTTGATCGCTGCCTAGATCGACCACTATGGTTGCATCCGAGGCCTCGAATTTTCTAACAAAGAATGGTCCACTGAATTTCTTTGTCACAGCCATAGATTATCCAGCTCTTTTCACAATGTATAGAAACCCAATGATACGGGCCCAGTTTTTACACAACAAACGCACTGAAATCGTGAAAATTGGCCCATTCTCTGAATAATGGCCCCTGCATTTCGATCCAAGGCAAAGTTTAAGTCACGAAATGTCATTCTCTAAAACTTACTCAGGAAAGCTCAGTCAATTATTCAAGGTTTTGGCCTAATATCACTAAAGCATATAAACTGGTCCCCTTAATTGCGGACGCTAACGGCTTCTACCGTTTGTACACTAGCAAAAAATTCAAGCCACACTCAAAATATACTAAAATACTCTCTACTTTCAGAAACTTAGAGGATCATATCCGCAATTAAGGGGGCCAGTTTTAGAAAAAATTGAATGGAAGCCTCTCGTTAAGCCCTCAAAATGAGGAAGAGGTCATATTTGCAATTCGGCTGCAGTAGTCAGAACAGATCGCATCTACACCCATCTCCATGAACTCTCGCCAGCGCTGCTCCAATTTATGTAGGTCCTTACCCTCTTCGTGGACCTCTCCACCCAATAGCCCCGGGGATATGGCATGAAGTTCAGGAGATACAACGGCGACCTGTAGCCCCTGATTTTTTAGCGCAGACACTGTTTCTGAACTGTAGAGTTTTTTAGAGCCATTGCTATCCCTCAGGTCCCATTCATCCAACCAGGCCCACTGAATAATGTCAGCAGATTCAATGCACTCTTGAATCGTGTACAGAGTCCCTTCAGTAACAGAGTTGTATCTAGCGATATCAAATGAATGAGCTACGGAAAGCCCCAAAGGCAGTTTTGGGAATTTCTGGGAAAAATCATGAGCCACCTCCCTGCGACAATCAAAGATCATCAATGAGGTATGTAGATCCACAATTCCATCAAGAGCCTCTTCAAAAGTCTTCAAAAAGGTTTTATTTTGATTGGCCCCTTTTAAATGCAGGGCAAACAGCTTTGTTGAGTGCGTTCGGATCAACTTTACAACATCCTCCCAAGTACAAACTTGACTGACCATCTGAGCCTTTGAGGATATTTTTGAAAAATTATAATTGGTTAATGGGCCCGTCAATTGACCTGCTGACAGGCGGTCTGCTCTCTGATCATGCCACACAAACAACCTGCCATCTTTTGATCGTTGAATATCTAACTCCAGCCCATCACAAGACGTCAAAACCTGTTCAAAGGATTTCAAGGAGCTCTCTACTGTATTTTGATCGATGTCCAATCCACGGTGGCAAAGGGTTCTCACAAAAGCTTATCCAAGTAGATCTCTAGGTCATCAGGGGTGCCTACGCCATGCATTTCCCGTTTGTTGACTTTCCAAGTCTTTATTTTCCTCCCATCAGCAACCCACTCGTTGTAAACTGGACAAACATAAAACTCCCCGTTCACTCGAATATCCTTTTTAATCATTTGATTGGCATATCTGACAAAGTCACTGCCTGGATTGAAATAGTAGATACCCACTGTAGCAAGATTGGAGATGGGCACTTTTTCTGCGACTTCCGTGACAAATCCATTATTATCTAACTTTGCAAAGCTCCATTTAGGATCACTATCTTCAAAAACCATTATTGATCCATCTAGGCTTTGCTCCCTTGTCCAATTGATATAATCAGTGATACTAACGTCAATAATTTGATCGGAGTTTGCAATCATCATATCATTTGTTTCACTAAGAAACTCCTGAGCTAAAAGCACCGTACAAGCAGCCCCTTCTGTCACTCTATCAACCACCACACACTCGCAAGAAGCCCCCACCCAGCCTTTAAGTTTTTTATCAATTTCAAATTTTTCAATGTGATCTTTCAATACCAAGAATATAAAACGATGCTCAAAAGCCGGAGTGAGATTTTCAATCACCCGTTGAATCATTGGTTGGCCAGCAACATCAATCAGCGGCTTAGGAAGTTCATAGCCTTTTTCTGCAAACCGAGAGCCTCGCCCGGCCATAGGAATCACAATGTCTATCACGAGGCCTCATTCTCCACGAGATATTTATCATCAGGAGTGCAGGGAGTCTTCACAACAAATGTCACGCCGTCTTCGAGACACTCAAAATCACAAGCCGTGCCTGGATCTAATTGAACAATGTCCCCCTTCTCCAACACTTTCTCTCCCATACGAAATCGACCAGCGCCTATAACTGTGTACTCCGTAGAAACTTTATGAAAGTGCTTTTTTTCGTGGTCCCCTTTTTCGTAAAATTTGACAGCCGCTTCAAACTCGTTGAACAATGCCATAGTGGGCTCGAAGTTCCCCAAAAACCACCCTCTATGAAACTCATCAACTTTTTTAACTGTCATGCCCATAAGGGGTCTCTCAATGCTTCTTCAATTTTTTGGATAGAATAAAATGTTCGATAGTCTGATACATCTACTTTTTCATAAACTAGCTTTTTACCGGCTAAAATGAACTCATTGAGAATAGGCGCAATAAAATAAACTCCATTCACAGAGGCACCCTTTTCAATAGAGGACATGGCCATTTCAACAAAGTCAGATCCTTTTTGGAAATAATAAAATCCTGCGATGGCATTTCTACTAAGTGGTCTTTTTTCTGCAGCCTCAATAATCTCGTTGTTCTCATTGGCTTTAATATAAGACCACCTAGGGTGAATAGAATCAAAACAAATCACACCAACATCAGCACCAGAGTCAGAAAATTTTTTATAAATTTTTCCTAAATCTTTACGAAAAACCTGGTCGGCATTAGAAATCACTAAAGGCTCATCAGAGTTGATCTGATCAATCGCCATCAATGCCGTGCAGGCTGCACCACGTGTCTGCCCCTCAATCAATATCACTTCACTAGGACACTGACTGAGCAAATGAAAGGTGTGAGTCAGGTGAAAGCGAGAGTCATCAGCCTTATTGACAGCAAAAATAAATTTTTTAGGATCTGGTATGGTCAAGAGATTATCAATCACATGCTGAATGATGGGCTTCCCCCCCACCTCAATCAACGACTTTGGATAGGAGTAATCCACAGAATCAAAAAATAGATTTGCAGCCATAGGCAAAAAAATATTTGTTGCCATTAGTTCCCCAGCCCTCCTAGCTTTTTGGCTCTAGTTAAAATATTATCCCAATGAACATCCTTTGGTGAATTGACTTTAAGAATATGTCCCCCACTTGCCTCAGCTGCTTTTATACCGTTCGCATTGTCTTCAACAATCAGACACTCACTCGGAGTCAGTCCCATTTTATTGATCGCTTTAATATATATTTCCGGATCTGGCTTGGGTTTGCTCACATCCTGGTTGGATAAAGTGAATTCAAAATATCTGTCTAATCCCGCTTTACCTACCATAAGATCCAGTGTTTTTCGAATAGAGTTGGAACAAACCGCCATCCTAACATTATGTTTCTTCAACTGACTCAAAGCATACTCATGATGAAAGGTTGGTTTACACTGGGTAAAGATCAGCTCCATTGTATACACTTGTTTCATTTTATTAATAAAAGTATGTAGCTTGTTGGGGAGCCCCCTGTCCATACTCAACATTTCCAACTTCCTTTTTGTTGGAAGACCATCATAAGTTACGATGTGGTCATCACGAGAAATATTAAGACCAAACAGGTTCAGGGACTTATTCAATGCTTCATAATGCCAATCTCTGGCATCAATAAGGACTCCGTCTAAGTCAAAAATCACTGCCTTGATCATGTCTTTCACCCAATCGTCTGATGACTTATCGTCCATACCAATCCGGTTTGATTTTTCCGGATTGATATAGATTCTAATTCATTCTGCATCTGATGACATCTCAGCCTCAGAACTCTGGTCCTATGAATTGCCAAAAATGCTCTGGACTCAAGGCCAGCTCTCCCAATGGGGGAACTCTTTGACTCACCATACGGGGAATGAGATCGTTTTATGTATGATCCAAGTATTTTCTAATATGAACTTTAACAACCAAGACCGAGTCAAATACCTAGACCGTTCTTTTGGTAGCTTCTACAAATTCAATTCTGATCTGGAGATTTCACACACGGCCCTCGACAGCAGCAAGACTCTTGGTGCACAAAAAGTGTATTATGATAACCATGGTGTTCATTGCCTGCACCTTCCTAACGAAACCTACGCAAAAAGGTTGAAAAAAATTACGGGTTTAACCACAGAAAATTATTTTTTATATTTGCCTGAAGACTTTCGCTGGATCTTTAAATTTCCCATTGAAGACGCCATCAGGCAAGCCGAAAAATACAATGTTCAGATAATCAAATTAACTTGCCGAGGAATGCGTTGGTTTTCTCAAAACCAACCTGAAAACCCGAAAGGATGGTTTCATGGAAATCGTGTGATCTCTGGAGAAACTCTGAAAAAAAAGGGAGACCTCTTTATTTCAGAGCGACTTTGGTTCAGAGATTTTCATGAGCAATTCTCTCTCAGCTGCGTGATTTTCCAAACAGAATTTGCCCGCAAAATCTTTAATAGAATCTCTGAAAAATGTACCTCTCCTGGGCAATGTGAGAAAAATGCCTATTTGAAGCTTTTGCTTACCCGTTACACTACAGGTTATTACAAAATGATGATTCCCGCCTTTCACTTTCTTGACTATTCTGTAGAGGGAAAAAATAAATACACAAAAATCCGGGTTGCCGATGAGTTAATAGAAGAAAATACTGAACTTTATAACAGACTGTTTAATCAGGTTTCATAAACGTCAGGTCACACCACAATGAATAATAATAAATACCTTCAATTAAAAAAGCTGTCTGGCCCCGTGCTGATTTTACTAACCTTGACTTTTTGCTACATCTACCCAGGAAGCCTCTATATGATGACTGGTCGAACGGATATAGCACTTAGTGATGACACCGACCCAGCACCTCTTCCCTACTCCTATCAAGGGCTCATCGATACTCTCTCAAAAAATCCCAAACACTTTTTCTATGGATCTGTAGCCGTTGAGGGACAGGGTATTGAAGGTGCTGTTCCAGCCTGGTATTCGTGGGTGGAGCGATGGCTGGTGATTGCCCTTAACTCTTTTCTCCCCTTGGAGCAGTTGAATGCTGGTGTGGTCTTTTGTGTCATGTTTCTAACAGCCATGCTGATGTACCTTATGGCTCGATATCTTGGCTGGAGCCAAACACTGGCAATGGCCGCAGCAATTGCATTTGCATTTACGCCCTTTACCAGAGCAAGAGCTAAAGTTCATGGAATGTTGGCAGGGACCTTTCATATTCCAGCCATATTTTTGGGCTTGTATCTGATTGCCCGTGGAAAAAGTTGGAGATCCATAGCTCTTGGAGGAGGGCTGTTTCTTTTAACCGCAATGACTGCTCACTACTACGTCGTCACTTCAGCCTTCCTGTCACCACTGTTCGTTTTATTTTATTTTCTGCAACCCGAAGTCAAAACCAATTATAAGAAAGCTAGTATTCGCCTAGTTTCAGCCATGCTACCAGCCGTTTTATTTTTAGTGTTTAATCTGACAATGCCTGTTCCAGATGATGTTCAATTGGCTAGCTCCGCTATTCCAAAAAGTGGAGAGACTCGTACAGGAGAAATTCACCCCTTTCTTACTTATTTCTCGGCCCACCCCATTGACTATATTTCGGGAGATATTGCAGCAGGCCCCAAAGACCTCAACCCTATTCGAAGTGCCATTAGTTCATATGTTTTAAGCCATCTTGAAAAAAGTAATTCTCATGAAAGATCTAATGGAATTCGCTGGATCATGATTTTTCTCGCAGCTTCAGCCATTTACTATTTGTTTTTTAAACCAGATATTTTTACTCCAATGCAAAAAAGCTCTCTCTGGATTTTTTTGGGGTTCTCAGCGGTCGCATTCTGGTTGTCACTGTCTCCTGATTTTCCTTTTCAGGGAATGGGACTTTCAGGACTGCAATATAAATTGATCTCTCAAATCAGAGTCCCTTCCCGAGCAGGAATTTGGGTCAATTTCTCTGTGATTATGATGGCAGGAATATTTATTCACTCCCTCTGTCAAAAGCAGAATAGTACTTCGAAAAAGAAAAAGATAAGAAAACAAAAAAAACAAGAAGAAAAAAAATCACTGCAAGCACAGGCAGATCTTCCAAGGTTCTTTAAATGGATGTGTATTCCCTCGATTCTCCCTCTAATTGTATTTATTGAGCTGCCTCCATTTTTACAGAATCCAACAACATCTCAAGTGCGCCCCATATATCCGTTGATAAGCAACATTGATAACTGTGGAGCTGGCATGCATTTTCCGTTCACTAGCCCAACATTTGCACTTCGCCCTCATTATCATTTTCTACAAAGGATGAGAAAAAGCCGCTGTCTGATTCTCAATCAAGTATTTGATCCAGCAACAGCCCAACATATTCTTCAGAGATTTGCCTACCATCCCAATCTATTTAAAGCCTTGAAAGAACGACCTGATGCTGTTGCCACAAGTCTAGTCAACTTTGCCCGCTGCCTTCCCATGACTTGGATTGTTTTTGACACCCAGATTCCTGATAATTTCTCCCAAAAGGTCTGCCATACTCTTGGATGGCAGTGGAACCCTGATAAAAGTTGCGTTTCCGAAAAGCTAACTCAACCCATGCAAAGAAAACCAAAAGAGTGTTAACTCGTGTCAGTGTTAAAGAGCATTTCTTATTTTATTGCCATTAATATCGCCGCAGGAGTTCTCAATTATCTTTTTCAAGTGGTTGGCGCAAGAAGTCTTTCTATTGAGGATTTCTCAAAGTTTAATAAATGGTATGCCTATACAACAATGTTTGCGCTTACTGGTGGGCTTTTACAAAATGCTGCCAATTTTTATCTTATTCCCCATAAACAAATAATCCGCCAAAATGTGATCTTCGTGGTTCTGGCAATTATTGGACTCGGGCTAGTTTTAAGTGAACGTAGTGAATCCACTCGTCTATTTACCGGTATTTTTATTCTATTTGCCACCATGAACGGCTGGTTGACGGGGCAGTCTCAGGTTCGACTCATGTACCAAACAATGGCCTTTGCTGGTCTAACCATAGCTGCTGTCAAGGTAGGGTTGGCAGGGTTTCAAATCTGGCCAAGCACAACGGAAACATATATCAAAATCATCACATTGGCCTTTGTCCCCTCTATAGCCTTACTGTCTTATCGTCTCTTCAAAAGTGAAAAAAACCTGAATATTCAAGTTAGGCATACCTCCCGAGAGGTTATCTCTGCAGCTATTGCTATTTCTGTGGCTACGGCACTGGTTCCACAGATTGATATTTTGATACTATCTAAAACGCTCAATAAAAACACTTTTGAAGCATTTATTCAGGCAAGTATTTTCTATAAAGTGGTGTTTTTCTTTTTTCTGATTGTTGCTCAATGGCTTCTCCCCCAGCAAACCTTAGACCAAGGCCTTTCGATAATTCGAAAGCTTTATACTTTTGCACCATTGGCTTTAGGTTTGGCTGCTGCATCCATTTTAACACTGATCTCTGAACCAGTATCCGTAAATATTATGAACTGGCACCCTGCCCCACCAAGATCTTATGTCTTCTTTAGCTGCATTAATATGTCACTTCTCACTTGGTTGTTCTTACTCATTCAGGAGGCTTGTGCTAAAAGAAAAGCTCACGTTGCTCTTGGGTCTGTCGTAGGTTTGATCTTACTCGGAGTATTTCAATACTTGACCGGATGGAGTATCCACATTTACTTTGCCATTAATGGAGCGGTGACTTTCTTTCTTATACTAATTTTGCTACACTTTTTAAAGAAGACATCCTCTAGTGTAACCTCATCGTAACGGAACTTAACAATGTCTGTCCGACAAGAACCTGAATGCTTTCCTTACTATCTAGTCCCTTATCGTTGGGGGTTCAAATCTATCACGAGTTGGATTGTCCGCTTATGAAACAACTTCCTAAAATTTCTATTGTTATTGCCAGCTTTAATTCAGAAAAAGTAATTGCAAAGTGTCTCAAAGCTCTAGTGAAACAAAATTATCCAAAAGAAAAAATGGAAATTCTAGTTTATGATGGAGGGTCAAAAGATAGAACAATAAGTGTTGCTGAGTCCTACGGTGCCATTGTCAAGGACAATCCAGAAACAGAACCTATTGCAGCCAAGTTAAAAGGGTACCAAGAAGCCAGTGGTGATCTTTTAATGTATGTAGACACAGATGAGGTTCATCTGAACTCCAATGCTCTTATGGACAGAGCTGAGCTTTTTACAGAGCACAAAGATATTCAGATGGCTTTTTCTTCTGGCTACTCAAACCCCAAAGGCTATCCTTTTATCAATCGATATATAAATTCTTTTGGTGATCCATTTTCTTTCTTTATTTATAGAGTCTCAAAAGAAAGCTCTGATTCTGTTGTGCAGCTTAAACAAGTTTTATTTTCTGAATTAGAAACTGAAGATTTTGTAATTTTTGATCTCAAAAAAAAACCAAGGAATGTGTTGTTTGAAAATGCAGCTATAGGATCTACGATACGCTTAAAATGGTTTAAACATAACTTTCCACAATTGACTGAAAGTCGAATCGGTCCCGTCCATATGTTTTATCACATGATGAAAAAAACAGGCCGATTCTCAGTTTTCAAAAACCAGCCCATTGAACACTATTCAGCAGAAACAATTTCAACATATCTCAATAAAATAAAGTGGAGAATCGTCAATAATATCTTCTATAGAGAGCAAATGGGTGTCACTGGGTTTAGTGGACGCCCCATAGCGACTGCAACCTCATTAGCCAAGTTTATGAAGTACATTTTTATTCCCTACAATCTAACCCTTTTCCCAGTTCTGATTGACTCTGTGCTTATATCCCTGAAAAAAAAGGATGCTCGTTTTCTTATTCATTTTCCGCTTTCGCTTTATACATGTTTAAATATCATTATTTATACTTTCCTCAAAATAATTGGAGTCAAAAAACCTTTGTATGCTTACGGAATTAAGCAAAAAATTCGTTGATCTTTTGGTACAAATCTGACGAAAGTCATATTGATCAGTCCCAAATTGACCATGCCGTGAACAAATGATGATATATTTTTATGGAAAAAGAACCTTTAGTTACCGTAGGAATCCCCACTTTTAACAGACCCCATGGGCTTCTCAATACTTTGAACCTGGTAACAAATCAAACTTATAAGAATCTCGAAATTATTATCTCAGACAATTGCTCAGAGGATTCTGAAGCAGTTAAAAAAGTTATCCATCAGTTTTCCAACGATCAGAGAATTCAATTTTTTCGACAATCAGAAAACCTTGGTTCTCTCGGCAATTTTCGTTTTTTGGCCAGTCAGGCCAGTGGTTCTTATTTTCTTTGGGTTTCCGATGATGATAAAATTGAGCTTAACTATATTGAAAAGCTTGTAACGGAGATTCTGAAGGATCAGGAGATCTCTGTTGTCCTCGCCGGTTATGACGTTGAAGACACTATGTCAAAACCGATAATCAGATTGAACCTTACCTCTCATCATAAAGAGCTAGAAAAACCTACAGCTTATGAGAGAATGTATACTTACGTACACCAAAAAGATCACTTAGGAAAGTCTCGTTTGAACTGGGGAATTTTTCCAACAAAACTAATTCGCAGAGCCTTTTCAGAGTGCAGTTCACATTTAACACCGGGTACACAAGCGATTTGGGCAGACTTTCCCATTGACTTCAGACTGCT
>JAUILT010000063.1 GCA_030432925.1 Bdellovibrionia bacterium | reverse complement strand
TTCGTAGACTTTAATAAAAGACTGGTGACTTACGGTTTTGATGATAGCAATGACTATCGTTTACAAAAATTATCAGAAACTTCTTACCAAGTTAAAAAAGAGGGTGATGTACTTGGCTCTTTTGAGCCGAGTATTCCTGGTGATCATAATGCTCTAAATTCTCTCGCAGCAATAATCATGGGCTTGGAAGCTGGGGCTTGCCTTGAAGATGTGATTCGAGGAATAGAGAACTTCAAGGGTGTGGATCGACGCTTTCAGTTTAAAGGTAAGGGCAAAGGTATACGGGTTTATGATGACTACGGTCATCACCCAACTGAGGTGCAAGCTGTCCTCAAAGGGTTTAAAGATTCTTTCCCTGAATCAAAAATCCGAGTGTTGTTTCAACCTCACCGATATTCAAGAACTCAGTTGTGCTGGGATAAATTTTTAACGAGCTTTGGTCATGCGGATTCTTTGTTTGTTACTGAAATCTATCCTGCGGGTGAAAATCCTATTTGTGGAATCAATGGAAAGGCCCTCACCGAGGCAATTATTCACTCGAACAAAAAATTTATTGATCTCGGTCAGAGTGAAAATGTCAGTTTTCTTAAAAATAGTCTCAGTGATGGAGATATATTTTTGACACTTGGGGCTGGTGATATCTACAAATTCGGCGAAAGCCTTTTAGAGGAGCTGGCTAAGGGTCCTTAAGGGGAGAGAGTCTTTGAAATTGGAAACTCAAAAAAATCTTGCCCAACTCACTTGGTGGAAGGTGGGCGGTAATGCCGATTATTTTATTATGCCAGAGTCTGTCTCTGAGCTGGAAACGGCCTTAGAATGGGCTGAGGTGCAAGGGTATCCAGTGACAGTCATTGGTGGGGGATCCAATATTTTAATCAGCGATAAGGGCATTGAGGGGCTTGTTATTTGTATGAGACAACTCAAACGAGTGGCCATTGAAAAAGAAAGGGCGCGCCTCATAGTTACAGCAGAGGCGGGAGCTTTAAAGGCAGAGGTGCTGAAGCCATTCCTTCAAGAAAAACTGGCACCAGCGTTGTTTCTTTGTGGCTTACCTGGTGATGTGGCTGGAGGAGTTGTGATGAATGCTGGAGTCTCAGAGTGTATTGTTCCTAGAGAGTTTGTGGAAATCGTAGACTGGTTTGAAGTTCTACGCCGTAAAGATGGAAAAAATCAAATTTTACGCTTTGAAAACAGTGATGTGCATTGGGAGTATCGTCATACCTCTGGCTGGCAACCCGGTGTGATTACTCGGGTGTGTGTCTCTTGGCCGTTGCAGCCAGATGCGGACATGAGTAAAAAGGTGAAGCAAGCTACGCGTATGCGGCTGATGAAACAGCCCTTGAATAAACCCAGCTGTGGTTCTGTATTTAAAAACCCAGAAGGAAGCTCCAGCGGAGCCTTAATAGAAAAAGCCGGTCTCAAAGGGTTTCAGATTGGAGAGGCTCAGGTTTCCGAAAAGCATGCCAACTTTATTGTTAACTTGGGTCAGGCCAAGGCTTCAGACATTCTAAAAGTGATTGAGCATGTTCAGGGTGAGGTCAAAAAACAATTCGGTGTTGAGCTTCGTACTGAAGTTAAAAAGTTGGGGCGATGGCATACTGATCCAGTTTGAACTTTCCAGTTTTTTGAAATCGATTTACAGCCACAAGCAGGCAGTCTTCATAAAAGAAATATCAGAGTGTTTTTAGGTACTCAATCAAAGCCATTTTTTGTTCGGCATCAAATTTCTCTATAAAAAACTCATGGCCCTGATTGGAGTGGCCTTTGCGACGGATGTCGTAGAGGTCCCTCTTGCCTTGAGCGCTCTGGTGTAGCAGGTTTTTTTGGGTGTGCTCGTCTCGATCAATGAGTAAGCCCAGTCGCTCAGGGTCAAAGCGATGTTCTTCACCAGCATCTCTTAGGTGAAAAATGACAGGGCGATTTTCAGACTTTTGTAGAAGGTCCCATAAAGTGGGAACCGATCCGTTGTGTAGGTAAGGGAATCGAGCCCAGATGCCATCAAGTCTTGGGGCAAAATATCCGTCTTTATCAATGTTGATACGAATAATATCACTCAGCGGGCTGGCCTCTACAACCCGTCGAAAAGCTGGTCGGTTACTTTTTAGACGATCATAATCTGTTTGGACAGTTTTCCAGGGAATCCAACGGGGAGCTTTATAAACTGGAAAGCCCTTTTCATTTTTTTCATATTGCCCATGGCAGGTGGCGCAACTTGTTTGAAAAAGAGCTTTTCCATAATTGGCCTTGTCTGCATCGATTTCAAAAGGGTACTTGGGTGGGAGAAAAAACTCCAATGCCGTTTCTGCTTGAACAACGTCGTCGTAGTAGTTGCGAACGGTGTCTGCTGTTTGGCCGGCTGCGAGTTCTACGGCGACGGCCCAGCCCAATTGGCTTCCGTCCCCAAAGCCATCACAAAACTGACCGACTTTTCTTTTTTCTCCGTAGCCCCATAAGTGAGGAATTTTTACCTGCCCCTTGGACATCTCAGGAATATCCATGCCTTGAACCCGGTAAAACCAACCACGGATAAAGGCAATAGGCACTAACCCTTGAGTGAGGTTTCCCAACCGCTCATTGGATAAGTAGTTGGCAAAATTTATGGCATTGTCCTCTACCTGAAGATAGGTTTTGGATTGTAAGGGGTCAGGTTTGAGGCCATCCCACCACTTTTCAATTCGGTAAAGGTCTTTGGCCATCTTCAGGACGTCCACATTTTTATTGCCGAGTCCAATAACAAATTGACCGGCCGCCCGCCCGCTATGACAAACAACACAGCCCACGGTTCCCACATTGAGTTTTTTATAGCGCTCCTTGAACAGGCCGGAGACTCTTCCGGCATCATCAAAGGCAAGACCCCAATTTTTTTGCATGAACTCCTGGTTGATGATTCCCATGCCGGGAACAAAAAACTCGTACATAGAAATCAGGCCGGGAGACATAATCATGCCTCGCCCTTCAGAAAAAAAGTTCAGTTCAAAAAAAGCCTGTTTGGCCTGTTGGTCGGCCTCAATGGAAAGGTTGGAAGAAAAGGCACGTACAGATGAAAGCAGCAGCATCACTGTAAGAAATGAGCGCATGGCTCCCCCTGTGGTCGATGACTCGTTCATTGGTTACGACACCAGGGTGTAGCATATGCCGGGTGGATTTTTGAGTCGGGAGGTGAGGAATTTACTATTATTTTCAAGGGCGGGCTTCCTGCCCTCCCTCGTATCGCCCTTAAACTGGTCCCCTTAATTGCGGACGCTAACGACTTCGGCCATTTGTACACTAGCCAAAATTTCAAGCCACACTCAAAATATACTAAAATACTCTCTATTTTCAGAAACTTAGAGAATCATATCCGCAATTAAGGGGGCCAGTTTTAAAACATTAGCAAATTTTTCACCTCCCGACCCCAAAGCCCATCCTAGCTCTGTTGCATGCATTTTTATTTCAACTCGCAGGGGTGGCCAGGCGAGTCATTAGCCGGGTGCCGCTCGAGTGGCTTTCAGGCGATAGATGTACTGATTAAAGCGTTTGAGATAAAGTTCCCGTTCCTCGTAGCCATACTCTCTTTGGCGATGGTTGGCCTCAAACGGTCGAAAAAGTCAGCCACCGTGTATCTAAAGAAATTGCGCTTACACGTTTTTGACTCGATCTTTTTTGTCACTTTCAGTGGTCTGACCCCTTGAGTTGACTTTGGCCAGCCCTACAATACCAGACATCAGAAATTGAAAAAAACCTCTTCGTCAAAATCCGTGCAAACGCAATTGCTTTGGGTATACAATCGTTTTAGGAGGTGTCGTGTTGTCAAAAAAAATGGCCCTGATCAAAGGCGGAATCAACTCAGAAAGAAATGTCAGTCTTGTTACTGGTGAGGCCTTTGAAGCCGCACTCAAGGAATTGGGTCACGAATATGTGGTGATCGATGCTGACAAGGACTTTCTTCATAAACTTCTGGATGTGCGAGATCAGGTGGACGTAGCGCTTTTGGCTCTCCATGGTAAATTAGCTGAGGATGGTGTGGTTCAAGGGATCTGTGAGTATATTAAGCTCCCTTATACCGGGGCTGGTGTTTTGGGGTCAGCGCTAGGCTTTGACAAGTACTACTTCAAACAGATCTTGAAGTTTCATGACCTGCCCAGCGCAAAATTTGAACTGGTGCATGCTCGCCAGCAAAACCTAGATGAGGTGACCACAAACTTCAGCTATCCCCTTGTGGTCAAGCCCTCGCGAGAAGGGTCCAGTGTGGGGGTGACGATCTGTCAAAGTGAGAGTGATTTTTTTAAAGGCTTGAAGTTGGCTTCTCAGTACGACTCTGAAATTCTGGTGGAAGAATATCTGGAGGGGCAAGAGCTGACGGTTCCTATTCTGATTGATCGAGCATTGACTCCCATTGAAATTCGACCGAAGGTTCGTTTTTATGATTATGAAAACAAATATACAGCAGGGAACACGGAGTACATTATTCCACCGGAATTACCTGAGGAGACCATTGATGAGCTAAAGACCTTGGCTTGGAAAACCCATCAGGCCTGTCGGGCTCGGGTGTATTCTAGAGTGGATTTTCGTATGCACAAGGGGCGCCCCCATGTGATAGAAATCAACACACTTCCGGGCTGCACTCCGACATCCTTGGTTCCCAAGGCAGCGGCTCATGAGGGCATACAGTTTCCGCAATTCATTCAACTTCTCATCGACAATGCAGGACTGGATTATGAAGGGGTTCGTTAAGGGGTTTGCCTTGCTGGCTTTGGTTTTGGTACTGGGGGCCGGGGTCGCTTTTCATATAAAAGAAAATCTTATGAGTTTGGAAAGGGTGCAGGTGCAGTTGGCCAATGGCTCTGGAGGGGGGCATTTATTTCAGCGTATTCGGGAAGACTTGAATACACAGTTAGATCGTTATCGAGGGCAGCCACTTTATGACGTTTCCCTACAGGAGATGTTGGATCTGATAGAAAAGGACCGGCGGGTGGCGACAGCCTCTTTAAGAAGGACTTTTCCTAATCGAATCACCGTGGAGATATCACCAAGGCGGCCTTTGGCCTTGTTGCTGGGTTTGGACGGGCATTTTCACCCTGTAGCTAGCGACGCCAGTTTATTGCCGTCATTGGCCGTTCCTACTTCTCCGGACCTTCCGGTGCTCCGGGGACTTTCGTTTTTTAAAAGCCGTGGAGATCGAATGAAAATTGTGGACATACTTGATGTGTTACCAGAGGAGGGAGAGTTTTCACGTAAGCAGATTTCTGAAATTCGTATGAATAGAGCTAAAGAAGTGATTTTGTTTTTATCAGAGTCAGGCCAGCGGGTACTTGTTGGCAAAGGTCTCGACAAAAGTCAGGTAGAGAGAGTCGAGCAAGTGTTGAAATACCTTCGCAGTCGGTCCATTAAGGGGCGCGTCATCGATGCGCGATTCTCAAAGAAAGTTGTTGTCAGAGTGCGTAATGCCTCTTAGCCTTTTAACCAGGAACTGCATTCCTGGACTCGACGAAGATTTGTATCTTGGTAGGATAGTTCAGGAAAAGTACAAGGATGTTATGCATTTCCCGTGAAATGATGGCATCAACTGAGATATTACACCGGGGACTTTCATGTCAAAGGGTCTTAAGCGCAACCAAGTTCTAGCTGGACTGGATATTGGTACCACAAAAGTCACATGCACAATTGGCTCCATAGGCGAAGACGGAATCAACATCATTGGCGTTGGTCACTCTCCAAACACGGGAATGCGTCAGGGAGTGGTCGTTAATATTGAAGCTGTTTCTGAGGCGATTACAAAAGCCAAAGAAGAGGCTGAGCTGATGGCAGGCGTTCCTATGCCTGCGGTATGGTTAGCCATTGGAGGGGCTCATATAGAGTCCTTTGACTCTCAAGGGATGGTAGCCATCAAGAACAAGGAAGTCAGTAATGAAGACATGGAGCGGGTGATCGAGGCTGCCAAGGCCGTTCGTATTGCCAATGACCGACAGGTTCTTCATGTTTTGCCCAAAGAGTTTAAGATTGACTCTCAGGAAGGTATTAATGATCCCATTGGGATGTCGGGGGTCCGACTGGAGTGCTCTGTTCACATTGTGACCGGCAGTAATTCTGCCGTCCAAAACGCTATTCGTTGTGCTGACCGGGCTGGTCTTCAGGTGGAGGGGCTGGTGTTAGAGCAGTTGGCCTCAGCCTTGGCGGTATTGAGTGCAGACGAAAAAAACTTGGGAGTGACGGTTGTGGATATGGGTGGAGGCACCTGTGACCTAATTACTTTTGCCCAAGGATCAGTCATTCACACGAATGTGATTCCGGTGGGAGGCAATAATTTCACTCATGATGTGGCCATGGGGCTTAGAACCACACAAAATAATGCGGAAGTTTTAAAGAAGAAATTTGGATGTGCACTTCCCGATATGGTGAATGAAGAGGATGCCATGGAGGTGGAAAGTGTCGGTGGACGACAGTCTCGAACCATTTCTCGAAAGGACTTGTGTGAGGTTCTTGAAGCCCGGGCTGATGAAACTCTAAAGTTTATCAGAGAAGACCTGGAAGCCTCGGACCTCATGAAAGAACTGGGTTCAGGTATTGTTCTTACCGGTGGAGCCAGTCAGTTGCAGGGCTTGGTAGAAATGGGAGACTTTGTTTTTGACGTGCCTGTTAGAAAAGGAGTGCCTGAACGAACTGGAGGTCTTACTGATGTGGTAAAGAGTCCAGCTTACTCCACCTGTGTTGGGTTAATGAAATATGGAATGACGAGACAGCGAGAGACCAAGAGCATCGCACCCATAAAAGGATCGGTGTTTTCCAACTGGGCTCACCGAATCAAGGAATTGTTTGGGTAACGATTTTATTTCTATGGGAGGAAATATGTTCGAACTGGAAGAAAATGCCAACTTTGGTGCAAATATAAAAGTCATTGGTATCGGAGGCGGCGGGAGTAACGCAGTTCAAACGATGATCGAAGGAGGTCTTTCCGGAGTGGAGTTTGTGGTGGCTAACACCGACAGACAGGCTCTGGCGAGCAATAAGGCCGACGGAAAGATTCAACTGGGGCAGGAGCTCACCAAAGGGTTGGGAGCTGGAGCAAATCCTGAAATTGGAAAACGGGCCGCCATAGAGTCCTACAATGATATTGTAGCCAAGCTTGAAGGTGCTGATATGGTCTTTGTCACTGCCGGAATGGGCGGTGGAACGGGAACTGGCGGAGCACCTGTTGTAGCAAAGATTGCTAGAGAGCTGGGGGCTTTGACCATTGGTGTTGTGACTCGACCTTTCATTTTTGAAGGCAAAAAGAGAAAGCGTCATGCTGATTGTGGGATCCAGGAGCTGAAAGAAAATGTAGATACCCTGATCGTGATTCCCAACCAAAAGTTACTTTCTGTTTCCAGCGAAAAAACTCCTCTTCTTGAGACTTTCAAGAAAGCCGATCAGGTTTTACTTCATGCAGTAAAAGGAATCTCTGATTTAATTAATATTCGTGGGCTGATCAATCTCGACTTTGCTGATATTCGCACAGTGATGGCAGCAAAAGGTATGGCTATTATGGGTTCTGGTTTGGCTGCTGGAGAAAGCCGTGCCGTAGAGGCCGCGACTCAGGCCATCTCTTCACCGTTACTGGAGAATATTTCGATTGATGGAGCTACGGGAATTATCATCAATGTGACGGGGGGCTCGGACTTAACACTTTGGGAAGTCAATGAGGCATCAACGCTCATCACTGAAGCAGCTCATGACGATGCAGAAATTATTTTTGGTGCTGTTATTGATGAGGAAATGGGTGAAAACGTGAGTGTGACTGTCATTGCCACTGGCTTTGGTGAAGGGGACCGAGATATGGTCAACAGTCAGATTTCAAAGCTTCAGGCTATGGCTGAGGCCCAAATGGCTATGAGCAGTCAGGGAGGACAGCCGTCGGCTCCAGACCTTATAAAGATGGCTGAGAGTATTGCCAAAACTATGAGTGCTGTAGAAAATGTGAACCCACCAGAGAGGCCCCACCACTCCCGCTCTGAAGTGGAAATCTCTGCACCCCCTATAAGTGATACTGACGATTCTGAAGCTTTAAGTCCACTTCCAGAAGAAGAAAAAACACAAGCTGCTTCTAAGCCATTGCCAAGAGATATTCTTCTCGCCAAGGCGAGAGCTTACCGAGAGAGTCAACAAGCTAGCATTGATTCAACACCTCAGCAGTTATCAATGAATGTGGAGGCTGATGAAGAAGCACTTAGCTCTGCTCGCAGGATGGCCGAAGAGATTGTGAAGTCACCTTTTGATGCTAATAATTTAGAGGTACCTTCTTACCTGCGTCGCCGTAGGCCGGAAGATGGGGAGTCTACGGACTCCAGAGATTGATGACTCAGGCTTGGTTTGTTTCTGATATTCACATAGCAGATATGCAAGATGAGAAGGCCGGGAAGTTCCTGGCCTTTTTATCATCATTGGGAAGGGATAGGGCCTGTACCCAGCTCTTTTTAGTTGGAGATATCTTTGATCTCTGGGTGGGGGATCACTTCTACTTTGTCAAAAAATTTGGGCCCATTGTTTTAGAAGTTAAACGACTGGTATCGGAAGGCGTGGAAGTTCACTACTTTGAGGGCAATCACGATCTTCACTTATCCCGCTACTTCAGTGGTGAACTGGGAGTAGTAGTACACATGGGTCCGGAGTATTTTTATTTGGGTGGTCAGACAATCCGGGTGGAACATGGAGATCAATCAGATCCGGAGGATAAAGGTTATAGGTTTTTAAGGTGGTTTTTAAGAACGCCACCATTAAAACTTCTTTCCTATCGCCTTCCTGGGTCTGTGGTGAATGCTATAGGCGAAAAAGCCAGCGTCAGGAGTCGCGCCTATACCAGCAAGAGCAAAACCATTGATGAGATAACAGCCCGTAGGAAGCTTCATGAGCATGCTGAGCGAGCCTATACAGAAATGCCATTTGATCTTCTCATCTATGGCCACGTTCATATTCGGGATGATTATCGGGCCAAAGGCTTTAGAGCCATAAACCTAGGTACATGGTTGTTGGAGCCAGGCGTTTTACATGTCACTGAAGAAGAAGTGCAATGGGTGTCTATTCTCTAAGGAATATCAGCTATATAGCGCCTGTAAAGACCCCCAGCCAATGCCGCGGCAGTGGAGTTGGTTCCTGTGTCAGCCAGCACTGTTAATGCATATTGCTGACCTTCAGAATAAAAAACAATTGCGTGGGAATTCATTCGTACTTGGTAAGGGCTTCCATCTGGGAATTTACTTTTTCCGGTCTCGGGGTCTACAGTTTGTCCATGATAGGTACCAGTCTTTCCTCCTACATAGATGCTTTCAGGAAGATATTTTTTGGCCCTCTGGCTTCCAGTTCTTGAAGTGTGCATGATTTTCCAGTTGAATTCGGCACCAGGATAATGTCCCCAATAAGTGTCATAAAGAAACTCAGCCAACTCAAATGCCGTTAATTCATTTCCATGAAAGTCATTCCACCAACCCTGAAAGCCTCGAGTCCTCTCATAGCCCATTCTTTGCGTGAAAGCATGTATACGTTCTCTTCCTTTATTAGAGACTCCATCGCCAATTTGCTTTTGTAAACGGGTCCATGCTGAGTTTGAAGAAACCACGAGCATATCTGCCATGAGTTGTTTTTGTGAGGAATTTAGTTGTCCATTCTGCCAATCTAAAAGAGCTCCACTGACAAAAACTTTGGAGACAGAGGCGCCAAAGAATTTTCTTTGAGAGCTAAGACTTTGATCAATAATTTGATGTGTATCTAGGTTCATTAGAACCCACTGAAAAGAAGCATTGGGGTTAGATCGGGATTCAGTATAAAGATCCTCGAACTTCTTTTGCACCGAAGAGGAAAAAGCATCTCCGGTGCCTCGAGTGAGGTACAGCGAAGAGCCTCGAACTTTGATTTTGTTGAGGTTGGTTCCATCAGGGAGCTTCATAAAGTTAGGATCTGTTACTGGGTTAGAGGGAAGGGCTGCTTGTAGGGGAGTGCCAATAATAAATAAAAAAACAGAGACCAATAAGGTCAATCCCTTGAGTAAAGGCATACGACTCCTCCTTGAGTGATGCAGATAAAGTGAACTCTTAAAAAAATATTATTTTGATTGGATTAAAGACTCAAAAATACCAAAAGCTTTTTAGACATAGGTCGCAAGAGACTTTAAAAAAAAGGACCATAGTCAATGGTCCTTTTTCTGATAGCTTCTATAAATAATAATTTTAGTATTTGAGACCGCTTCTAGGATCTTAGTTGAGGATCAGTGAATATAAGGCCTGGCCTGTTTTAAATAAATATTTCGCACACCACTGAAATCCTTCATTACCTTGAACTCCAGATCTAGAGAGAAATCGGGGGCATTGTTACCAAGTAGAGGGCGAAAGTGGTTTTCGGCTTTTAAACATTGGTATGTAAGCTCTTTGATCTCATCTGTAGACATTGTTAACTCAGGGTTGGGATCTTGCAAAATAGTTTCATTGTCATTGGCGATGTTAGAGTGTTGAAGAACAACAATGTTATAAGAACTCTTATCTAGAGGATTTTCTGAGTCCACAGCAACAAAAATTCTATCGGGTTGGATTCCAGAAATAGGATTAGCGACACTGTAGTTATCACCTCTTTGGGCTTCAATATAGACGCCATCTCCAACAGCGCGAGGATCATTCGCAGCGTTCAGTGTTACAATCACACCATCAACATCTTCTTTGGAGAATGAGGGATTCACTTGAATTCCCATTTTGACATCTTTATGGGGAATACCAAAGTGCATTCTTTCCTCATAGGCTCTCAAGTTCCATACAGAAGCCCATACCGTTTTAAGAGCCTCAATAATTTTTTCTTTTTTCTGCTGACTTGATCTTTCTTTATTTTTTTTGACAGGCTTGTAGGACTCCGAAGAGTAAAGTCCAGCTCCGTTGAAGTTAGGCAAGTCTTCTGCATTGGTGGAGCTTCTTAACTTCATTCTCATAGCAATAGAATCTGCATCACGGACAGTGTTAAACTTCTCCAGGAGTGCATCAACAAGCTGAGGATTAATTTTGCTGGCTTCTGAATAAAATAGATCCTGAATAATCTTAAGTTTATTTTCTCTATAGGAGACAGCGCTTAATTTTTTCATTAATGGATCTCTGAGTGATTTCTGAATGGTTTCAGCAATTATGGGATTATCATTAATAAATTGTTGGTAGTAGAAAAATGGAATTGCGAATCCTTCTCTAACAATCGTTTTTTCTGGCGTATTCAAAGCTTTTGCAAGCTCTGCATAGTTAGCGGCTTTTGAACCTACAGAATCAAAGTTCTGCCAACCAATATCAGATGTACGAAAAATAGTAGTCTCACTCATATCTGCTTGGAGATCAATTTTCTCTACTTTTTTTGAACGTGCATACTCATTAGCTTCTTGTTCACTGGATGCGCTCAAAAAAATTGTTCCATCAGTCTTTAACTCCATCCGAACCCAGTCGCCATCACTGAGACCATTAAATAGAGGGTTATTTATTCCATTTTCAAGGTCAGATATATCCAGATTGGGTGTCTTTCTGGCCATGGATTTAATTTGCACATGAGACAAAAGGTTTTGTTGCTTTAGCGTAATTGCTCCAGCAACAACAGCAAGCTCCATTGGAAGCTCTGCAAAAACAGGGATCGATAGAGCGTAAAGAGATTTAAACTTTGGGGTCTTTTCCATGACATCTTCAGAAGACAAGACAACTAACTGCCCATAGGTAAGCCCAGGATTCATAACTTTGGCGTCAGCAAGAGCCTTTGTTGTTAATAGGAAGATCGTGAAAAATAAAATAAAGAAGGCAATTTTTTTCATGAACCTTTTCCTTATAAGTTTTTGGCAGCGGCATTAATGGCACTGGATTTAATGACATTGTCACTGAACCCACTCATTTTTGGTTCAACAGAGATCCATTGATTGAGAGCTGGTTCAAATGCATAAAAAAGAGTGTCTGTTGTCACTGAAATAATTTCTGCTAGAAGAGATTTAGCCGTAGATTCATCAGCTTCACTGATAGATTGCCTGTAATACTCCCAATTATCTTTGATGAGAAAGCCCTCAGAATAAATAACATTGCATAGGGCTTCAATATAAGCTTTAGAGCCTAACCCTTGTCCTTTTGAGAGTTCTCGATTGAGATAACCATTGGTTTTTGCAATCAAAGCGAGGCTGGAGGCCATTTTCTCTTTGGGTAATGATTTATTATAAACCAAATCAGTTTTAAGATGAGCTAAGGCTAGGGATAGATTTAAAAGGCTATCAGGCGAGGATCCACTGCTTTTTACGTTGGTGGCCGCAGATTTTAATGAGCTAAGGTCCAAGTCTCCAGCCATTTTACGGACGGTATCAATACTGAACGAGAAATAGGCAATTAGGTTATCTCTGACTTGACCAAAACGTCGGTCACGCTTCAGTTGAGGCTGGTCAGCCAATAATTGATCAATCATCTTGATCGCTTCCGGAGAGACCTGATTATGAATTGTGTTACGGATTTTATAGATGCGTCGGATTGTTGAATTACGGCTGCCATATTTTCCAGAGTAATCATCATATATCTTGGCAATCACACTTCTGGCTGATTTTAATCCAGAGCTATCCACAACAGGGCTGTCCTGCACAAGAAGGCTGGCCACTAAGTATTGAAAGTCATCTGTCATGGAAGAAAGATAAAATTCAAAGAAGTAGCGAGCGTACTTTGTCTCAAATTCTGCACCAGAAATACCTCTGAGTCTAAAGGCTCTGGCAATTTTTGAGTTGGGAAGCTCATGAATATAGTGCCTCTCTAAAACCCAGTGACGGGCCATTTTGGTGGCTTTCTTCATAGCCGCTGCAGAATTGCTATAGAGCTTCTCATGTTTGAGTGGGTGACTTCCGTAGGCATTAGAAAATCCAAATTCACCAAGAAGTTCATAGTAATTTGTGGTGAATAAGTTTCCTACGTAGAACTCGTGGCCTTCAGATAGAACACGGGCCGTCTCATTTCTGAAGGCTGCTTGAAATAAAACCTTCGAAGGATATTGGCCGCTTTTGATTGTGGTTCTTTTTAAAGGCCCTTGTAGGTAATTCAGAGAAAAAGGTCCTTTTTCTATATTGTTGAGCGCATTAAAGTCTGAAGCCAAGTCGGCATGAGCGTTGAAGTAAAAAATGGTTAGTAGAGAAATAATCCATTTACTCATATTGCCTCCCTGTGATTCTGCTGATTTCTTGATACAGCGTATGGGCCTCTCTTTGAAACTGGGCTTCGCCGCAGGCTTCTTTATTGGATGTTGGGGCACAGCCACGAACTCGGCCCATAAGTCGGATAATTCTTTTTCCTAAAGATGAATGGTGCTTTCCTCCACTCATTCCCTGCTTAGAGATAGGGACATAAAATTGCACCTTGTCCTTTTCATAGGTCTGCTCATAAAGAGGGTAGGTACCAAGCAGCGTGAGGTGAGTTTGTACCCCTTTTCGTTGATAGTCCATCCAAGAGGGAAAGGCGACAGAAGGTGAAGTGAAAACATAATTTTCACTGGAAAACTCAAATACATTTTTGGAGCCATAGAGCTTACTATAGAATGCTAATTTATCAGAGGTTTCGACTTCAAGGTCTTTTCCCTCTCTTTTTGCCAATGAATTAGCTCCTTGAAGATCATAAGAGATCATGTATTCAACGCCCATGACTTGCAATTGACCATCTCCATTGACGTCATAGAGGTCAAAATCTTTAGGAGTGTTTCCAAAAAAATACACATTTTTTATGAGTTCATTTTGTACCGGAAAGATATGCCTCAACTCCCAAACATGACCTAACGGAAGCCTCAGGCACCCGCTTGAAACACCGCCGCGCTTAACGGCCCAAAGCGTGTTATGGCTTTTAGGAATATCCAGCTGTTTTTTGAATCGACTTGAAACACCGTGAAATCTAACGGCAGGGTTATGAAACCCATTGCCAATAGCTTCATAGTCCATTTTTGGAGCCCAGCCATAGTAAGACTCGGATCGGATATTATCAACGTCATCACGACCTCCAGAGTCTACAAAGTTCCACAGCCCCGGAGTGGCAAATTGTGGAATGCGGTTGCCATAGCTATCTCTGGTAAATGACTTTAGGGATCCTGTAGGGTATATTGCCGTAAACTCAGGGTAAGCCAATGTACAAGGTCCGCTCACTGGGTCTGCGCAATCGAGAGCTGTTCTCCAATTATTATTTTTATAAATTCGGAATCTGTATTTGTTACCTGCCACTCGTTGCAGAAGCTCTAGAGCACTAGTTAGAAACGCTGGTTCAGCAGGAGAAGCCTTAGCAAGATCCACAGCTCTTTGAAGAACTTCAATTGTTTCAGGGTCAGGAGTGTCTGTGTAGTTGATTCTCCCCCAAACAAGGGCATTGATTAATACAATCTGATCTTCTTTGTCCGATGGATTTAGGTCATAAGTAATGATTTGATTTTGCCACTCTAGAAAAGATTGCCTTAGGTCTATTTCAATTTGAAACACTCGTCCAGGGTTCAGCTGGCTGACTGTGTTCAGCGCCTGAGTGTAGAGCTCTTCTTCAGAAATAAAATCTTTAGAAAGAAAATCTAAAATTGAATAGGCCGGAGACTCTAAGATCTGGAAAAAAGATTCCAGCTGCGGTGCGGATTGAGATATGGGTTTTACAATAGGCTTGGCACCATGAGCCTCAGAGCTGACAAGTTTATAGAAACGATATCGAGCTTTGAGATCATAAAGGTAGTCCTTCAGAGTTTCATCATTTAAAATGACAGACACTCTGGTTTGGTTGCCTCGAGAGGTGCGTAGGTGAATGTGCTCTGTATTTTGAGATCGAGGAGCAAAGCCCGTATAAAATGAGGGGTGATACCCATTGATATGTCCTGAAACAGGGGCCCAACTGACACCCCAATAAGGCAGTTGATTGTTATATTCCTCTATTGTCATTGGAGTGCTGGCTTTGGAGTGTGTGGAGCTTAGCATTATGAGTCCAGCCAGCGCTCGAAGTAGAATTTGAGTCATTTGAGATTTTCCCCTGTGAAAGAGTGTGTTGGCGCAATCAATACCGATGAATGCCTTTACAGTAAACAAATTGATCTGCATTTTTTTTGGGCAGGTATTAATTTTAGGGGAGTGGCAACTTTTCCATACTATCAGTTAAAGCCTTGATAACTAAGAGAATCCTTTATTTGGAGAGCTTGGCATCTATGTACTGATATTTGACACAGAGTTTTTCTACCGGGAAGCCCCCTGTCCAATAGGAGTACACTGAATGAACGGCTGTCTAACGAGTAGACACATATTTAACTGCATGAAACCACTTAATTTTTTTAAAAAAATATAAAGATGTGAAAAGTCCGAATAGGGACTGTCAAAAAAGTAGATAGGGTTTCGTTGGTTCTGAGCTGGCACGATCCGTGTATTAGTAAAGTGGTAACAGGTTTGGCATTTAAGGTCGTATGACCCCCATTTTACCCTCCTTAGATGCCGATGCAGCCGTTTGCCCCCCAATCAATCGCTGCATGATTTTCCTGTGGTTCCTCATTCTTCACCTCACTCCCCCCAAGAGTGAGGTTTTTTTTATCCAGAAATTTGTCGCTATGACTGTTCATATTTCACAGCCAATGAATTTAGGGAAAGGGAACTGTGGCCAGAGGACAGAGTTGTTGAGCCAGAAAATCTCCAAATCTTATTCTCAGCCTACAACCAAATGAAAGGGGCAAAGTTAAAGCAAGACTTTCCAAGTATGGAAATATAGAACTTTTGAATCTCAAGAATGGATTGAGCTGGGAATACATCAAATCCATGGGTCGCATTTCAAAAAAGAATAATATTTTATACTTGTTTTTCGTATAAGATTTTTTGAAAGAGCTCAGGCTATCAATAAATCTTGTGGGGCTTTAAAAATATTCGCAACCTTATCAATAAAGCTCACGATATTGCTCAAGAGTTCCGCCAAAAAGAAACACAACTGATTGAAGTGTTGCAACGGCTAGATGAAACCAAGGCTTATCGAGCTACGGGGCACAACTCGCTTTTTCAATTTTGTGTGGAGTCCCTACAGCTGACCGAACATCAAAGTTATAATTACATCACTGTGGCTAGAAAGTGTGTGGAAATCCCAGAGCTCATGGTCGCTCTTGAGGACCGACGCATCACCGTCAGCAAGGCCCGCAAGATGAGCTCAGTGATTAACTCTGAGAATAAAACGGACTGGATTCAGTTGGCAGAAAATGGAAGTCAAAAAGATCTGGAGTTGGCTGTCCGGCGAAAACAACCGCTTCCCCCAGTTCGGGATCACTTGCAAATAATTTCTCAATCCCAATCTCAACTTCAGGCCACACTAGATGCATCCGTGGAGACGAAGTTACGGCGGGTGATGGAGCTTTTATCGAGCAAGTCCCACAAAAAAACCAGTATCAATGAGGCTCTTGATAAAATGTGTGATGAGTATTTAAAAAAGCACGACCCTATAAAAAAAGCCCAACGAGCCCAGCTCCGAGGTTCAGCAACTGAGGCAAGGACCTCCGACTCGTCTCAAGACGAGCGATCCCCTGCCAAAAAGAGGCGTCGAACCCGGAGGCCTTCTCTTCCAGCTGCAACCAAGCACCATGTTTGGCTTCGTGATCGTGGGCAATGCCGTTTTCATCGGCATGGAAAACGTTGTAAAAACACGAGGTACTTAGAAGTTCACCATAAGCAACCCGTCTCTCAAGGAGGGAGTCATTCACTCGACAACTTAGTGCTCGTCTGTGCCGAGCATCATAAGACCATTCATATGTTTGATCTCACTGAAGTGAGGGTTACCTAGAGAGAGAAGAAAAAAACCTCTCCTAGAATTTGATTTCTGAAAACAGGACAATTTTCAATGGGATATATTTCACTTTAGCGGCGCTGGCTTTCTTTGTAAGACGAACTACCACCAAAAGGTCCAGTATAAATGGTATCCAAGGAGGTTCGTGGACCATAAACCGAATCTAATCTAACATTTGAATATGACCAGCAAAAAACTTGGAAGATTCGCTGCTATATTTTTTTTAGTCCCTTTAATTGGTTTAGCTATTGAGATCGCTATTAATAACAAAAACTCATACTACGAAGTGCTTTATATTTATGGTTACATTGTAGTTTTTTCTGGAGGGTTACCAATTTGGAAATTTCTTGCAAGTTATCGAGTTTGGACCGGAGACTGGCGTGGTTATAAGTCGATGAGTCGCATTTCTCTCATAATGATAGGTATTCTTTTGGTGGCATTTGGAAGCCAATTTATTTTTCCAGAAATGATTTGCAGCGAAACCGGTGGTAAATGTCAATCCACCAGCCTACCTAGATCAATTGCTTTTACGTTAATGCTAATACTAATTTATCTGGACACCTGGTTTGTTGGAGAAAATAATAAAAAATGAAATCGTCTAATAAATTTCTTTTAGCGACTAATCCTTAATTGCTCATTTTTGGACTTTCTGCTGAGATAATTTGAGGAAAGAAACCTCCTAGAATTGACTCCATTCCTAGCAAGAATAATTTCTCATTTCCATGCATAGAAAAGTTTGCGTTATTAAACAAAGAAAAAATAAAAACCTTTTGACGATGGTTTTTCTTAAAAAATTCACTTTGCCTCGCCACCACAAAACTGTTGTTCCGTTCCTATTGTTAGGCTCATAGATCCCCATAGGAGTGATCTTTTTTTCTCGGAAAGGTCGAGCTGGCCTTTTTTGTTAGTAGCCCAAATCCTACTGGAGAGTTAACCACGTCGGGCCTCAGCATGGCGTTTGCCACTCTGAAGTCAAAGTCCACAGAACAAAAGAAACAAATTTTGCAAAAAATAGAAAACAAGCCCTCACGAGAAATCAAAAAAATAC
>JAUILT010000062.1 GCA_030432925.1 Bdellovibrionia bacterium | reverse complement strand
CAAGATCGACGTGGCCAACGGCGTGCTGCGGGTGCTGTCCAAGGCCTTTGAGAGATCCACCTTGCTCCTTCACTTGATCTACGGCTCGAATGAGGTTTCCTTTAAGGTCATAAATGATGTAACTATAATCATCAGCTTTAATAAATATTTTATTATCATAAATGGAAAGGTGATTTGGAGTTACAGAGCGATTGAAGTCATCTTTTGGTGAAAACTTGAATTGAAAAGAGAGATCATATTTATTGTAAACTTTAATTACTTTTTCATGATAACCACCAACAAATATTAGATTTCCAGCAATCCCCACCCCGGAAATATTTTTGATCTTGTCATCAGTATCGCCCCAGCCTAATTTTTGATAGATAAATTCTTGATCTTTGCTAATAGCAGCCAAGTAGCTATAATTAGAAGTGACAAAGTAGTTTCCCTCATCATCTACAATAATATCCTGAGGCTCATTGACAGTTCTTATGGCGTTTCTATGGGGATGCAGGTACTCAATCTCTTGCCCGTCGCTATCAATAATCTTGAAATATCTTTGATTGTCACAGTAGGTGATTTTATCTTGCTTGACTGTCAAGCAATCGGTTTTACTATGCCAATAACTGATTCTGCGGTTAAAGATATGGGTGCCGTTGGCGGTGGATCCACTGGAGTGGTTTAACTTCCATGTCCACTCCTCTCCCCAATAGCTACCATTCTTGTTCACATATTGGCCTTCCTGCCAGATGCGGTCGATCACATAAAGGTTTCCGAGAGTATCTGTTTGTAGTCGTTGAGGGCCCATCAGGTTTCGAAGGCCCGACCAGTTAATGGCAGTAATGGTATCTGTTAGGGAGCCATTAGTAAAAACCTTAATGTTTTTGGCTTTGCCGTCAGAGACATAAATGCGGCGTCGAGCATCGTCAAAAGCCACTGAGGTGATTTTTTGAAAAGTGACTCCAGATAATAACAATGGGTCTGTGGGGCTTCCATCAGCATTCAATGGAAGGACCTTGTTGTTGCCGCCATCCACAATAAAAATTTGATCATTGTGAACGGTCATACTCTCAAGGGCAACGCCAGGAATCAGGCTGTTGAAATCAATCTGTTTGATGAATTGGTGATTGCTATCAAAGTAGGACAATGTTCCCTGTTCAGGCTCGAGGACAAAAATATTACCCAGGGAATCATGAGCCAGATCTACAAAGGAGCTAAAATAGAGTTGTCTATTCCCAAAGGGGTTGAGTGTGGTGACAGGAATCCCCTCAGTGTCAAAAACTAGCACCATGTGCAGATTGTGGTCAAAAAGGTAGGTTTTATTATTGGCAATAAAGCCGGAAGTGGCTCGGCTGTAATTAAAAACGTTATCGCTGGCAATGATCTCAATGGTGGCGGTGGCTGTGTTGCTCAATGAATCTCTCACATCCAGATCAAAACGGGTGACCGCCTGACTAAAACGGTTTCTGAGTTCGTAGACATTGCCAGACACATTGACTATTTCAATCTGACCTTCAGGAGAACTGAGTTTATAAGGAGGAGCTCCACCTTCGATGACTACCACATAAGGTTGACCATCAGAAATCTGAGAAGGAGCGGCAATGTTTATTTTTCCGGTGTAACCGCCGCCGTTGCCATTGAGACCGCCGGTAGAGGTCAGGGATTTGCTGGAGCGAGTTTCAAAGGAGGAGCCCGGGGCATTCATCTGACAATTTTGAAACGCCACAATCAATAGCAGTAGTGCAAAAATAGACAGTGATTGCATGGACTTCTTCACAATAACTCCATTTTTGATACGAAAATCCCCTCTGCCTTTATTCTATTATAAACCAGTAAACATATGAAATTTTTATGAAAAAAACGATTGTTGAGGCTCTGGTATGAGTCATTCTGAGGCGTTTATTGGTAGACTTTGTGGGGCGGGGGGGCCAACATAAGGGTCTATGGAAAAGATCACACGTATCTGGCTGTTTTTGCTGCCCGTTGCTTTTATGACTTCTATGGCGGCTATGGAGCTATTCACCTGGACATTTTTTTTACTCACTTTGGTTCATATTGGTAGAGACCTGAAAACTCAGCCTTCTGGCTTTGTGTGGGAACGGTTAAAGAGCCCGGTGGGATGGGCCGTTTGGGGCTACTTTTTGACAGTCACGCTTGGAGCTCTATTGATGGTTTCCAGCAAACCGTTGGATGTGGTGGGGGAGGCTCGCTGGATCCTATTATTGTATGCCTATTCCTACGTTCTTCGAAAATACCTGCAGCCCGAATGGGAAAATTACCTGAAGTTTTTTTGCATGGTGATCTGTCTTGTGGGGTTGGTTTCACTTTTGCAATTTCTTTTTGGTTTAGATATTACTAGGAAGCGGGATATCCTGGCTGCCTTTGGTAGTTTTTATCGTGCCAGTGGTTTTTTCAACCATCCTCTTACGTTTGCATATTCTATTGGTATGGTTTGGTTGGTACTTTTGGCCCTGGCTCTACAGTACGTGAAGGCTCAGGGGTGGTCAGTGATCACCCGGTTCCTGGTTATGGCAACAATGTTCTCAGGAGTAGGGTTGATCACCAGCCTTTCTCGTGGGGCTTGGCTTGCAGGGGCTTCAGCCATGTTAATTGTGTTTTTTCAGGTGAAAAAAAAATGGGCCTTGGGAGCTTTGATATCGTTGCTACTTGTGATAGGTGCGCTGGCGGCGACAAACTCCACAATCAGAGATAGATTTAGAACTTTGACAACGGTTTCTCAAAATGAAAGCAACAGGCTTAGGACTGTATTGTGGCAGGCAAATTGGCAGATATTCAAAAGCCACCCAGTGATCGGAGTGGGGTTGACCCGCAATAAGGACTATTTGTTGCAGTATTATCAGGACATGGGAATGATAGGAGAGACGATTGTCAGTCATGCCCATAACAACTACTTAGAGATTCTTGCTGGAACGGGAACTATGGGGTTTTTGTTTTACTTGGGGTTTTGCTTATACTTTATGATCAAATCCTGGCAATTGTACCGTTATTTGCCAGAGCATCAGTTGTTTTTTAAAGCTCTTTGTCAGGGAATTTTTGCTGCCCAAATATTTTTGCATATGGGTGGGCTCACCCAGTGTAATTTTACCGACGGAGAAGTTACGCACCTGTTGGTGTTTTTGTGGGGACTTGTTCTGGCTATTGATTTTTTGAACGATCGTTCAAATTTAAATAGGCTCTCAGTCAGCAAAGATATCTCCTCTGGAGATCGAGGAGAAAGGCTGGCTCTTTTGAGGTCTCTGTGATAGGTGTTTTTAACATTTCTCACAGAGGAGCCTCGATGCCTTTAGACGCCATGCGAAACTCAATTCTCTCTCAGGCTGGCGATTATTTTCAAGCCTCAGGAATCAACCTAGAAAGAGTTCCCGGTAAAGACTATCTGCCCGTCTCAGGCAAGGTTTTAGATGAGGAAGATCTCAAAAACCTGGTGGATGCCTCTCTTGATATGTGGTTGACAGCGGGCCGATTTGCAAAGCAGTTTGAAAGGGACTTTGCTGAGTTTATGGAGCAGCGATTCTGCCTACTGGTGAACTCGGGCTCTTCTGCCAACTTAGTGGCGTTCAATGCCCTGACCTCTCCGGCCCTAGGGCCACGAGCGATCAGGCCCGGTGATGAGGTTATCACTGTGGCGGCGGGGTTTCCCACCACGGTGAACCCAGCTATTCAGTTTGGATGTGTGCCAGTATTTCTAGATGTGGAGTTGGGCACCTATGAATTAGATGTATCCCAGCTAGAGCAGGCATTGAGTCCAAAGACTAAAGCGGTAATGTTGGCTCATACCTTAGGGAATGCGTTCAATGCCAAAGCGGTTCAGGAGTTTTGTAAGGCTAACAAGCTCTGGCTAGTGGAGGATTGCTGTGATGCTACTGGGGCTCATTTTGAAGGGCAAATGGTAGGAACATATGGTGACATTGCCACAGTCTCTTTTTATCCGGCTCATCACATAACCATGGGTGAAGGCGGTGCGGTTTTGATGAGGCATCCCATGTTGAAAAAACTGGCTGAGAGCTTCAGAGACTGGGGGCGGGATTGCTGGTGTGCTCCGGGCAGGGACAACACCTGCGAAAAGCGCTTTCAATGGCAACTAGGAGAGTTGCCCGAAGGGTATGATCACAAATACATTTATTCCCACATTGGTTACAACCTAAAGGTGAGTGACATGCAGGCGGCCGTGGGATGCTCCCAATTGAAAAAGCTGCCCCACTTTATTGAGCGTCGCAACGAGAACTTTGACTTCCTAAAAAATCAACTGGCGCCTTTCGAGGACCAGTTGATTCTGCCACGGGCCACAGTTGGTGCTAAACCCAGTTGGTTTGGGTTTCCCATTTCTGTCAGAGAGAAGGCTTCTGTCAGTCGCAATGAACTGGTGGGGTTTTTGGAAGATAACAACGTGGGGACACGGCTTTTGTTTGCAGGCAACCTATTGCGCCAACCGGCCTATAAAAATATTGAGAAACGGGTGATCGGTGAAGTTCCCAACACCGACTTTATCATGAATAATACCTTTTGGGTGGGCGTCTGGCCGGGGCTGGAACAGCAGCACCTAGAGTACATGGCCCAGACCATTGCAAAAGGCCTGAAAGGCTCCTAAGGAGAAAAATATGAAAGCAGTCATTCTTGCTGGAGGATACGGAACACGGTTGAGTGAGGAAACCACTCTCCGTCCTAAACCCATGGTGGAGGTTGGTGGCAAGCCCATTCTGTGGCACATCATGCGCCATTATTCACAATTTGGAATCAATGAGTTTGTGATCCTGTTGGGCTATAAAGGTTATTTTATCAAGGAGTACTTCTCCAATTATTACCTGCATAAAAGTGATGTTACAGTGAGTACCGCTACCGGTGAGATGAACTTTCACAATGGAGAGGCAGAAGACTGGAAAGTGACTCTCGTGGATACGGGGTTGGATACCATGACTGGTGGGAGGGTTTTGCGTGCCAGAAAGTATTTGGAAAATGGCCCCTTCATGCTCACTTACGGCGATGGTGTTAGCAATGTGGATCTTAATGCCCTTAAGAGTTTTCATGAACAGCACGGCAAGATCATGACGCTGACAGCGGTTCAACCTCAGGAGCGCTTTGGGGTGATTGAATTTGGAAACAACGATGCCATTTCTAGTTTTCTGGAAAAACCTCAGGGTGAGGGGGCCTGGATCAATGGGGGGTTCTTTATGCTGAATTCCGAGGTTTTTGATTACATCAAGCAGGGCGACTGCACGGTCTTTGAGAGACAACCCATGGAGGATTTGGTTTCTGAGGGGCAATTAATGGCTTATCGTCATAAGGGTTTTTGGAAATGTATGGATACGCTCAGAGATAAAGAGCTTTTGGAGAAGCACTGGCAAAAAGGGGAAATCCCTTGGACCATTTGAGTCGGCAGTTTCATGGTAAGCGGGTTCTTGTCACTGGGCATACTGGTTTTAAGGGCGTGTGGTTGAGTCAGTGGTTGGAAATGATGGGGGCTCAGGTTTTTGGCGTGGCCTTGGAGCCGGAAACTCACCCTAACCACTTCAGTCATATTTTCTGGAGTTCTCTTTCAGACATACGCCATGACATTCGCGATGGTAAAGGCCTTAAAAATATTGTGAACGAAGTGAAGCCAGAAGTGGTGTTTCACATGGCTGCTCAAAGTCTTGTGAGACCCTCTTATGACGATCCCGTTTATACCTATGAAACTAACGTCATGGGTACACTCCACTTGTTGCAAGCTCTGCGCGATGTGGGAGCTACAAAAGCCTGTTTGATAATCACCTCTGACAAGTGTTATGAAAACAAAGAGACTACCGATGGTTATGTGGAATCCGATGCTATGGGTGGGTATGACCCCTATAGCTCCTCTAAGGGCTGTGCGGAAATACTGACGGCCAGTTACCGCCGTTCTTATTTTTCTGACGGTGATCTCCTTTTGGCTACGGTGCGGGCAGGAAATGTGATTGGTGGCGGGGACTGGTCTCGAGACAGGTTGTTACCAGATTTGTTGTCTAATGCCTTTCGGGGAGAGACCGTGCTGATCCGAAACCCTGAGGCTGTGCGTCCCTGGCAACATGTATTGGAAGCCATTCATGGATATCTGAAATTGACTTCAGGCCTGTTGCAGGGAAATAGGAAGTGGGCCACTGGCTGGAACTTTGGACCTGATAAAAAAGACTGTGTTTCTGTGCGAAGCATAGTGGAATCTGTGCGAAGTCATTGCCCAGAACTGAAGTTTGAAATGGCTGATAAAAAGGAAGGTCCTCATGAGGCCGGACTTTTATTTTTAGATACCTCAAAGGCTCAGACAGATTTGGGTTGGAGGCCTCACTGGGCTTTGAGTGAGGGGCTGAAGCGGACCGTTGAGTGGTATGAGGCTTGGTATAAAAAACAAAAAGTGACCACTCAAAAACAGATTGAGGACTATATCACAGGAGTGTTGTGAATGAAGGGCAGTGATTTTATCGCCAAGTTTGTTACCGAGCAGGGAAGTGATCATAGCTTTGTACTTACCGGAGGGGCTTGTGCCCACATGATTGATTCTTTGGCTCGTCATACCGGTCATCAGGTGGTTTGCATGGAGCATGAGCAGGCCGGGGCTATGGCTGCTGATGGTTACTCACGAAACGGTCAAGGGAGGCTGGGTGTTGCAGTGGCTACTAGTGGTCCGGGGGCGACCAACCTGATCACCGGTATTGCCTGTGCATGGTTTGATTCTATACCTGTTATTTACATTACCGGTCAGGTGAACACCTTTGAACAGAAGGGGGATTTAAAAATCCGTCAGATGGGTTTTCAGGAAACAGAAATCGTGGAGATGGTTTCCAGCATCACTAAATTTTCCAAAAAAGTAGATCGTCCCGAGGATCTTAAAAAAGTTCTTCAAGAAGCTTACTGGACAGCTCGTGAAGGACGTCCTGGCCCAGTTCTCGTGGATGTACCTTTTAATGTGCAGACAGTGGATTTTAATTTTGAAACCACTGAAGACTTTGTTCCTCCGTCCTCTAAAACCCAATCTTTGGATCTGGATTTTTCATGGATGGAAGAGCTCAAAAAAGCCAAGCGTCCGACACTGGTATTGGGATACGGTGTGCGGGCCGCCGGAGCTGATGCCCTGGTGGAGGAACTGCTGAAAACATTGAATGTTCCTGTGGTAGTATCTTGGAGCGGGTTGGATTTGGTTCCTGCGGATCACCCTAATTATGTTGGTCAGATAGGTGTGTATGGGGCTCGAGCGGCTAACTTTGCCGTTCAGAATGCAGACTTCCTGCTGAGCATTGGATCACGGCTGGACTCTCGGCAAACGGGAGGAAAGTATCAGAGCTTTGCTCGTGAGGCTTATCGAGTTGTCGTGGATGTGGATGAAAATGAGTTGAAGAAAAAACGGGTAGAGGCGCACATGCCAGTAGCTACCGATGCCAAAGAGTTTATTGAGCAATTGCTCAAGCAGCCAAAAGTGACTACGAATTCTCACAGCGAGTGGCTAGAAACTACAACCCGGTGGAAGTCAGAACTTCCAATTTATGACAAAAGCCGGATGGAAAAATCAGTAGTAAACCCTTACCGTTTCTTTGATCAGTTATCTGAGAAGTTAGAAGATGATGCCTTTGTTATTGCCGACACTGGTGCCACACTGACATGGATGGTGCAGGGGCTGAAGGTCAAAAAAGGACAAAGAGTCACAAGCGCCTTTGGCAACTCACCCATGGGATATGCCCTACCTGCTGCCATTGGGGCCTGGTTTGCTGAGAAAAGGCCTGTGTACTGTGTCATTGGTGATGGTGGATTCCAGATCAACATTCAGGAGTTGCAGACTCTGGTAAATTACGGCATTCCTGTGCGCATGATCATAATGAATAACCGAGGCTATGGAATTATCAAACAATTCCAAGATCTTTACCTGGATGGACGGCATATTGCCACGGGGGAGGGATACTCCTGCCCTGATTTCAGAAAAATCGCCGAAGCCTATGGCGTGGCTTGTATGAACGTAGAAAACGACAGCCAGATTGCCAATGCTCTTAATTCTCTGGAGAGCCAAAGTGGTTCATTGATGCTGAATGTGAATGTCCAGCCCACAGAAAAGCTGGAGCCCAAGCTTGGCTGGGGGCGTCCCATTGAGGATCAGCTGCCATTGTTGAATCGGGAGCAGTTTCAAAAGTATATGTTGATCGAACCTCTGGAGATGTCACGCAGCCATGGAAACGAAATCAACTGACAATGAATCTCGGCTTTTGATTGTCGGAGGCAGTGGATGGGTGGGGCTTGAGTTTGTGCAAGTGGTTTGTCAGCTGCATCGCTTTTCTGAAGTCTTTGCTACAAGTAGGGATTGGGGTCATTATACAACTCTTCCTGGAGTTCAATGTGCTTCTCTGGACCTGACATCTGACGATTTTAAAATTCCCACTTCTGAGTATCTGATTTATTGTGCTGGAAGTGTTCCTCAATCGGGAAAGAAGTTTGAAGGGTATTGGCAGGAGTCTGCCTTAAGAAGGGTTTTACAACAGTTCTTTGAAAAAGGTGGCACAAAGGCTTACGTTGTTAGCAGTGGTGCTGTGTATGATGCCTGCGGTATGCCCAAGTCTGGATTCCATGAATCTCAATGGGTTCCGGGGCAGGGGATCACGGCCCATTCTGAATACGGAAAAATCAAGCAGCAAGAAGAAGTCGTGGTGGAGGAGTTTCGTGGTAGAGGGCATACTATTGGTGTGGGACGTTTATTTACAGGCCTTGGAACCCAATTCAGCAAAAGTTCCCGCTATGCTTTTGTAGATTTTATCCGCCAGCAAAAACAAGAAGGGGCTATACGCATTGAGTCCCCAACTACTTTGAGAAGTTTTATCTGGATGCCGGAGTGGGCTCTAGCTACCAGTCTCTGGTTGTTAAATGGTACCGAGCTCATGGGAACCGTCAATGTGACGGGTCGGAACACAGTTTCCATGAGACAGTTAGCTTTGGGGTTGTTTCCAGGGGCATCTCTGATTGAAGGGAACTCTCCGGCCAGCAGTTATTTTGGAGATCCTTATGAGATGTTGAGTCGTAAATGGTTGAGTGATGTCATGACTTCGGAATCAGCTATTGGAAAAGCCAGAGAGGAATTACAGCTTTGAAAATATTGTATGTGGATATTTTTTACGATTATGGTGATAAAAGCCGGGGATCCAATCAGATTGGTCAGATGGGATTCAAGAACTCATTCATACAACTGGGACATCAGGTGGAGGAGTTTTACTACGATGAGCTGCAATCGGACTTGCCACGCCTAAATCGAGAGTTGTTAGAAAAGGCAGAGCAGGTGCAGCCGGATTTGGTGTTTTTTATGTTGTTTCGAGATCAGTTTTTTCCAGAGACTCTGATTCAGCTGAAGAGTAGTTACAAAACCATCAATTGGTTTGGTGATGACACCTGGAGGTTTGATTCCTTCACAAAAAAATATGCCCCTCATTTCACTTGGTGTATTACTACGGACAAATTCTCCATTCCCAGGTATCATGAATTGGGTGTGAAGAATGTTATTTCTTCCCAATGGGCCAGCATCCCTGCCGTGAAAGATGAGTTTCTACAGGTACCCTACAAGAGGGATGTTTCCTTTATCGGCCAGGTGCACCCCTATCGCTCCTGGTTTGTCAAACAGTTGAGGAAACAGGGGTGGAAGGTGGATTGTTATGGATTTGGCTGGGAGAATGGCCTGTTGTCGTTGGAAGACATGCAAAGGGTTTTTTGCAGTAGTCGGATCAACTTAAACCTGTCTAACAGTACTGAGTGGGATATTCGATATCTAGTCTCCCACCCCAAGGCCCTGGCCCACGCACTGAAATCTTCAAAGAACATGAGTCAGATCAAAGCCCGGAATTTTGAAATCAATCTTATGGGTGGGTTTCAGCTCACTGAATATGTCCCTACTTTGGAAGACTATCTGGAGATTGGCAAAGAGGTGGTGTGTTTCAGAAATGTGGGGGAAGCCATTCAGTTGATCGATTTTTACCTGAAAGAAAATGAGGCGAGAGAGCTTATTCGCAAACAGGCTTGGGAGAATGCTCGTGACCGGCACACTTACTTTCATCGATTGCAATATATTCTGGAGGAGATCTGATCCGTGCAGTTCACCTTGTTTGTTCAAAAGGACTATCAGAACAACCGGGTCTTTGATCCTGAAAGCCCGTTGAATCGGGATAATTATCTGTACTCTTTTAGAAAGTTGAAAGAGGAGATAAAGCAGCTGGGCCATGATCTCAACACTCAGGACCTCTCACCCGTTGAGTCTTCAGACGGCACCATTTACATTGATATGCCCAAATCTCCACCTCGTTCCAAAAGGTCCTGGGTGATTCTTCAGGAATCAGAGGTGGTGCGTCCAGATAACTATGAAACTTCAAGGCATGGAGCCTTTGAAAAAGTCTTTACCTGGAAGCCTGAGCTAGTGGATAGCAAAAAATATATCAAACTTAATTTTTGCCATCAAATTCTTGAGCCGACCAACAATAGCTACTTTACAGACAAGCGGCTGTTGGTGTTGGTTTCCGGGAACAAAATGTCTTCTCATCCCAAACAGCTCTACAGTTCGCGAAAAAAAGCTATTTTAGATATGGAAAAACTACTGGGGCATGAGTTTGCCTACTACGGACCAGGCTGGGAGAGATTTTATTTGTCTAATACCAAAATACTCAAAGCATTTCGGAAATTGCGCTTGGAGTTTTTATTGCCGTTACAAAAAACACCGGGTTACGAGGGACTGTTAAAAGAGAAAATCCTTGGAATGAATCATTTTCGGTTTAGTTTATGCTTTGAAAATGCCCGGGATATTCCTGGTTACATTACCGAAAAGATTTTTGATTGCTTTTTTGCTTCTGTGGTTCCGGTGTATTGGGGGGCCCCTGATATTGCTGAGTGCATACCTGCTGAATGTTTTGTGGACTACAGGAGTTTTAAATCTCATGAGGAGCTGGCAGAGTTCCTTAAAAATATGGATCAAAGTACTTTTGAGCGTTATCTTGAAGCCGCACAGGAGTTTTTGAGATCTAAATTTGTTGCCCCCTTTTCAGCGGAGCATTTTGCAAGAACTATTGTCAGTTATGTAGTTCAGGGGCACTTATGATTATGGAGAGCGCATAGTTTTGACAAGTTGGTTTCTAATTGTTGGCATGGGTAGAGTCCTGCAGGCAGTCATTGGATTGGCAGCAATAAAAGTAGCTACGAGCTGGTTGCCACCAGCTGAAATGGGTGTCTTTTCATTGATTTATGGAGTGATAGGATATGTTGGCCTCACATTTTCCAACCCTATTGGACTTTATATGACTCGGCACATTAATGAATGGGAGTCAGAGGGGTTGGCCTCACTTCGATTTTTTTGGTTTTTTTTATATCTTTTATTAGCTTCTTTACTCTGTTTTTTATTGGTTTTTTCCCTTTCTCGAGGATTTAATTTATTTGGTAGCCAGGAGCATTCAAAGTTAGCGTTTGTAGTAGCTCTTTTTTTTCTTTCTCAGTCTACAGTAAATACCTTTGCAAACCTGATGAATATTATTGGGAACCAGCTAACTTTTGTATCAGTCTCGGTTTGTTCCCTTGGACTTGCTTTATTGATGGCCTGGTTAATTGTATCAAATGGGTATCCGAATACGTTACACTGGATAGCAGGACAAGCTTTATCTTATATTGTCTTCGTACCAATTTCATTTGCGTTATTCTTTTCCAAAAATGGTAGGATATCCATAGTTAAAATTCAGGAGGACCTATTAAATTTTAAGCCTGGTATTAAAGGTGTTTATAAGTATACCTCTCCGCTGTTATTAGCCACTGGGCTGATGTGGCTTTTTGTGGAGGGGTATCGATTTCCGATTGAAGTTATTGCTGGTCTCGAATATCTGGGAAAGTTTAGTGTAGGTTTGTTGGTTGCTCAAAGGTGTGGGGTCGCGATTGAGACTTTAACAACTCAAGTTTTTAGTCCTGTATTCTTTAAATCTATTGTTGGATCAGACAAGCAACATCGTCAAAAACAGTGGAATCAATTGTTTTACAATACAGTACCTATCTATATTTTATCTGCTTTTTTTCTGGCTGGAGTATCTCCATATCTTGGTCGAATTTTAGTAGGAGATACTTACCAAGATTCATGGACCTTTATTTTCATAGGTGTTGGGGTTCAATTATTTAGATCTATTGGTAATATTTTTACAACGGTAGCCCACTCCGAAAAAGACACAAGCTCTCTTATTATTCCCTATGCGGTAGCAGCCGGGTTATGTATTGGGGGAATAGTTTTAGTAGGACAGAGACCAGAGTGGATTTATTATGGTGTTCCTTTATCTTTTTTGCTTACGACAATTCTGAGCACAGTCTTTATTGCCTTTCGTATGAATAAGATTTTAAAAACTCATTTGAACTTTTTTGTTTTAGGAAAGTACTGCGTCTTAGGTCTTCCTATGCTAACAATGCTTCTGGGGTGGAAAAGTCGACTAGATATGAAGTTCTGTATATTAGCGATTTTTCTAGGAGGGACTATTTATGTAGGACTTGTTTACGTCTTTCACCTAAAAAAAATAAATTGGAGACAGTTATGAATTCAAAAAAAACGGGTGTTTTGCTTACCGGGGCTACTGGATTTCTAGGAAGCCACCTCTTAAAAGCTCTGTTAAGCTCTGGGGAGTATGAGGTTGTGATTGCTAAAAGATCAACCTCAGATTGTCGAAGAATAGAGAATGAGTTGGAACACATTAAGGCTTTTGATATTGATAACCTAGATTTTACAGAGCTTTTTTCACAGACATCTATTGAGCAAGTCATTCATACAGCTGTAGAATACGGTCGAGGAGGAACGTCTTCTTATGAGATTCTAAACTCTAATCTAATGTTTCCGATAGCTCTTATAGAATCCTGTATTCAAAATGGCGTTAAGACTTTTATAAATACGGATTCTTATTTTAATAAGGAGAATATGGCTTATTCCTATCTCCTTAATTACTCTTTGTCCAAGAAGTCTTTTAACTTATGGCTTCGATATTTTTCTAAAGAGATCAAAGTTATAAATGCTGTTTTAGAGCACATTTATGGTCCTTGGGATAGTCCAAATAAGTTCGTTGAGAAGGCTATGCAAATGGTGGCAGTTGAAAAGGCTTCGACGTTTGAGGTGACCCAAGGGCATCAAAAAAGGGATTTTATTTACGTTGATGATGTTGTATCAGCCTATCTATTACTTCTCAAAGTTTCTAAAAGAGAGAACTTCTATTATCGAGAATACTCTATTGGAACGGGAGAGGCTATTGCATTAAGAGATTTTTTAGATGAAATTAAATCTTACTCTGAGAGCTCTACAGAAATAGTGTATGGAGCCCTTCCATATCGTGATGACGAAATAATGAGTTCGCATGCTGAAAATATAGAGTTGCAAAATATCGGCTGGCAACATGAGTTTGACTTTAAAAAAGGTATAAAAAAGATTATTGATCTTTATACCAAGGAAAATCTATGAATACCCCACTTTTGACTATTGCGATTCCCACTTGCAATGGTATTTGGTGTCTGCCAGATTGTATTAGTTCTGTAAAGTCTGAGATACTGGAAAATGATTATCAAGACTTAGTGGAGGTTGTAATCATTGACAACGGATCAAGTCAAAACATCCAGCCAATTCTTGAAGAGATACTTGGGTCACAAAAAGTTAATTGGAGGTTAGTAAGAAATTTAGAAAATATTGGTTACGACAGAAATATTCATAAATTATTTCAATTCTCTAAGGGAGACTTTGTGAAATTATTAGCTGATGACGATGCTTTTCTAAAAGGAGGGTTGAAACAGCTGGTAGAGGCATTGCGAGATCATACTGATGAAGTTGACGTTATTGCTACTAATTTTGATATTTATGATCAGAGTTTACAAGTAAAGCAATACTCTTTGGATATGTCAGATAGAGTGGATAGTAAAATTATAGATGGAAATGAATTTTTAAAAAACTCCAAAGGGAGATTTGGACAAGTATCCTCTTTGGCTTTTCGGAGAGCATCTTGGTTGAAAGAAAACCCAGAACAGGGCTTTGGAAGTCAATATATTCACGTATATATGATGTTAAAGATTTTAGTTCATGGGAAAGCGCTTTTACAGTGTCAGCCCACTTTAAAAATTCGTTCAGGCAGTCTAAATTTTGAAAAAGTAAATAGTGACGTAATAACTGTTCCACAAGGAGCTATTAAAATATTTCGGGAATTTTTAGGGGTTGGATTTGAAGATGACATAATAAGAAGCTTGTTGAATGCACAGCACTCCTATGTTCTTCGTCGCCTTTTTTCGGCAAAAAAAAATGGTCTTGGGTTTTCGTTAAACCTTTTCAAAGTTCTTATACTTTTTCACTACGATTATCCAAAATTTTGGTTGATCTATTTGCCTTTTTATTTAATTCCAAACATCTTTATTCCCTTTTCTTATATAAAGAGAAGAGTTGAGATATGACTTGCAGGGTAGACCTCTTGGTTCCCACATTCAATAATGAGGCTACTGTGGAGGACACACTGAACTCTCTGTTGAGTCAGACCCATAAAAACTGTCGGATTATTGTATTCGATAACCAGTCTACGGATCAGACAGTGGCTAAAGTTCAGCCTTATACCACCAAAGGAATAGGTCTGGTGATCAATGAAAAAAATCTGGGAGGGGAAGGAAATTTCAATCGTTGTATTGAAAGAGCTGAAGCTCCTTATTTTTGTATTTGTCATTCCGATGATATCTATGACTCCCGGTTTGTGGAGGTCCAGCTACAGGCTCTGGAAAGTGAACTCAAGTCTCCGGTCAGCTTTTGTCATGCTGATCGGATTGACTTTGCAGGACAGTCATTGGGAGAGAGGTTTTTACCAGAAGAGTTGGATGATCATTGGAGAAATTCACTGACTTTTCCTGAGGTTCTTCGCCTGGCTATCCGGTACGGCAATATTTTCACCTGCCCTACTGCATTTTTCAGAACATCAGTATTCAAGGATTATCAATTGAGGTTTGAAGGGAGTAAGTATAGGTCAAGTTCAGATTTGGGCTTGTGGTTGACATTATCTAAATATGGGCCAGTGTTGTTTCATACGGCTCCTTTATTGAGGTATAGAGAGTCTAATTTTAGTTTTTCATTTTCTTTAAAAAAAGCTCGAACTCATAGGCATGACCTATTTTTGGTTTTGGATGATTTTACTTCATCTAACGAGGAAGAGTTGGAGGAGTATTTTTCTGACTGGAAACGTTACTTTCAGTTTTTGGAATTTAAAGATCAGATGTTGAGAAGTTTCAACGTTATTAAAATGAAAAGCTGGACAGAGTGGCCAGAAGATAATTTTTCTATTTTCAAAGCATTGTCGGTAATATTGAGTTCTACATGGCACTTCAGTTTTGGACTTAAGGCTCTAGCGATCTACGTTACTAGCCGTCTGATGAGATGGAAACACCCTCCACCTTAGGAAACAAAGAAGAGTTTTTATACCGACCCGGGAAATTCAAATCAGATCGGTATAAAATAGCACCTTCTGAAACGTGTCATAATGAAACGTAGGCCCATTTGGCCTTCTCAAAAAGTGATGTATATTTATTGATCACTGTCCAGAACTTTTCTATTGCAAGTCCATCAGAGTGGCAAAGACCTTGGCACCTGACTTGCTTTTAGATAGCAAGAATGGCAAAACCTTCAGGGGGGAAATATGCCTACAGCAAGATCTATCACTTTATATTTATCTTTAATTACTTGTGGACTGATGCTGATGTTTCAGAACTGCTCTGAGGTGGCCTTTCAAGATGCTGACTCCAAGTCCACTGTAGGTGGCAAAGAGGTATCTAGTGAAGGCGAAGAGGTTTTTACAATTGGTACAGAACAAGAAGGTGAAGTCTCTGATAGTAGCTTCGAAGAAGAACTTCAAGAAGAGGAAGAAGAGCCTCAAGAAGGGGAAGAAGAGTCTCAAGTCGAAGTGACTCCCCCTCAAGAAGAAGTTTGTAATCCCTTGGATCCCTTAGAGACCTGTTATGCGGGTTCTGGAGATGGGCTCAGAGGGCAGTTGTATTATTTGACTCAAGCTCATGCTCGAATGGGCTTGTTTGGAGACAGTCTTAGTGAGGCTCGCCTGGACGACTATAGGGTTTACGGGGTTTCTGTGCCTGTTAATATTAGAATGACCAGCATTAATGTGACGCCCAGAAGTTGGAAGTCTGGTTTTCGGTTGCCGGATGGCGAAATCGTTAAAAAAGAAGATGGGGAAGAGCTTTTTGAGTGGTTTTCTTTAGATCTATCTGGAGAAATTTCTTTGCCAGCAGGAGAGTATCAACTGGCTATGATCTCAGATGATGGGATGCGGGTAACAGTGGGGGGAGAAGTCATTCTTGAGAATGACGGTATTCATGCTCCTAGGTGGGATTGTGCAAAAACCATGGTTTCTTTTGAAGAGGGCGAAAGTAAATCCATTCAAGTTCAGTACTTTCAGGGACCTCAGGTAGAAATTGCGATGCAGCTCCTTTATCGTTCAGCAGAGGATTCTTCTCAAAGTTGTGGAAAGTATGGTCAATTTGAAACTGTCCCCAAAGAGGCCTTTAGCAGTCATTAGATTTTTTTTCAGCTTGAATTTTTTCTCAAGATTGGGTTGGATGAAGAGATGCTTCCTAAGATAAGCTTTTGCCATCAGGATGTCATCTCGGAGTAAACATCGCCGATGACAGAGAGGGGTGTAAGAATGAAGACTCTGAATGAGTGGTTGACGGCCTATGGCAGGGACCATAAAAACCCTCTGAATCAGAAGATTCACAAAGTGTGTGTGCCGTTGATTATGTGGAGTTTACTGGGACTTTTGTGGGCCATTCCTGTGCCGGGGGTTTTTATTTCAATTCCCTACCTGAACTGGTCCACACTATTTTGCCTGGGATGTCTGGTATTTTACTTTCTGATCGCCCCAAAAGTATTTTTTTTAATGGCTGTGGTATCCGGAGTTTTGTTGGCAACAGTGGCTGTGGTGGCTGCTACTGGGTGGCTTTGGCAGATCAGTCTGATTATTTTTGTCGTGGCCTGGATGGGTCAGTTTTATGGCCACAAGGTAGAAGGTCAAAAGCCCAGCTTTCTGGAAGATCTTCAGTTTTTATTGATAGGTCCTATTTGGGTCTTTAAAGGTTTTCTGATTCAGAAGAGCTTGTAAGCAACTCCTCCGGCACACATGGGGCCCTTACTGAAAGTGCTCTAGAATTGCTGAAGTGATGCTTTTGAAATCGTTATCAGACATATAAGGGTGCATGGGCAAGCTGATAACCTCAGCAGCTGCTTTTCGGGCAATGGTGAGGTCACCAACAATGAATTCCGGTTTATTGTAGGCTGGCTGATCTGCCATGGTTCGTGGATAGTGGACCGCCGTGGGGATGCCTTTAGCTTTAAGGGCTTCTTGAAATACAGGGCGATCAGAAACTCTCAAGGTAAATTGAGCCCAGGCTGAGGTTCGGTCGTTCTCCACAAAAGGCAGCTGTACACCCTTGTCTGTCAGAGGTTGAAGCGCCTGGATATAGTTGTCTGCTAGTTTTTGACGTTGTTCGACCTCCCAAGGAAACTTTTTCAGTTTGGGAATCAGGATGGCGCATTGGAGTGTGTCCATGCGGCCATTAATACCAATCTTCTCATGGTAGTAGCGATCCGTCTGTCCGTGGAAGAGCAGTTGTCGGCAGGATTCTGCAAGTTTATCGTCATTGGTGAAAATGGCTCCACCGTCTCCGTAACAGCCCAGGGGTTTGGCCGGAAAAAAGCTGGTGACACCACAGTTAGAGAGGTTACAGGATTTTTTACTCTTGTAAGTGCCGCCAAAACTCTGGGCAGCATCTTCGATGACAAATAGGTTGTGCTGTTCTGCGAGGGCATTGATTTCATCCATATTAGCTGGTTGACCATAAAGTGATACGGGGACAATGGCCCGAGTTTTGGGAGTGATGGCCTTTTTGATCTGTTCTACGTCAATGTTGTAGGTTTTGGGGTCTATATCCACCATTTTAGGAGTGGCACCAGTCAGGCATATGGTCTCGACCGTAGCAATAAAGGAAAAGGCTGTAGTGATGACCTCATCTCCGGGGCCAATGCATT
>JAUILT010000061.1 GCA_030432925.1 Bdellovibrionia bacterium | reverse complement strand
TATGAAAATGTCACAATCATCGGCAACTTCAAGGACCTTACCAATTGTTCCATAGGGATTTTCTTCAAAGTCAAAACCCGTTTCACGACTCAGACAAACACATTCATGGCCCCTCGATTCAAATAACTTTACCAGTTCTGCGCAAAGGTCTTTATTTCGGTTTCCGGTCATGACTATTTTCATCACTCAGCCTCTTTTCTCTTTCAATAAAAAAATGTTATCATGGGTTTATGATTCTTGAAAACCAAGATCTTTTACGTAGCGCAGTTTCACTTTCAGGCCTTATTTTATTTTTCACCCTAGGCCTCGTTATCCCATTCCATAAAAGCTCTTGGCATAAAAACTCGAAGCGCTGGGCGGTGAATCTTTTTTTTAGCTTTGGCAATGGAATTCTTGTGCGTTTTCTAATCCCACTGGGATTGGCTGGCCTAGTGAGCTTACCCATTTTTAAAAACTTGAGAATTGATCAATCAAAGCACGATGTTCCTATCGAAGTTTTCAAGCAAGTCGTTGATGATGTGGCAGACGACAAACCGTTTATAGCATTTAATTCCACGGAACCTTTAATTTATAAGCCAATTGTTGAGGCTGTGGATTATTGCACTAAAAAAGGCTTGAAGACAGCTATTACTACAGGTGGGTACATGCTCCCTGTACTCGCTGAAAAGCTTGCTGAAGCGGGGTTGACACGATTGAATATCAGTATTGACGGCCATGCTGCTGTTCACAATATGATCCGGGGGAGAAAAGACAGCTACAAGAGATCTGTCGATGGAATTCAAAATTACCACGACGCATGTAAAAAGTTGGGGCGAAAAAGCGAAATAATACTGAATTGCACTATTTCAAATCTAAATTTTAAAGAGTTGATTAAATTTTATAATGAAATTGAAAAGTATCCCTTTTCTTTCCTCAATTTCACTTATTTATGGTTTATAAGTGGAAAAACTGCGGAAGAGCACAATTTTGAATATGGCGATAGATTTAGAGTTACCGAGAGTTGCTACAGTGACTTTATAAACCCTCGTGCTGTTGATGTGGATCAATTATGGGATCAATTTCAGGAGCTGAGAGATAAGCCGAGGGTGAGGTTCCTTCCGGACTTTTCAAAAGAAAAGCTCTTTCAGTTTTATCAAAAGCCGGAAGAGTTTGTGGCAAAAGATAGCCGCTGCATGGCGAGTTGGTTTTTTGTTCAGATATTGGCGAATGGAAACGTCATTCCTTACTCCCGTTGCCACAATGAATCTTTGGGAAACATCAAGGAGCAAAGATTCAGTGAAATTTGGAATGGAGTAAAAATGAAAGAGTGGAGACGTTTCATTAAAGAGAAAAAGCGTATGCCGATGTGTAAAAGGTGTGATTTGGCCTACTGATTCCCATTAATTTTATAAAAATAAAATCAGATTAAAATATTAGCTCGTTTTCTGACAATATATCTGAGAAATATAGCGGAGTATAACAGGCTAACCGCTGTTCCCAACGCGGCCCCATTTGTTCCCATTATTGGCACCAGCGCAAAATTCAGAACGGTGTTTGCAGCCAAAATGCTAAGAAAATACAGGCTATGATAAGCGGGCTGTCCGATCTGCAGTAAAAACATATTGAAGGGAATATATGGAGAAGCAAGCAAGAATCCTCCCATCAATATTGCAAAGGGCTGAAAGCTGTTCAGAAACTCCTGACCAAGGATCAGCTTGCAGGCAGGGAAATACAGGGCCAGACCAATTGAGACGCACGCCAGGGAAAACAGAAAAAACTTTTTCTTGCCATCCTTAATAAGTTCAAGCAATTCGGAGTTCATTCCTTTAGCGTAATATTCACCAATCAGGGGGTTGTAGTTATTCCTGAATGCTACGGCCAATTGATAGATTCCCTCAAACAAAAAAGCGGCAATGGAATAGACTCCCACTTTAGCATCTGTGAGAAAAATGCCCAGCACCAGAATGTCCACTTTAGAGTTGAGTTCAACAATAGTCCCACTCCACATGGCTTTAAAGCCAAATCTCAGAGATCCACCAACGCGGGATGAGATTCCCCGTAACCCAGAGGTCTTCAGATCTGACCAGGGGAGGAAAAACACTATTATCGATGAAAGTATCACTTCAGCTAATGTGATAGTGGCGGAAGCCGTATATGGATCAATCTCATTTATAATCCATATCCCAATCATAGAGACCACTAAAACATACCTTGCAGCACTTAAAATGGCGAATAACTTCATTCTGCGGAGTCCATTCAGGTATGCAAGAGCGACTTTGTTGACTGAGAAGAACACGAGGCCTGGGAATGCAAGTTTAAAGGCATTTTCGAGCTCTGAGCTCCCCAAAAGCTGAGTCATCAGAGGGGCTGCAAAGTAAGCGCATATTGAAAGCAGAGCAGATACACCAAAGGCAATTATAAGAGCAGATAATAAGCTGGAAGAAGATCGTTCATTATGGCTTTTTGATGAGACATCATGCAGGACCCAATAGTGGAGCCCCAGTACTGAGAATTGAGAAAGCACAATATACACTGCCAATGCCTGGTTGAAGACTCCAAGAACTGATGCTCCCCAAAACCTCCCAATGAGCCCGTTCATTAAAAGTCCAGAAATGGCAATTACTCCGAAGCTCACCAGATTCCAGCTAATGCCAGATTTAAGCTCGCCAGATTTTAATTGATTTTGTTTGTCGGACATCTCAGGAGCGCCTTACAGCTCATCTATTACTTTGAAGCGGACTCCAAAACGGCTTAGATAATTTTTCGTTTCAAGCCAAAGATTATTTTTGGTCCATAGTGTCTCTTTGGTGTCGATGGAAAACCAGGGGCTTTTTATCTGCTTCAATTTGGTTTTTTGGGATTCATCAGGGGCTTCGAGAAAGACATAGATAGACTTGGGTTTCAGATCGTCCGGGATAGAGCGTGAGTAGTGGATATCTGGCAGGTCTCTTGATGTCTGAATGAGGCTTGAGCTCACGGAACTATTAATCTGGTTTTCAATATCTATGTAATTCAGGAATTCGGAGTATTCCTCAAAAATTGAAATCAGCTTTTCATTTCTTTGATCGTCATTAACATCTTTTACAAGATTCTCTGAAGTCTTGATCACTTTTGCCGGAACGCCGGCAACCATGTTTCTGGAATCGACGCTTTTGGTAACCATTGATTCTGCACAGATGATAGCTTCCTCTTCAATAGTGACTTTGGGCGCCACAAAGATTCTCCACTGAAGCCATGCACCCTTTTTGATTCGGATGGGGCCAAAACCACCTGGAAACCCGTTGATTGTATCCGACCAGGTTCCGTGGGTAAAAAGATAGTTTGCTCCGCCAATCCCAACATCGTCCTCTATGATAATTGGCTCTGTTGGATTGAAGAAACAGAATGGAAAGATCTTTACCCTGTCACCAATACTCACTTTTGAATTTGGTGAAAGCATGCCCCCAAAGATATTTTGCTCCATCACAATGCTATCGTCTCCGATGTCGACCGATCCAGTATCCATAACGACAAACATGCCAATTTTGGACCTTTTCCCAATCCTGAAGCTTTTTCTTACTTTAATGATGGAAAAGTGACCGATTCTGGCGTGGTCGCCTATTTCAATTTTCGGGCTGGATAATATGGTGAAAAGCCCCAGCTTCACATTTTTCCCGATTTTAGCGCCCATTAATCTATAGACAATTTTTTTCAAAAAACCAGGGAGAATTCCAATGGTCACTAAATGTACTATAGGTATGTCCAAAACTGACTCCTAGTTCTTCATGTAGAGTTTGGGTACAGAGCTGATTCTTGATACAGCATAATCAAAATCAAACCCTATAACCCTAGCATATTCCCTGATGGAATCAAAACGGGGCGTATTGGCAATACTGACCTCATCAAGAGCTGACTGCCGGTCAATAAGTTCTTCCCTGATTTGTATGCTTTTAAATGTATCGAACTCAGTAAACCCAGCGATTGTGTAGTATATATAATTATAAAAGGCAGCAGTTCCATCGCCAATACGCCAGGAGTTATCGGTATCCGCAGCGAACTCCCAGTCATATTCTGATTTCAAGGTTGAGTTTATCTGTTCTTCATTCCAAGGCAGATAGTCAAAAAAGAGCTCGTAGTTATGGGGCAGAAAATAAGAAGCGTAGTAAGCAAAAAGGGTGTCCACGAGTGAGGCATTAAAGTAACTGGGGGATCTCAGGTAGTGTTTTAAATAATAGAATCCCATTCGGAACTTTTGGAAAATCGAGACGTTGTAGTACCAAGTTTGATTTTCAGGAATTCCGCAAAAGCCGGATTTGAAACTTGTCTTTTCCATAGGGTTTCCGCAGAAAAAAGTCAGATCTGTATTAAAGTCTTTTGCAACTCTGTTGGCATAGTAAAAGTACTGTTTGTCTCCGGCCATTAGAATTGGAACCATTCCCAAGTCAGGATCTTTGAGCCACGCATGTAAATTCTTTCGAACATAACTTCGTTTGGTTTTGATATCGGCAGAGACGAGGATGTGCTCAACTCCAAGTTTCCCGCAGAGACGGGATTGGTTTCTTCGAGCTAAATCAGTAACCATTCCCCAGTCATAAGTGTATGCAACGGGGTTTAATCCCAGCTCTTTCTTCAGGTAATGCAAACCATATGAGCTGTCTCTTCCGCCACTGAAAGCCACAACACAGTCAGGACTTCCGTCAGTTTTCTTGTGTCTCTGTGCCAATTCAACTAGCGCATCATGCCCTTTAAGCTGTATTGGAGAGTAGTTGCGGCAGAAGTTGCAAACTCCGTGTTCATCAAATTCAATAAATGGCATAGTCTCAGGCAGGATGCATTTTGTACATCTTTTCATGTTGTCTCTGCAAAAGGCGATCTCATCGGATTCGTCAGATATTTTACGCTTCTTTTCTTTCTGTGCTTCGATTTTTGAGTCTTCAGAAGGGGCGGAGTCAGTTTCAATGTTGAAAATCGTATGCTTAAAGGTTCCCAGATTAAAAAGCAAAGCTGTGCCAGGCTCGAGCTTTTCAGCTCTGAACTCCCCAACGGAACTGACTTTTTCAAGAGATTCACGTAAAAATCTATATTCAGAGGCAAAAAACAAATTGGAATCTGTGATGCAATAATAGAGCGATCCATTGTTTGTCGCCAAAACTGCTGAGTCAAACTTTGAGAACAACAGGCAAAGGTTGGTCATTCCGTAGACCTCGCGGAATGCTTTGTTCACAGACTGCTGTACCGAGGCGCCCTGATACAGGCTTTCAGTGACAATCCTGACAATGACCTCGGTATCAACATCTGTGTTCTTACTGTAATCAGGATGAGCTTTCCACAGGTCATCAACATTCACCACAATTCCATTGTGTATCGCTACCACTTCGTCGGAAGAGACTGGCTGGTTGTTTGAATTCAGCCCTTGTTCGCCATTTGTCACCATTCTCGTGTGGCCGATAATGCCATATGGCCCTTGATCAAATTTATTCCATAACTGCCGGTATTTTTTATTCTTCAGAAACTTTGAAGGGCTTTCAGCTCGTTTGAAGATATTGACTTCATTGTCATATATGGCTGCGACACCTGAGGCCTCTCCACCTCGGATATTTGATTCCATGAAAAGTTCTTCAAAAATATTCTTATGGTCATTTCTACTTAAAGGCGAACTTTGATTCCCGAAAGTTCCAAAAATTCCACACATATAACTACCTGCTTTTTCTGAGCATGCTAATTGCTCTTTTAGCTAAATTAATAAACTTGTCTTTGCTGTACTGAATAAGCCAGGGCGCCAGACCATCATCCCACCGCTCGGGGTGTGCAGAAAGGGATATCTTGGCAGGTCCCTGATTTATAAATTCAATAATTTGATCTGAGGATGCTATTTCAGGAGGATTCAGCGCCTTCACTCTGTCTCTCAGATTCACTGAATTTTCACTCCAGCTCCTACCAGTGTCGGTAAAGTAGAAACTGTCACTGTAATCAATGGATCGTAAGGCTTCGCCTTCAATGCCATAGGAATCGAGGCTTAGTGTGTTCCACATGTGAATGCTATTGTGAGGGGAAAATGGCCTTCCATGCATTGCAATTGTTTTGACCTCACAAATCTCCTTGAACTGATCCAGGTGCCTTTTGAAAAGTTCGGAGGCCTTGTCAATATTACCGTTGGCAAATGACAGATCCTCATAATGGTACCCGATTTCATGTCCCAATTCGTGAATTTCGCGAATAATGTCTTTGTCAAAAGAGCCTTTGGTAACTCGGAAGTAATACGTTGTCCGGACTCCCAGCTCAGCCTCATTTTTCGCCATATGAAGCGCATTATGGGGGCGCCGGTCCACATCATGACGGATCAATACACCTTTACTTGGGTTGTCCCTGATCCAGCTTTGGACGCCATAAATCGGATACCCATTTTTAATCGCTGTTGATACGATTTCTTTCCATTTTTCCTGACTAAACTCTCTGCACATTTTCTCTCTACTATTCCGGGTAAGTCGTCTGGTATTTATAGTAGAAATCATTCATACTGTGGACAATTTTTAGTGCTTTAATGAGAGAGAGAGCAATTTTCCCAGTGGCTAACGTGGCGCAACACCATGGTTTGGACGCGGCTTGCCAACAGGGCTAAACTCTTCAAAGATCATTAAAAAAAAGATATAAATCGGGTCTCATTTCAGCAACCCATTAACTGAGAGTTACCTGTTGTATAAAGAAAAGCGCATTTCGGTTGTAGTCCCAGCATACAATGAAGAAACACAGATCACCAAAGTTGTGGATAGTATGCCTGCAATTGTCGACGATATTGTTGTCATTGATGATTGCTCTTCAGATAAAACCCGCGAAGTTTTGGTGGCATTGAAAGAGTCTCATGACCGGCTTCGGGTGATTTTTCATGAAGTGAATCAGGGAGTGGGGGGGGCCATCGCCTCTGGTTACAAGTGGAGTCGGGACAATGATGTGGATATAGCGGTAGTTATGGCTGGAGACGGGCAAATGGATCCAAAAGATCTTCCCGCCATCCTTGACCCAGTGGCTGACGGGGAAGTGGATTACTCCAAGGCGAATCGCCTTTTGTCTGAAGGTGCGATTCGGGAAATTCCCAAGATCAGGCTGATAGGAAATACAATTCTATCTTTTCTCACCAAAATTGCGTCGGGCTATTGGCATATATCTGATTCTCAGACTGGGTACACTGCGATAAACAAAGAAGCTCTGCATGTCATTGATTGGGACAAGATGTATAAGCGCTATGGTCAGCCCAATGATCTTCTTGTTCGGTTGAATGTTTATAAGTTCAAGGTAAGAGATGTAATCACCAGGCCAGTTTACAATGTGGGTGAGACATCCAAACTAAAAGTTAGAAAGGCAGTGTTTACAATAAGTCGTTTGCTGCTCAGGCTGTTCCTGTGGCGGATGAAAGAGAAATATATCTTTAGGGACTTTCACATTCTGGTCTGTTTTTACTTTTTAGGTTTTTTCATGACTTTAATAAGCACATGGCTATTTGGTCGTTTGGTTTACCTTTGGTGGTTAGAAGGTTACGCTCCTCCAATGACCTCATTGGCTCTGATGTTTTCCACAACAACGGCTTTGAATTCAACGTTTTTTGCCATGTGGTTTGATATGGAAGCCAACAAAAACCTTAGATGAAGAACATCTTATTAAATCCTGTTACCAAGCTGACATCCTCTACTGTCATGGGGACGGGACTGACTTTTATTCTTCTACCAATCATAACGAGGATTTTCTCAAAAGGGGATTTTGGGGAGCTGTCACTTTGGTCCTCGTCTTTGGGTTTTGCGTTGAGCCTGGTCTTTTTTCATGCGGACAGACTGATACTGACCGAGCCTGAAAAGCTGGTGCGACCCGTTTTAAAACTGAATTTCACTATTCTTTTTATGGGGACGGCATTTTTTTCTTTGATATTGTTCTTGTTGCAGAATTCCGAAATATATTCATTTGGAGAGATCCCAATTATTCTTATTTATCTTTTTCCCGTGGCTCTTTTGGTCCAGGGGGTGGGACGGTGTCTGAAAAATGCCTTGATAAGAGCTGAAGGGTTCAACACGATTGCATTTTCTGCCGTGGGAAATTCAATTTCCACTTCAGCTTCAAAAATTGGCTTGGGCCTATTAAGTGCGGGTTCAAATTCTCTGGCAGTTTCTGATATTTTGGGGGACTTCATTTCAGTAGTGATTTCCTCTAGAAAAGCCATTTCAAGTTTGCCCGAAAAAACAGGACAGTTGACAAGAGCTATTTCTGTACTGCTGGATAATCTGAAAATCCTTGTTTATGGTCAGGCCTCAACTTTTTTAAATTCTCTTGCTCAATTGCTTCCTGTACATGTCGTGACATCTTTTTATGGAGTAGAGTCTGCTGGGCTCTTTGCTTTGTCCCTAAGGGTTTCCTCATTGCCACTGGTGCATCTCGGCAGAGCCAGGTCCGACGTATATCAGGGAGAATTTGGCAGTCTGATTAGAGATCTTGAGTCAGAGGAGGTCAAAGACCTGTTTTTGAGAAGGCTGATCAGGGATTTTTGGTTGGGTGGAGGGATTTATCTGATTTTGGGGGTATGCTCACTGTTTTTGTTTGTTCCAATATTTGGTGAAGACTGGTCGGGAGGAGGCTCTTTGGTTGCTGTACTTTGCTTTTGGCAGTTCAGTGCATTCCTTGTCTCCCCCTTTGGAATGATATTAATATTGATGAAAAAGCAAAAGAAGAAGTTCATATATGATTTTGCGACAGTGGGAGCTTCAGCAGGTGTTATTTTGGGGGGGAGCCTGTACGCTTTGGAGTTTTTTGAATTGGTATCGTTGCTGGCGGCACTTAATTTTCTTTCGTATGCAGTGTACCTAATGGTTATTTTCAGTGAGGTGAAAGCCTTTGCTCAAAATCCATACTCGAATGGTGTAGAATGAGTAAATTAAAGAAGCTTTTGGTTATTTCAAATAGTTGGCTTGAGTCCGACCCTAGAGTGAGAAGGCAGATTCAGTGGCTGAATGGTCAGTTTGAGATTTCTGTAGTGGCAATTTCTGCAGCAGGTCTGGGGGAGAAAAGTTTTTTCAAAGTCCCAGATTCAACTTTTGGCCTTCTGGATAAGGTGTTGTTTTCTGTTTTTTCCATAATTGGATTTTATAAGATTGCTCTGAGTTTTTTTGCGCCATCGAGAAGGCAGAGGGATTTACTTGGGTCTTTGGGGCCATTTGATTTGATAATAGTCAATGATCTTGTGAGTTTGCCCAGTGTGTATTCTGTTTGGCCCAATGCAAAGGTGGTTTTCGACTCTCATGAATATTACCCGGGCCAGTTCAGCGGTCTGAAGTACCATTTGGTATTCAATCCTTTTTTTAAATGGCTAAGCAGAAAATATATTCCCAAGGTTGATTTATTCATAGCAGTCTCAAATGGAGTGGGGAGAGCATATAAGAAACTTGGAGCGCCCGAGCCGATGATTATTTTAAATGCTCCGTCTTTTTATAAATTAGAGGCGAAAGAGGCGAGTCAGTCGGACGGTTTCGTCCGTTTGGTTCATCATGGAGGAGCTCAAAGATTACGTCATCTGGAATTAATGATTCAATTGATGGAATATTTGCCCGAGAATTTCCATTTGACGTTGTTGTTAATGCCTACTGACCCTGCTTACCTAAAAGAGCTCAAGGTGAGAGCAAGCAACAGCCCGAGAATACTCTTCAAACAACCTGTCAAGTTTGATGAGATTGTCCCAGAACTTTCAAAATATGATATTGGTGTATTCCTACTTCCTCCGGTTACGGATAATTATCGCCACGCTTTGCCAAATAAATTTTTCGAGTACCTTAACGCAGGTTTAGGGGTGGCCATAGGGCCATCAGAAGAAATGGCTGATATTCTTATGGGTTCTGGTGCAGGCATTATTGTAGATAGTTTTGATGCCGAAAATTTGGCAAGACAGCTAAAGGATCTGAGTCATGCGGAAATTGCGAAGCTGAAGGAAAGGGCGAAGGAGCTTTCTTTAAAGTATAATGCGGAAATTGAGGGAGAAAAGTTTAAACTCGGCATAGAAAAAATTATTGAGCCATCAAATCAGTAGGTATCATTGTCTCCGGGCATAATGTGCCAGTTGGAGATATCAACAACGGCTGCATTATTCTCAGTGAAATTTTTTATAATCATAGGAACCTTAAGTGCTTTAATAAATCCGAATTTATTAATCCGGGGGAGGGCATGGTAGTATGAATTTTGCCAAGCAAGAATATAGTTTACATTTTGTTTTCTCAACGCGTCCACCGCAAACTTTATGGCGTCCAGATAATCTGCTGAAGAGCCTGATACGACGTCAACGATGACACCTCTGTTGTTATTTACGGAAAGCGCAACCATGGACGTTAAATTACCTGATTCAGAGAGTTCATAGCATTGGTAGTCTACATTTGGGCAGTCAATGTAGCGCCAGTTCATATATTCCGACGTTTTATTTAAGCGATTGGCTTTGAACTGTTCCATGGATTGGGCAAATAAGTCATCAAATTTGCTGTCAAATCGTACAACTTTGTTAATCTGAAGCCTGGAGTTTCTAAATTCAGATCTCCAGATCAGGGTGTGCATTTTTTCAAGATATTTTAGAGCGGGTTTCACAAAGGGCTTGTTGATCAGGTTTGGCTTGTATCTTTTAAGTGTTTCAAGAAAGTCCACTGGAAGAATGAGGAGATCCAGGTCACCAATATGTTGCCATCCCAGCTTTCTGACAAATCCTGGATAAGAGTTCTGATTAGGGAAGCCGATGGCCAGCGTGGCGTTACTGGTGCAGTTCCCTGATTCAAAAAGCTCATTTGCCAAAAGAGTAAAAAGGCCTTTGCCGCGATAATCTGGATCCACCATTGTATGAAGGGATAAGGCCCCATTCTTCGCCTTTGCATTTATCAGCAGAGGAATCGGCATAAGTGCATACTGGCCTATCATTCTGTTTTCATGCTCGGCAACCTGTATAAACTGATTATTCAAAAAATGTTTTCGAAACCGCCAGTTCCATTCATCCATAGAGGGGGATTCAGAGAAAACCTTTTTATAAAGTGATAATATTTGCTTTTCGTCACCAGGTGAATATGCTCTTGTCTTGATGTCCATAAGTCTTTAAACCTGATGTCATCTTTGAACGCAAGTTTGGTCTGAGGAGTTTGTCTTGACAAAGTGCATTATGTACCATGGGATTTCTCAAAAAGCATTTTCTGGCCAAGTTTCAATATCTGAGTTTAGGAGGCAGATTCAGGGGCTCCAAAAAGTAGGGCACTTTGTAGGACTTGATGAATTCATGGGTAGATCCCAAGAGATCCTTTCTGTGCCTCGGTTTTTGCTCACTTTTGATGATGGCTATTTTAATAATGCCAGTCTTGTCAGTCCAGTTCTTGAAGAGCTGGGTGTCCCTGCAATTTTTTTTATATCCACGGCTCACTGTGAATCAGGCGGCTATTTATGGTTTTCTCATTTGGAAGCATTGAGGAGGCATTATAGTGGTCCGGACCTTAAAATAGGGTCAGAGAATTTTTCATTCAGTGCCAAGAATAAAAGTGAATCTATAAAATCCATTGAATACCTGCTTGTAAAGGCAGCGAATCATACAGAAACGCTCAAATCAATTTTGAAGACTCTTCCAAAGCTTGAAAGCTATGTTCCGGTTGACGAATTGGAGGAGAATTTTCGGGGAATGACGGCAAAGCAAATTCATACTTTATCCGAAAGCCCACTATTTGAAATAGGTGCCCATACTGTGAACCATTTGTTTCTTTCAAAAGCTGAGGCCAGCGAAATCAAAAGTGAAATATCGGGTTCAAAAGAATACCTTGAGCGGGTGACTGGTAAATCTGTTCGATGTTTAGCCTATCCATCAGGGGACTACAGTGAGCAGGTTTTGAGGTTCGCAGAGCGACAGTTTGAATATAGTTTCTCTGTTTATAGAGGCCTGGGCGTCAATCCTCAACATGAGATTCAAAGATTTGGGGTTTATAATAAAAGTATGAGCTCTCTATTGTTTAAGATTTTTTTGGGAAGCACATTGCGAAAGTTTGGCAAAGTTATTGGTTAGAGTTTAAGGCCTTTTGAATAAAAAGGTTCCTTTGGTTTCTTCTGGAAAATGATTTGATTTTTTCCCAGTTTCTCTGAGAGAGAGATTGTTCAGTTATTTCCTGTTTCATCTCTAAAAGGGCGTTGGCAATTTCATGACTCTTATTCAAATGAACAGTTTTTCCCGCGCCCATTTCTTTAATCATTATATCTGCTGTGTCTCCGGGTTTTGCTAGGTTTAGGATAGGGCGGTCTATTGCAAAGTAGTCGAAAATTTTAGAAGACAAAACACCCAATCCCTGATCCACAGGCAGAATCAGCAGTAAAATGTCACACTCAGCTAATACTGTTGGTATTTCGGAATAGGGGAGCGGGTCATGACTGACGACAAGATCACGAATGAGATCCGGTACTTTTATGTGTGAAAACTGTCCCCACATGTGAAACTCAAAATCTTCAACGCCTTTTCTGCGAAGGATACTCAGTGCTTCAAAAAAACTATAGGGTTTTATTGGTCCGTAAAAGCTACCAGCAAAACCTATTTTGAGGGGGCCTCCTTTGATTTTTTTTGCCCCCCTAACTAGCTCAAAATCAAAGCCATTAAATATTGTATGAGATGGAATATTCCTTTTGGTGTATCCAGAGATATGTTCTGTAATAGGCACTGAGGCAGTAGTGAGAACGTCACAGTTTTCAGTCACTTTTTTGAGCCACCGTTGAGTCAAAGTTTTCGTTAAGATCCACTTTTTGGAGTCGTAGAGAGGATCGTCTCGAAAGTCAGCAATCCATTTAATATCGGGATTTTGTCGCTTTATGATCCATCCCAGCTTATGTGATGCCCAGGGACCATAGCTGGTAATGACATGAGAGTAGTTTTCCAGATCATAGATTTCATGCAGTTGATTCATACCCTCTTTGTAAAAACTGATGCCGGTGTCGATGAAAAAAAAACTCTTAATCTTGTTGAGTAAAGATCGGAGTTTGTGGGTGGTGCTGGAAAAATAATTATCCTTTTTAACAATTTTATTTGAATCAAACTTTTGTGTGATTATTTCCGACGGAATCCCCTGGTCATCCAGTGCCTTTTTAAAAGATTCCAGTCTTCTAGCTGCTGTCTGCCGGGAAGGAAAAAAATAGGGGGATACAATTAGGACTTTTTTGGATTCAGATTTCATCTAAAAACTTTATATACTCAGAAAGGGAAGGTGAAAAGGAGCCCTTTTGCCTAAATAATGCGGGGCAGCGCTACCAATAGCCAGCCTCTTTGCTTCGCCCTGGCCTCATTCTTTAGTATAAAGGGGCTCCAAGATATCAATGTCCTGACAGGTGGTTTTTTTAGAAAATGTGCGGTGTTCTAGGTCTTCTGACACAAGGTTCTCAAGCTGAGGATTTAAAAAACCATTTTTCCGCCGCCCTCAAAAGAATTGATCATAGAGGACCTGATGCCTGTGGAGAGGCGGAACTTCTTTCTGGTCGATTAAGATTTGGCCATACCCGGTTATCCATATTGGATCTTTCTGATGCCGGAGCTCAACCGATGTCATCTGCCGGTGGGAACTTAACCTACAACGGGGAGATTTATAATCACCAGGAATTGAGGGGGGGGCTCCAGCACACTTTTTTAGGGCATTCTGATACCGAGACTTTATTAGCTGGATTGAATCAATACGGAATAACCTTTCTTGATAAATGCAGGGGGATGTTTGCTGGAGCTTACTTTGAAGGTTCAGGAAGGAAGCTTTATCTCTTCAGAGATCCGATTGGGATCAAGCCACTGTATTATGCTAAGTCAAGAAGCCGTCTGTGTTTTGGATCTGAAATAAAGGCCATGTTGCCTTTGATCGATGGTGAAGCTGCTGCAGATCCTGAGGTTGTTCATTGTTACCTGAATTACGAAAACTACCCGCAGGAGAAGAGTCTTTTCTCTGGCATCGTAGGGCTGCAGCCGGGAGAAATTCTAGAGGTTGACGTAGAGACATTAAAGCTCTCTTCAAGGCGCATGGACACACCATGGGGAGTTCTGGATCACACACCTAGCCCCTCGGATATTCTTGGGGTTTTAAGAGACTCGGTAGAGGCTCATCTTTTAAGTGATGTTCCCGTAGCCGTCTATATGTCTGGGGGGCTGGATACATCCACTGTGACCACCCTGGCAGCCAACAAAGATAGCTCTATTACTGGCTTTACTGGATACTTTGATGTTGGTGACACATATTATGATGAAACCGACTTGGCTGAATTGGTCGCAAAAAAATTGGGAATTGGATTTCATAAAATTTCGATCACTGCAAATGATTTTAAAAAAAGTTTTGAAAAACTAATTTATCACCTAGATGAGCCCCGAATGGGAATGGGATCTTTTTCACAATATGTGGTGGCACAAAAGGTTGCTGAGACACATAAGACAATCCTTTCAGGGCATGGCGGGGATGAGCTTTTTGCGGGCTACCCGAAGTTCAAAGCTGCGTACCTAATGTCGAAGCAATTTTCTGTTAGTAATAAACTGGCAATGGTCAGAAACATAAAGAGCAGGGAAATCCCCTTGATGGGGTATGCTTTGGCAAACAGAATGGTTTCTGGCGCTATGCCGGCAGCTCCCAGAATTTATGAATCCTTTGAAAATGATATGTTTGATTCTCAATTTCAGGTGCGTGGACGGGATACAATCAAAGGTGTTCATGATTATTATCTGAACATTTACCTGCCAGGGCTCCTGATGGTGGAAGACCGGATCTCCATGGCGCACAGCCTGGAGACACGAGTGCCTCTATTGGATCAGCGGGTGATTTCAGCAGCATTGTCGGTTCCCATGGAAAAGCATTTGGAAGGTGGGGTGTTGAAGTCTTATATGAAAAAGGCAGTCAGAGATATACTTCCCTCGGAGCTTTTGGGTGCTCCCAAAAGAGGTTTTCCCACTCCACTTCGAGTATGGTTCAGAAAAGAACTTCTCTCTTTCCTAAAGGAACAACTGCTTGAGGATTTCCGGCTCTCAAGTTTTATTTCAAGGCCTGAAGTTGAAGATCTGATAGATTCCCAAAGAACCCCTCATCGTCTGTATGCCTTGGACGAGCGAAGGGCTCACAGAATCTGGATGCTTTTGTGCCTGAACGTTTGGGCCAGAAAGTACGAGGTCTCTTTTTGAAAATCCTTCTGATTGGTCCGGCCAATTCCATTCATCTGCAGCGTCTGGCAGAAGCTCTTAGCGCCAGGGGAAATAGTGTTGTCGTAGCCACACAGCATCCGGCACCAGTTCCCTTGTTGGATGTGGAGGTGTTTGAGCTCCCTATGAGGGGAGGTATTGGTTATCTGGGCAATGCCTTCCCGTTGAAGAGCTTTATCAAAGAATTCCAGCCGGATGTCATCAATGTCCACTATGCCTCAGGATATGGAACTCTGGCCTCCCTGGCCTGTCCTGGACGCTATATATTGTCTTTTTGGGGGGACGATGTTTATGACTTTCCCAAGGCTTCAAAACTTCATTGGCTGGTTTTAAAAAGAACAACAGACAATGCTTTGGCTCTTGCATCCACCAGTCAGGCCATGATTACTGAGATCAATCAAGTTCTAAAGCCCCATCAGAAGGTTGCCTTCACCCCTTTCGGAATAGATACCCAAGTATTCTCTCCTGGAAGTGTTGAGAAATCGGAGACTCCTTTTGTGGTCGGCACAGTCAGAGGGCTGGAGCCGGTCTACGGAATTGACCTATTGATCAAGTCATTTGCTCGTTTGGTTGAAATAGCCTTAAGGCAAAAAGTCATTTCCAATAAAGATGAAATGCGTCTGGATATTGTTGGCGATGGGCCCCAAAAGCAGGAGCTCCAGGCTTTGACTGAATCTTTGGCTGTCGCGGATCGAGTTCGTTTTTTGGGGAAGGTCGACAATGACCATGTGCCAGAGTACCTGCATAATATGCATTTGTTTGCCGCCTTGAGCCGGAGAGAGTCGTTTGGAGTCGCTGTGATTGAAGCTATGGCCTGTGGATTGCCCGTAATAGTCTCTGATGTGGGTGGACTGCCTGAATTGGTGGCTAACGGCAAAGAAGGATTTGTCATAAAGAATAACGACTCGGAGAGTTTTGTTGCCCACACTATGGAGTTATTAAAAAACCGTAGCAAGGTGGGACAAATGGGTATCAGTGGTCGTGAGCGGGTACTGGCGAATTTCTCCATTGAAGAGACCATTAAAAACTTTGAAGCACTTTATTCAGAAAATATTCAATCCTGAAGGGATTTTTCAAACCGGGTTATTATGGAGTCATAGTTCAGGTTGTCTTCCAGCCAGCCTTTTCCCATTTCACCCATGGTTTCTCTTTCCTCGAGTGGGATATTCAGAATCTGTCGAATTCCTGCGGCAATGCTGTCCGGTTTGGAGTTATCACATTTAACGCCACATCCGGATTTTTCCACGGGATCATTTTTGGTCTGTATCGCCATAACAATGGGTTTTTCTGCCATCATGTAGTCGATCAACTTGTTGGGGCTGATACCAAATTCAAAAAGATCAGAATCCATCAAGCCAATGTAGGCAATGTCGACCTGAGATAAAAAATCAGACACCTGAGGCTTTGGAACGGACTCCAAAAACAAAACGTTACTGGTGTTTTCATCTTTGGCCAGCTGCTGGAGTTTTTGCTTTTCCGGTCCATTTCCCAAAAGTATAAAGCCGACTTCTGGCAGCTCTTTGGCGGCCAATATCAGGTGATCCAGTTGATTCATGATCCCATGAGCCCCGGTGTAGGCAACAGTTTCTGAAAACTTATTTTTGAAAGCTTCCAGATCATTTTTTGTTTGGGAGTTCAGCGGCTCGGGATTGGAAAAATCATTGGGATCATAGCCGTTGGGAATAAAAACATATTTATTCTCCTTGAGGCCCCGGGTTTTCATATGTTCATAGGCATTGGAGAGCAGCGAGACTACCAGATCTGCTTTTCTGTAGGCATAGTCTTCTGCAAATTGAATCAACCTGACAAAGGGGTGTGTTGGATTGACTTTACTGGACTTCGTGATGGACAGAGGCCAGATGTCTCGCACCTCAAAAACAAGTCGCGCACCAGATTTTTTGGCCATCCTATAGCCCGCAAAAATCACCAGTGGGTGTGGGCTGGACGCCACAACCACATCTGGCTGGAAACTCCGGGCAAAGCTTGGGGCCAGCAGCCAGGCCTTGAAGCTGAAGTAAAGCATATTCAAGGCTCTCAACGCAAGAGAGCCTCCAAACTGAAAGCATCCAAGAAAGTGATAATCCAGACCTTCAATTTCCTTTTGAAAGTGCCAGGAATTTCTCTCGGGGTTCTGCCGCCGAACATGGGAGTGGGCGGCAGTGACGAGTTGAACGTGATGACCTCGGGATTTTAACTGCCGGGCGAACATGTAAGAGCGGTAACCCATGCCCATTTCTTTGGAACCTATATCCTGAGACAGGAAAAGAATTCTCATAGTGTCGAGAATTCGTTTTGCAAATGTCCAAGGATGGAATGAGCCGCTTTTCCGTCACCATAAAGATCACGCTCCCAAGTGGGTTCTTGATCTTTGGCTCGATCAAAGGATGTCATTATTTTAGCGTGATCGGCTCCGACCACGCTGTTGTGACCGGCATCAACCAGTTCGGTCCATTCGGTTTCATCACGAAGTGTTATACAGGGCTTGTCAAAAAAGTAGGCCTCTTTTTGAAGTCCACCACTGTCAGTCATAACCATGTCGCAGTTTTTAAGGAACTCAAGCATGTCAAAATAACCAACAGGATCGACCAGGGTGATGCCATTGGTGTCGATTCCAAGTTCAGCCACATACTTTTTGGTTCTGGGATGAAGGGGAAGGACCACTTGTCTTTCACCAGCAATACTACGCAGAGACTCAAAAATGGCTTTCAACCGGGTTTCGGAATTGGTGTTCTCTGCCCGGTGAATGGTGCTCAGAACATAGTTTTTGGGATTCAGTTCAGGGTGAATCTTTGCCTTTTGACGGGAATTCTCTGAGTAAAATAGTGCGGCATCCAACATGACGTCACCGGTGCGAATCACCTTGGCATTGATGTTGTCATAGCCTTCATTTTTCAGATTTTGTACTGCGGTGTCGGTGGGGCAAAGCAGGTAGTTGGAAACCCTGTCCGTCAGTATCCTGTTGACCTCTTCAGGCATTTTCATATTGAAGCTTCTCAAGCCGGCTTCCACGTGGGCCACTGGAATATGCAGCTTTACGGCAGCCAAGGCTCCGGCTAGCGTGGAGTTGGTATCGCCATAAACCAATACTATATC
>JAUILT010000156.1 GCA_030432925.1 Bdellovibrionia bacterium | reverse complement strand
CTGTCTTCACTGCCTGGATAAATAGTAAAGCCAATCCCACAGCAACCTAATCGAAGGGCATCTTCTACAGAAGAAGTCACCGCAGAAATGGGATCATCTTTAGGTTTATACAGGCTATCAGAGTTATTTATTTTCAGAATTAAAGGGATTTCCCCCGCATAGTCACGGGCTCCAGCCTCCAAAAATCCCAATGGGGCTGCATAAGCATTGCAACCAGACTCAATGGCCAAGTTAAAGTGATAAGTGGGATCATAGCCATCAGGGTTTTTAGCAAAACTGCGAGCCGGCCCATGCTCAAACCCCTGGTCCACGGGCAGGATCACCATCTTCCCCGATCCACCCAAGCGACCATGATTCAGCATGCGCGCCAAGTTTGTTAAAAGACCTGGGTTTTCAGCCCCATACCAACTCAGTATCTCTCTTACTCTAGGTGTCATTTTGTACTCACTCCAAGGGTTCAATTGAGCCCTACAAACTAGTCAGATACGAGCTTGAAAGCAAGTAAAAGCGGCTTCAGACTACGATATACTCCCGACGTAATGCTAATGAGCTTCCCCATAGGCCACCTTTCTGATATAGGCTTAAAAAATGGAGGTTTTCATGAATCAGGTGGATGTCTTTTACGAGGCCACTCCTAACCCGGAGTCGATGAAATTTATTATTACTGAAACCATTGCTTCAACTTCTAAAAACTACTCTATGGCAGCAGAAACTGATGACTGTCCCTTGGCATCTAAGTTGTTTGGCTTTCCCTGGACATCCGAGGTTTTTATCGGGTCGAACTTTGTCACTGTCACCAAACAAGACTGGGTTGATTGGGAAACCCTAGCTGCCCCACTCTCTGACCTGATTAAAGAGCACATTAACACAGGTCAACCAGTCATGGTCGAAAAAGCTATGGTCAACGAAGAAAGTAACAACGACTCTGAAATTGTAAAACAAATCAAGCAGGTTTTAAACCGAGAGATCCGCCCAGCCGTAGCCATTGATGGCGGAGATATTGTATTCCACAAGTATGAAAACAACATTCTACACTTATACATGCAAGGAGCCTGCTCTGGTTGCCCCTCCTCAATGATCACCCTAAAGCAGGGCATCGAAGTTCGCATGCAGGAGCTATTTCCTGAAATCAAAGAAGTCGTAGCCGTTTAAGGCCAACGCTGATACGCTGTTTTTATGCAACTGGCTCGTTTCATTTTAATCGCTTGGTGGAAGATTTTCTGTCGGTTTTTCTTTCGATATGAAGTGACCTGGGTGAATGAAAAACCTCTGAAGGACTGGAGGGACGTCAGACTTTATGCCTTATTTCATCACACCAGTTTGTTTGAACCCATATTTATCTCAACCATGCCATTTTCATTTATCTGGAGAGGCTGCAAACACGCTGTGGTCCCCGCAGCTGATAAAACCATGAATCGACCTATTGTTGGCAAAATATTTTCGTTGATGGCCCCTAAAATGGTTTCTATCACTCGTAAGAAAGATGAAACATGGTCCGGCTTTCTAGAAAATCTCGACCAGCAATCCGTCATTTGTATCGCTCCAGAAGGTCGAATGAAACGACGCAACGGCCTTGACTCCAAAGGCCAGCCTATGAGTGTTCGAGGGGGCATTTCTGATATCCTTTTAGGAATGGAAGAAGGGCTGGTCATGTGGGCCTACAGCGGTGGCCTCCATCACGTTCAAGCTCCAGGAGAATGGAAGGTTCGCTTTTTTCAGACTGTTCAGCTGACATATCACTTTATGCCCATTCGAGAGTACAAAGCCCAGTTTGACACCTCTGATCCCAAAAAATTCAAACTGGCTGTGGTCAAAGACCTCGAGGCTCGAATGAAACAATATTCAAAAAATAAGGATTTCTAACGGCATTTGAAGCATTTCGTGTTTTCTTTCATCATGCACCCGTAGTGAGAAAGGGCAGCGGATTGTTATGCTCATTATCCCAAATTCTGTAAGCGTAAGGGTCCGTAGTGGAAGCCGAGATATAATTAGAATATTCGCCAAAGGTACTGGCCTATTCCCATATAATCACTTTCTGTGAGACCCGCCGCTCTCATCATCGAGATCAACAACTGCTTATAGGGGCGACCATAGATATGACTGGAATTGGGTTTAATACCTAAAATAGGCTTGAGACGATAATCCATATAGTATCCCGTCTTAAAATAACCACCACCCGAACCAAAAGTGACCGCCGGAATTTGACTGATAGTATGACTGTTGTTCCACGCACCAAGATCAGCCGTCCACAGTATAATACTGTTATCCAAAATTGTTTTATCCGGATCAAAAGGATCCGATAGTGAATCTAACTTTTTGGCCAATAAAGCCAGGCGTTGTAAAAAATATTTCTTTTTTTCAGCCTGTTCAGCGCCTGTGGCATTGGCATCGTGGTGAACATTGTTTGAAGCGCTGTCCCCAGAAAAGCTGCTGCTGATGGCTGAGTTTGCAATGTGGACCACTCGGGCCTGATCGCATTGTAGGGCCAAGGCGATGAGATCAATATAGTTATTATAGAGAGTTGTGTAATTGATGGACGATTTACCCTGCTCAAATGCTACGCTAGCTTCACCGCAAGTCACGGACTCTTGAGTATTGGCCACCAATCTTTTTTGCACCTCATGAACGCTGGTCGTGTATTGATCCAATTTCAATCGATCTTCCTGAGATATTCTTTTGTGATTAAGCAAAGTATTGAGATCCATCAGTACGCGATCGATGAAAAGTCCCTTTTTATTAACACCTGACTGCTGGGGTGTTGAATTGGAGCCATTGGGAAAAAGAGTATTAAATAATTTTTCATCCGCAAATATGTGGGAAGACACTGAGTAAGCAGCCCCGCGATAGGGGCGCCAAAAAGAAAAACCTGTGACCTTTGAATCTCGACTATCAGTTTTAATTCGAACAGCTCGAACTCCCAATTTTCGTTCAATAATAGTGTCAATTGAAGCTCCATAGGTAGGAGATCCACTTCCGGCATAGGTGCCTGAGAGCACTGTAAAACCATGACTTCCTTGGTAATAGGAGCCCGCTTTACTGATCAAATTAAGACCACGAATCAGGTTCATTTTTGGCGCGATTCCTGCGAGAGCCGGATCATTAAAATCAATAAGTTGAGACACCTTTGCATCCATATCAGAAAATTTTCGATAATGGGTATGAAGTGAGCCTGTGTGTTGAATCAGTGATAAAGAGTCGGCAGGGTAACGGGGAGAGGCATCAATACCGTACTTACTAACACCTGTAATCACGCGCACCTTTTTATTTAAAACTTCAGCCAGCACCTGGCTTGGCATCATCGAAACCAAAGGGGG
>JAUILT010000060.1 GCA_030432925.1 Bdellovibrionia bacterium | reverse complement strand
TTAAGAAAAACCATCGTCAAAAGGTTTTTATTTTTTCTTTGTTTAATAACGCAAACTTTTCTATGCATGGAAATGAGAAATTATTCTTGCTAGGAATGGCCAATCCAACACTTCAATAGGACTGTAGTTATTTGCAAGAGAGGTATTTAAAGACTCATGCTGAATTCAAAGCTACGATAGCCTCACGTATAATCCGTTTAAGGCGAATTTAAATCGGCACAAAAATGGGCCCATAGCCTCAAGGTTTCAAGGGTTGGACAGCTTCGTTTTACATCCTGATAGAGCCTTTCTCACGGCCTTCCTGGCCGCGAGATCTATAAACTGGTCCCCTTAATTGCGGGCGCTCATGGCGCTTCCACTATCTATTTGTTGGGCTCCGTACGGCTCTAAAACTGGCCCCCTTAATTGCGGATATGATTCTCTAAGTTTCTGAAAGTAGAGAGTATTTTAGTATATTTTGAGTGTGGCTTGAAATTTTTGCCAGTGTACAAATGGTAGAAGCCGTTAGCGTCCGCAATTAAGGGGACCCGTTTATATGGGGTTACTGAGGGGTCAAAACAATTAAGAACTCAGTTTCGCTAGTTCGGAACTCTGGGGTGCCCATCACGGTGAGAGGAGGGGAGAGTGTTTCGAAAGGAGCCTCCTCTGAGAGAGTTTCATGGGGTAGAAAACCAACCACAACTATAGCCCCTTTGGGAGGGACCTGGTGAGTCTCTGCAGGCAACTCAATGGGGGCTGGGTTGTCCTCTCCTTCTGCTACAAAAAGATCCCCTCGGAATTGATAATTGAGCCCTTCGCCCGTCGCTTTGTTAATGACAACCTCAAGGTTCATATCAAAATTCAGTGCTTTGTGTTCACCGGAAAGGTTGGTGTAGTTGGCTGTCTGAGGCTCACCGGGCTCGGTATTCCATGAGCGGAGACTTCCCACAGGTTTGCCTCCTTGAAGGAGAGCCGTCAGCTCTGCGGCATTACTAATAGCTAGTGTCCTGGATACCGAGCTTTCTGACACCAGTCGACCTTTTTTGTAAATCTGATCCAATACGCTTTGTGGCACTTCGTAAAAACGCATTTGCAACTGCCGAGGGGGGGGATGAGAGGCGGTCGCTTCACTCGGCTTGGCAGTATTTTGGGCTGTGTGGGCCAAGGTTGTCTTTGAAGGCTTTTTTTGCGCCTGTTTTCTTTGAGCCTGCTGTTGTCTTTGTTGCCTTCGCTCAGCTGCTTTTTGTAATCTTTCTTTTTCTGCTCGAGCGAGTTCTTCTTGGTGCTGCTGCTCAAAGGCTTCATCTCTAGTAATAGTATTTTCTATAAGGGTTGGAGAGTCAGAGCGGCGTGATTGCAAGTACCAAACCATGGAGGCTAGAATAACTGTAACCAGTGAACCAATCACCCAGGGGTTAGAAAATAGTTTTTGGGAGACTGGCTTGGGAGCAGGTTCATAGACCTGCATATTTATACCACAGTTAGCGCAGAACTGATCTTTGGGCTGTGAGAATCCGCATCGCGGACAGTCCATCATGGCCAAAGTGAACCCCCCCGACACTCTACTCGCACTCATAGGCTAGCATTGCCGGTCCAAGGACCCAAAGATATTTTAACCAGACTTGACGCGGTGTCGTTAAGTGGTAGGGTGGAGAAAGGTGGTTGGTAGTGGAGTTAAGTGGTTAACTTTGGAAACTTTCTGCCGATAAGATGTCTATGGATGGACGTCTTTTAAAATCCTTGTGGGTCAAGGGAAGGTTAGGATGACCAAGTTGTTTCGTGGGCGCTTTGACTGCAAAGTCGATCAGAAGGGACGATTGATTCTGCCCTCGCCTTTTCGGGAGGCTCTTCCGAAGGGAAAGCCCGATTTTGTTATCACGAATAGTCTTTCCAATAAAAAGAAATGCCTGGACATCTTCACTCTTTCTGAGTGGGAAAAGCTAGAGAAAAAAATTTCAAAAATGCCATCTCTTAAAAAAGAGGTTCAGATGTATCAACGGTTTTATATCTCTGGAGGGCAGGTGTGTGGCCTAGATAACCAAAACCGACTGAGCTTGCCAGTAAATCTTAGAAAGTACGCCCACCTTGATGCTGAAGTTGTTCTGGTGGGAATGGGTAAAAAAATTGAGTTGTGGCCAGCGAATGTCTGGAATGAGGTGCAGGATCAGATGGCGAATTCTTTTGAAGAGATTCTCACGGTTGTGGCAGGTCTTGAAGAAGGGTTGGGTGGGTGATGGAACATATACCAGTTCTTTTACAGCCTGTTCTTGATATGGCCCTTGGTTTGGAACAACCCGTTCATACCTACATGGATGGCACATTTGGCAGGGGGGGGCATTATCAGGCTCTACTGGAGCAGTTCCCAGAAATGACATCTGTAGTTATAGACCAAGATCTTGAGGCTGTGGTTTTTGCCGAAAAAAAATTTGGTGATCGCATTGAAGGTGGAAGTTTGAAAGTACTGCATGGTAGCTTTCATGATTATGAAGGTTTAAAAAACAGTGACCCTGAACTAAAGAATAAAACCTTCGACTTTATTCTTATAGATCTGGGAGTGAGTTCTCCCCAGCTGGATAATCCAGAAAGGGGTTTTAGTTTTTACCATAATGGCCCTTTGGATATGCGTATGAATACCACTGCGGGTTTGAGGGCTCAGGACATCATCAATACCTGGACAGAGGATGCATTAAAAGATCTATTCTTTAATTATGGAGAGGTCCACAGGCCAGGGCGAGTGGTCGCAGAGGTTTTGCAAAAGCGCAAAGACACTCCGTTTACAACAACCAGACAATTGGCCAGTTTGATCGAAAAAGTGGAGGGCTGGAGAAAAAAAGGGCAACATCCTGCCACTAGGTACTTTTTGGCTTTGCGTATAGAAGTCAATAAAGAGTTGGAACCTCTGGAAGCGGCTCTGGAGATGTTGGTGCAGCAATTAAAAAATGGAGGTCGGCTGGTTGTTTTGACATTCCACTCCCTTGAAGATCGAATTGTAAAGCTAAAATTCAAATCTATGCAGGACATTGGATTTCCTGTGAACAAAAAAGTCATCCAAGCTGCTTGGAATGAAAAAAAAAGCAATTCACGAGCCCGCAGTGCCAAGTTGAGAGCCTTTCAAAAAGGAGAAAAAGATCATGAGTAAAAATAGATCGTTGTATCGCCCTTATATCAGTATTCTAATCGTTGTACTTACCATGTTTGTAATGGTATTTTTTAAAATGGAAACGCGACGACTTGGTTATACAGCATTGAAAACCAATCAGGAATTTCAAAAAGTTCAGGATGAGTTTCGGTTACAATCTATTGCTTATGCCAAAATTGTGCGGGCTGAAAGAGTGCGTTCTTTTGCTGTGAGTCAGTTGACTTTGAATGATGCTCGTAGGGGGCAAATTATTCAGCTGACAGGTCAAAATATAGCTCTGGCACATTAGTTTTTTGTGTCGGATAAATAATCAGGGAGTCAATGAAGTCCAGGCTGGCCATACTCTTTTTATTTTTTATTCTTCTATGGGGAGGGTTGGTTTTTCGTGGGACCTCCCTTAAATTATTTCCCGGTGAAAGGCTGATTCACCTTCAAAAAAGGCAGTTTGAAACCTCTTTTGTGATTAAGTCTCGCAGGGGTGCTATTCTGGATCGCAATGGGAGAGATCTCGCGGTGTCCGTCGCCACCCACTCACTATTTGCAGATCCAAAGCTGATCACAGAGAAAAAAAAACTGGCTCGGGTTTTGGCTAAAGAGTTGGGACTTCGGTCCTCTACTATTTACAAAAAAATCAAAAGTAAAAAACGACGGTTTGTTTGGATTCGTCGCAACCTCAATGAGCTTCAGAAAAAACGTATTGAAGCTCTGGGGGAGAGGGGATTGGGTTTTATTGAAGAGCCCAAGCGTGTATACCCCAATGACCGATTGCTATCTCAGGTGATTGGATTTACTGGAAGAGAGGGCTACGGTCTTGAAGGACTGGAGTTGGCCTATGATAGCGTTTTAAGTGGGTCCAAAAAAGAAGTTATGGTCCCTCGAGATGCTCGAGGGAGGCCATTACTCAGCGATGCTCGTTTATTACTTGATGTCGGAGATGGAAAGGACCTCTTTTTAACTATTGATGGAGATGTGCAGTTTCAGTTGGAAAAAGAACTAGAGGAGGCTATTCAAGAGCATGAGGCTGAGAGTGCCATTGGAATTGTATTAGATGTGGAGACCTCAGAGGTTTTGGCTATGGCTAATTCCCCTGGTTATAATCTCAATCAGGCAACATTGTTTCCTGCGGAGATTCGAAAAAATAGGGTTGTCACGGACGCATTTGAGCCAGGCAGCACAATGAAAACCTTTGTGGTGGCAGCTGGCTTAGAGATGAATCGCTTTAGACCCTCAACAATTTATGATTGTGAAGGAGGCCGGTTAAAAATAGGTCGGCGCTGGATCACTGAGGCGGATGCCCATCACAATTTCAAAAAAATGACAGTGGCAGAAATATTGGCTAAGTCATCTAACGTTGGTTCTGCAAAGTTGGGTTTTGATATTGGCGCAAAAGAGCTTCGTCACTTTCTTTCAGGGTTGGGATTTGGACACAAGTATGAGGATTTGTTGCCAGGAGTTTCTGGTGGAATTCTTCAGCCCTTGCCCTGGGGTAAGCATCTCTTGAGTAACGTTGCTTTTGGTCATGGGGTTTCTGTAAGTGCTCTTCAAATGGCTCAGGCCTATGCTGCGATTGCCAATGGTGGTTTATTGAACAGTCCTCGGTTAGTTCGATCTTTTCGTGATCCTGTGACTGGAGAAGTCAACATTCGTGAAACTCCTCAAGGAAAGCGAGTGATCTCTGAGGACGTGGCGTCAGTACTGACACTGATGCTCACTCAAGCCACATCCGATGAGGGAACGGGAGCTGCCGCACGTATTCCTGGCTATCCAGTGGCAGGAAAAACCGGAACGGCCCAGAAGGTAGACATGGTTAATGGTGGGTACCTCAAGGGTAAGTATATTTCTAGTTTTGCTGGATTTGTCCCCGCCCACCAACCACGTTACGTAATTTATGTTGCTGTAGATGCTCCCAGAGATAACTACTATGGATCTCTAGTGGCAGCTCCACTCTTTGCGGAGATAGCGAGTTATTTGATGCGTAAGTCGGGAACGCCTCCAGTTTTGATTTCTGATAATAATGTCATTGAAAAAAAAGTAGACTCTATCCAGCAAAAGGCCCTTCAGGAAATTAAGGAGCTAGTTGGAAAGCAAAAGCTCAAAGAAAAAATACCTGATCTAGTAGGTATGAGCTTGAGAGAGGCTCTCAAGCAAATTCGAAATCGAGCTGGTGAAATAAAAATTCATGGATCTGGTCAGGTGGTACGGATGACTCCAGAGCCGGGGACCGATTTAGAGTCTTTTGGAAAAGTACATTTGTATTTGGAACAAAAATAACAAGAGGATATGTCAATGGGTGTGGGTTCTGAAGCTTTTATGTGGGGTTTGTTGAGTGCACTCTCTCTGCCGTTAGGGGCATTGCTGGGAATTCTTTGGCAACCCAAATCTAAGCTCAATAGTGCTTTTATGGCTTTTGGAGCTGGAGCTCTTCTTTTTGCTCTTTCTGTGGAACTATTTGGTCATGTTCCTCACCATGCAAAGGAGCATGGAATTCTAGCGCTGTTGGCCCCTGTAACGGGTGCTTTGGGCGGTGGTCTTTTATTTGATCTGCTCAATCAGGCTCTTAATAATAAAGGGGCTTTTTTGAGAAGCCTTTCTAATGCCAAAAGATATGTGGGTCAGATGAAAGTGAAAAGAGCGAAGGAGTTGGTTGAGGAATTGGGATCTATTGAAGTCTTTCGTGGCCTAGCACCTCAACAAATGGCTCAGTTGGTTCAGAGAATTCGTAAAAAATCTGTTCCCGCAGGAGAGCTATTGTTTCGGCAGAATGATCCAGCTGATGATATGTATTTTATTATTTCTGGAGAGGTGGAAATTCTTAGAGGCAGTGGTGATACAATTGCTACGTTAAAACAGGGAGATACTTTTGGTGAAATGGGCATACTCTCTGATCAACCCAGAAATGCCTCTGCCAAAACCCTCAGCAATTGCTATTTTTACACACTGGAGAGATCTGATATTGAAGTCATTCTCCATGAGACACCTGAGCTGAAACGGAAGTTATCACAGCTGGCTAAAGAGCGATTGAACGATCTCGAAGTCAAAGACCCTGCATTTGATGCCAGAGAGTGGAAGTCTGAGGCTGTGAGCCATCTACAATACTCCAATATGCCGGTGACTTCTGATGATATTCGATTAGAATCGGAGCATAAGGGGGGGGCTAGTAATGCGGCTATGGCTATCTGGTTGGGAATTTTTATTGATGGTATTCCTGAGTCTCTGGTCATTGGAATGCTGGCTATGTCCACTCAGGGAATGAGTTTGGCCTTTATTGCTGGAGTGTTTTTAGCCAACCTCCCTGAGGCTATGTCTAGCTCTGTAAGTATGAAAAAAAATGGCATGAAGGTTTCCAAGATTCTTTGGATGTGGGGTTCTTTGACAATTATCACAGGCATTGGTGCTTGGCTAGGAACCATTTTATTTCCGGCTCATCCAACGGGAGGGTTATTTTATATTGTTCTTGGAGTGGAAGGCTTGGCGGCAGGGGCTATGTTGACCATGATTGCGGAAACCATGCTGCCGGAGGCTTTTGAGCAAGGTGGCTCCATTGTGGGGCTTTCTACACTTTTGGGTTTTCTTGCGGCCTTGAGTGTGGCTATCATTTAGAGCCATCTTCTAAGGTGGACTCCTGATTTCACGTCGAAAACCCTCGCGACAGAATCAATTTTGGGATAGGCTCTTAATGTTATGAAAGTCTCTCAGCTCTTTGCGATATATCCGGAAGTCCATTTTGGTGAGCGTATTAATGATGACGTAACGGGAATCACCCGAGACTCTAGAGAGGTTCAAAAGGGATTTGTATTTGTGGCGGTTCCTGGGCACCAGGAGGATGGGCACAATTTTCTTGAAGCGGCTGTAAAAAATGGTGCTTCAGCTCTTGTTGTTTCTGATGCGGAGAGGGTCCCCAAAAAATTTGAGGGTTCTTGGGTTAAAGTGAACAGTCCGAGAGTGGCACTGCATCGACTGGCGAGCCGATTTTATGGGGAGCCAGCCAAAGAGCTCTTTTGTGTGGGAGTAACGGGTACTAACGGTAAGACCACAATTACTTATATGATTGAGCAAATTCTTATTGCCCATGGTTGGAAAACAGGTGTTTTAGGTACGATCAATCATCACATTGAGAATCACGTCTGGGCCTCCAGTTTGACCACTCCCGATGCCATAGAGTTACAAAAACGGTTGCGTGAATTTCGTGCACTAGGAGCGCAGGCAGCTGTTTTTGAAGTTTCTTCTCATGCACTCAGTCAGTATCGGGTGGATGAAGTGCCCTTTGATGTGGCCGTTTTTTCTAACCTCACCCGAGACCACTTAGATTATCATCTGACAATGGATAGCTATTTTAAAAGTAAGGAGCGTTTATTTTCTGAAATTATGGCTCATTCTGAAAAGACGGATATATACGCAGTGATTAACACCTCTGATGACTATGGTAAAAAAATCAATGCTACTGACCGGGCTCGTGTGTTTACTTACGGTGAGCGCAATGCTCATTTGACATTTAAAATGATCAGTCAAGATTTTCGAGGAAGCTTACTTCAGGTCAAGACTTCGCAGGGGGAATCTCGCCTTCACCTACCGGTACCAGGACGATTTAATATTTATAATGCTTTGGCTGCTGTTGGAGTTGGCTTGGCAGCTGGAGCTTCTCTCAGCCGTATTGTTGAAGCACTGGAGGGTTTTTCTGGCGTCCCCGGCAGGCTACAAAGAGTGAGCGATGAGGGGCAGCCTGTGGTTTTTGTGGACTATGCTCACACTCCAGATGCCCTGGAGAAAGTGCTTAAAGAGCTGAATGAAATTCGCAGAGCTTCTCAAATGGAAAATCGGATTATCACTGTCTTTGGCTGTGGTGGAGATCGGGATCGTGGAAAGCGCCCATTGATGGGCAGGGTGGCCTGTGAGTTTTCGGATTTTGTATTTGTAACTTCAGATAATCCTCGTACAGAAAATCCCGTTCAAATTATACAAGATATTAAAGGTGGAATTCCTAGAGGTGAAATTGCTGATAAAATCTACAGTGATCCGGACCGTGAGACCGCCATTGGTCGAGCCTTGCAAATGGCCCATCAAGATGATGTTATTTTAATAGCGGGCAAGGGCCATGAGACCTATCAAATCATCGGAAATGAAACTCTTGATTTTGATGATCGAGAGGTTGTGTATCGCTTATTGAATGGAGAAAGTTGAATTGTCTTGGAAGTTAACGGCCGAACAGCTGGCACAAATTGTGAATGGAGAGGTTCTTTCTCATTCAGGTGCTACGGCCTCGGGTTTGGCTACAGATACTCGCAAGGATATGTCTGGTCAGTTGTTTGTCGCGCTCAAAGGTGAAAGCTTTGATGCTCATGACTTTTTGGATCAGTGTGTTGAAAAGGGTGCTCATTGCCTCTTGGTTCACTCGGAGAGCACAAGGCTTCAGGCTCTGAAAGAAAAAATTTCTATTGTCAAAGTGAGTGACACATTAAACGCTTTACAGACTCTAGCGCGGTGGTGGCGGAGAGAGTGTGGTTGGAAGGTACTAGCTATTACTGGATCCAGTGGCAAGACAACGACCAAGGAAATTCTCAAAGGCTTGCTGATGCCCAGTCATCGTGTTTTTGCCCACGATAAAAACTTCAATAATCATTGGGGAGTTCCTTTTACGTTGCTGGCAGCACCGGAGGACGCAGAAATAGTAATTACTGAGATGGGGATGAGTCATTTGGGTGAGATTGCAGAGCTTTGTAAGATTGCCGAGCCGGATGCTGTTGTCTGCACCATGGTGGGCCAGGCCCATATTGGTGAGTTAGGATCTTTGGAAAACATCAAAAAGGCCAAAGAGGAGATCTATTTGAACAGTCCCAACGCTGTGCAAGTGTTTAATATTGACAACGAAAAGACTATGGAAATGTATGAGGCGGCATCGAGATATACGAACTCAACAATGATCACATTCTCTAACTTCCGCTCAGAAGCAGATATTCAAATTCGAGCCAATGATATGTCTTTTAAAGGTTTAGATATAAAAGGCAATATTCGTGGTGTGGGCGGTACAGCAAAGGTGTCTATTGTTGGGCGTCATAACACAGTTAATATTTCAGCGGCGGTGGGGCTGGCATTGGCTGCAGGGATGGAGCCAGAGTTTATTTGGAGGGCCTTAAATCATCTGGAGCTAAAAAGTTGGGGGCGCAATCAGCTGCTGCATTTAGAAAATGGGGCTCATATTATTTTTGATGCTTATAATGCCAATCCAGAAAGCATGGCTGTGTTGATCAAAAACCTTTTTGAACTCTTTGCAGAGGGCAGAAAAATAGCGATTCTAGGAGAGATGGGTGAACTGGGAAGCAAGGCCTCTGAGTGTCATTGGGCTTTGGGGGAGATGGTCGGAAATACTGATATTGAGCTGGTGTGGTTTCTGGGAGAGCACGGAGCTGATTTTGAGGCCGGGTTGAAGTCTTCTGGGTTTGATAAAACTTATTTTATTTCAAATAGTTATGAAGAAGTTCTTGCTTTAAAAATAGGCTCTGTGATAGAACCGACAGATATTGTGATTGTCAAAGGGTCCCGCTTCATGAAATTGGAGCAAGTGGTGCAAGCCTGGAATCCGGTTGACTTCGAACTCTCTTAGTTGTTGTGGATTTTTAAAGCATGCTCTACAAATTACTCACGGAATTGGCAGACTCTTTTTCTGTTCTCAACGTTTTCAGATATATTACATTTCGAACTTTTATTTCATTTTTCACAGCATTTTTTGTGTGTTGGGCTTGGGGGCCCATGTTTATCCGTCGGCTGGTGAGAAAGCAGGTAGGACAAAGTATTCGCGATGATGGCCCAGAGTCACATAAAAAGAAACAGGGAACTCCCACAATGGGAGGAGGACTGATTCTGGGGGGGCTTCTGGTTCCAGCTTTACTATGGATTGACTTATCTAACGCCATGGTTTGGGGGGTATTAGGAGTCACTATTGGGTTTGGAGCTGTTGGTTACTGGGATGACTCTCTTAAAGTGAGCAAAAAGAACACCAAAGGGGTGCCAGGTAAAATTCGCCTTACAGCAGAGTTTCTGATTTCGAGTGTCACAATTCTATTACTGATTTTCAACAATGTGATTTCAACAGATGTTGCGGTTCCTTTTTTAAAGGATTTTTCCGTAGAATTGGGTTGGTTTTATGTGGTCTTTGCTAGTTTAGTGATTGTTGGCTGTGCTAATGCCGTGAACTTGACGGATGGATTGGATGGACTGGCCATTGTCCCCGTAATTATCTGTAGTGGGACTTTTATGCTGTTTTCTTATGTGGCTGGTCATATAGGTATAGCTGAATACCTGGCGATTCCCTATGTGCCGGGAGCAGGAGAGTTAACTCCACTATCGGCTTCGGTGGTAGCTGCTGGTCTAGGTTTTCTTTGGTATAATAGCTATCCGGCACAGGTGTTTATGGGAGACATTGGCAGCTTAGCTTTAGGTGGTTTTTTAGGGGTTATGGCTGTGATGACTCAGAATGAGTTGTTATTGGTGATTCTTGGTGGAGTCTTTGTTGTGGAAGCTCTTTCAGTGATTACTCAGGTGGTTTCTTTTAAACTTACTGGTAAGCGAGTGTTTCGAATGGCACCAATTCATCATCACTTCGAACTCAAAGGGATGGTTGAGACAAAGATTATTGTTCGTTTTTGGATTCTATCAATATTGCTGGCGGTATTAAGCTTGGCGACATTAAAATTAAGGTGAGGTATTTATGCAGTTCAACGACATTTCGGAGTTGAGAGGTCAACGAATTTTGATCGTGGGAATGGCCCGCACGGGTGTGGCTTTGGCTCGGTTTTTAGTTAAGCATGGCGCAGAAGTTACTGTTAGTGATCACAAATCCAAAGCCGAATTGGCCCATTGGTTGGACAAAATGGCTGATGTCAATGTTCACTTAGAGTTGGGAGGGCACCAGCCCAAAACTTTTTTGAATCAAGACGTGATTGTGCTGTCACCGGGAGTGCCTTCTCATTTGAAACTCTTTGATTATGCTAAGAGCCGTGGCGTGCACGTGACGGGCGAGTTTGAATTTTGCTCTCATTTTATTAAAGAGCCAGTCATTGCTATTACAGGAACTAACGGAAAAACCACAACTGCTCAGCTTGTGGAGGTATTTTTGAAGGAGTCCGGGAAATCTGTCTGGATTGGTGGAAACTATGGACCTCCTATCAGTGAGTATCTGCTTTCTGGAGAAAAGGCTGATGTCATTATTGCTGAAGTCTCTAGTTTTATGCTGGAGCACATTGAGGGTTTTAACCCTCAGAACATTCTATTTACAAATCTTGCTGAGAATCATTTAGACAGATATCGCACGATGGAAGAGTACGTGAACGCCAAAAGAAAAATATTTCTTAATACCAATCAGGCGACAACAAGTATTCTGAATGCCGATGATAATGCTGTGGTAGAACTGGCACGGGACCCTGCTGTTCAGAGGGGACGGATTTTTTACTTTTCAAGAAAGCCCAGTCTTGAGCCGCAAATCATGAACATCGGTGGAGCCGTCACTATTAATGATCAGATTCGCGTGAGAACAGGCCCTGAAATTGAATACTACTCTGTAGCCAACAAGAAAATGCGTGGTGCTCATTCCCAGGAAAATATTATGGCGGCTATTTTGGTGGCTCGTGAGCATGGAGCCAAGCATGAAGCCATTCAGAGAATCATTGATACTTACGGAGGAATGTCTCATAGGCTTGAGTATGTTCGTCGAGTAGGGGGCGTGGAGTTTTACAATGACTCTAAGGCTACAAATGTACACGCGGTGATGCGAGCTTTGGATTCTTTTGATGAAAATGTCATTTTAATTATGGGGGGGAAAGACACCAACCTCAACTACACGCCTTTAAAGGACAAAGTTCGTAGAAAAGTGAAAACCTTGATTCTTGTGGGTGAGGCTAAAGAGCGTATCAATCGGGATATTGGGGATTACAGCGAAACCTTTTTGATCGGAACATTCGAAGAGGCTGTACATATTGCCTTTCAGAAATCTCGCATCAGTGACTATGTTTTACTCTCACCAGGAGCTTCGAGCTTTGATATCTTTGACTCCTATGTGGAGCGCGGGAATTATTTTAAAGAGATTGTGAATAACTTTAAATAATTGGTGATGTGGTCATTCAAACTGGATCGGTATATATTTGATCTACGGAAGAAATCGCCGATTCTGTGGCCGCCCATCTCTATAAGTGTGATCGCCAATGGATCTCTGGTTTTCTGGCAGGCAGTGACAGCCCATGAATAGCAGGGGGTGGTCATTCAAATGCTTAGTGAATTCATGAGTAAATCCATTTTTACGGTAAAACGAAACATTATGACTGTCGGGAGAGGTTATAATAGCAACGCCTGTACTATTTAATGTACTTAGAAGGCGCTTGACGGCCTTGATAAGGCGGCTGCCAACCCCTGCTCCTTGGTTTTTTGCGCTGAGATTGATATGAAGATGGGCGGGAAACTTTATCCAGTGTTCTGAAAAAAGCTGTTCCATCGGGGGAACCTCTGCTCCATAGAAATTATTGGTACTAGATGTACCAACACAGTACCCAATTATATTTTGCTCTTGAAAGGCACAAAATAAAAATGTGATAGGTGATGCCTTTAAGTAATTTCCCAGCCAGCGATCAAAAAAACATTTGCGGGAGAGGTCATTGGAGAGTTCAGAGGTATTGTTATGGGCGGCCTCCCAGAATACGCTCTTCAGCTGGTGCTGATGCCATTCAGAGAATTCTTCCCAAAGGACCTTCTTGATCTCAATTTTACTCATTCTTTGAAACTAACACAGTCAGATCTGAAAGTGACATAATTTTTTACCTATAAACAGTAAAAGAGTATCCACGATGAATCATAGCTTCAAGAAACGCCGGCATTATTGAAATTGTTTGTGGTTGAATATCATGAAATAAAATAATACCTCGACCTGTTTTATCCACTTGTTTCAGTGAGTAATTTAGCAAAGCCTCAGGGTTTCGGTATTTCCAGTCATTGCTATCGATAGCCCACAAGAATTCATGAATATTTTTTCGATTCAGCCAGCTTCTGACACCATTGTTAATGCCCATGTAGGGGAAACGAAAAAATGGATCGGAAAAACCTAAAATATTGGTAATGGCGTCGAAACCGGCTTGTACTTCACGAAGGGCACTATTTGTTGGTTTCTTACTGAGGTCCGGATGTGACCAAGTATGACTTCCAATGGAGTGCCCTCGCCGTTCGATCTCTTTGACAACAGATGGATGAGATTTGACGTTTTTACCGATAGGAAAGAACAGGGCTTTAATTTTATATTTATCAAGAATATCTAATAGGTGAGGGGTTCTTTTAGGGTGAGGACCATCATCAAACGTCAAGACAAATGTCCCTTTGTTCATTCGGCTGCGGTGGATGCTGGATGGTGACTTAGATACATACATTGGCTGTCGGACCCATTGGGGGTATTGATTTTTCCTAAAAGTCTGGAGTTGATTCTTCTCCAGTTGTTTCACTAAAAGCTTCTCTCCCTGGTCAAATATATAGGTGTTGTACTTGTTTAAAAGTTGCTCTTTACAAAATAGAGACGAAAGGTCTTCAGATTCCAGTACCCTAATAAATAGAGCTAGATCTTCTGTTTTTATCTGCTCCATGGCAGAGCAGACATGGGTGGCACCGTATTCTCGAGTGAGTTGAGCAAGAAAAAAAGTACTGCCATCATTATTGGTGTATTTGACAAAGTCTTTTTGACTTTCAATGCCCTCCAAAGATAACCGCATTTTTTGTAAAACCCCCTGTGCAGATGGGGATTTGGACATATCATGAGCCAATATCATTTGAGAGTGCTGTAGTAGCAAAATAGTCGTAATCCATTGGATAAAATTCATAGTCCCTCTTTCAGCCTCTCGCTACGGTGGTAGTTTTGAGACTGCTTCTAGTCCAGTTTTTTAGCGAAATCCAAAAGATATGAGGGAGTTGATAAATTCTTCAAAGGTATCACTTCAGAGCAAGTGACGAGGCTCTTAATAGGGCAGGGGCACTCCTATGAAAAATGACGTCAAATCTCATTTTGAGAATAAATGTATTCAGTCGAATCTCTTTTCAGATGTATAAAAACATTTATTTATTCAATTATTTGAACAGGAGACTCTTCTGAACCCACGAAAATTCTCATACTTGTTTGGCATGAAAAGTGCTCAGTATAAAAAGGCATGGGAGGTTTTTATGAAGGTTCAAGAGTTTCTTAAGAAAGTTGTATTGTTAAATATTATATTTTTTTATTCCCTCAATGGAGCTACAGAAAGTCTTTCAACGGTGGATTTCAGGCCCATTGACACCGCTTCAGCTCCAATAAAAGAAACAATAAGAGCAACGGGAACCTTGGTTCATAAAAGAATGGTGAAAAGTGATCCAAATGACACCAGGGCCGCATTTATTTATAGGAGCGAAAAACCTATAGGCAAAGAGTACCCAGGTTTTGTAAAACGATGCTCTTTAAAGCCTTTAAAAGAAGAACATTCTCTACTGCAAAACTGTGGCAGTACATTGATTGCACCACAATATATTCTTACTGCTGCCCACTGTGTTCAGAAGTTTGGCTGTCTTAATGCTCGATTTACCTTTGAGAATTTAGATGCAAAAAAAAACGTCTCAAAAGTAGCCGCAGATAAAATATATAAATGCAAAAGGCCTTTTCTACTTGAGTCAGCAAACGGCGGTGACATAATGCTTGTAAAACTTGATAGAGAGGTGGATGGGGTTGAGCCCGTAAAGCTACACCGTGGACCTAGTCCCAATGAAGTTATGCCTCATAGAGAGGGCTTTCGTCGGCAAAGGCAAATTTATTCAGTAGGATCCCCTTTGGGACTGTCCAAAAGAATAACATATGGAAAAATATTTGCAATGAGTGGAAGTGAAGGAGCTAAAGAGTATATTTCTACAAATCACGCTTATTCCGGAAATTCGGGCGATGGATTATTTGATAATAAAACACATGAGTTAATAAGCGTGCTATCAGGCCTGCCCTGGCCAGGCTATGCATCTAAAGTTTTTGATGAAGAAAATCAATGTTACATTGATCAAGTCAGATATAAGACCAGAGTCTCTAGATTTGGTTATTATATCGGCCATGGTGGAAAAAGGATGGGGACCTCTTCTGTACCTGTTAGTTATGTCACTGATGAAATAGAGACTATTATAACTAGAGAATCAGTTGTTATGGGTACTGGCGGCTCTGCTGATAAGATGTCTATCCAATAAATAACCGCTCTCTATGCTTTTAAAAAATTCAAACCGGATCAGTATAAAAAAGTGGATCTCATTTTTTGAGATGAATGCTTAGCCAGGGCTTAATGGCCTTAAGTCGAGGAGGAGGGAGTGAGTATTGGCTCACTTGAGCTGTTCAATGTAAAATTGGGAAATGAAACTCCCTATTCTTTTAAAGAGTCACCCTGATCGCGGACTTTTACTTTCTATCTTAACTCTTATAGGCTTTGGCCTTGTACAGGTCTATAGCTCTAGTTTTATCTATGCCGTAGATACCTATGGCAACGGGCTTCATTTTTTCTCTAAGCAGGCGGCCTTTGCTTTGATCGGAGCAGGTTTACTTTTATTCATGGCTCACCTCAAATGGAAGTTTTGTCGTCTTCTTGGCGGATTTTTTTTACTTCTTTCCATGATAGGTCTCATTCTAACTTACGTGCCTGGGTTTGCCGTTGAAGCTGGCGGTGCACACAGGTGGATTCAGTTGCCTTTAGGTTTGAGGTTTGAGCCATCAGAGCTACTCAAGGTTTCATTTCCATTTTTATTGGCGACCTTGATGGTTCAAAAGCCTGTGAGTTGGCTGGGAAAGGGAGATATGCTATTGCGATTTTTAATCTTACTGACTCCGTTTGCATTACTTCACGGCCAGCCAGACTTTGGAACTATGGCATTGTTGTTTGCTATGGTGCTTAGCGTACTTTTTGTATTTGGCCTTAAATGGAGTTATTTAGTTGGCAGTGCTCTGGTAACGATTCCCTTATTTTATTACTTGGTGGTATTAGTGCCTTATCGGTGGGCCCGAATTAAAGGGTTTTTGGACCCTTGGGCGGATCCCAGTGAAAAAGGGTTTCAGATCATTCAGAGCTTAATGAGCTTTCAGTCGGGAGGGGTATGGGGAGCCGGTCTGGGGCAGGGGCAAGGAAAGTTATTCTTTCTTCCAGAGGCACATACTGATTTTACTTTAGCGGTTCTTGGTGAAGAAACCGGTCTTGTGGGCTTTTTGATTGTATTATCGATTTATGGCTTTATTGTATTTCGTGGCCTGCAGATTTCTTCTCGGGTTCAACCAGATTTTGAGAAGGTGGTTGCCTTGGGGGTGACTATTTTGTTTGCCTTTCAGGTGTTTATTAATATGGGTGTTGTGTTAGGTTTGTTGCCCACTAAAGGACTAACGTTGCCATTTTTAAGCTATGGAGGAAGTTCTTTGATTGCTACTTGTATTGGTTTCGGTTGGTTGTTAAATATAGAGCGAAGTTTTTCTCGGAGAAAGTCTTCAAAAATTATTCAACATTCGTATGGGTAGAATGTTTTCTATGTGAGGGGGAAGCTGTTAAGACAGCAGTAATAGCTGCAGGAGGGTCTGGAGGTCATATTTATCCGGCTCTTGCTATAGCTGACAGATTAAAAAAAATTCACCCAGATCTTCTGATCTTTTTTGTTGGAACAGAGGGGGGGCTGGAGAATAAAATCATTCCCCCCAAGGGATACCCCTTACTGCATATCCCCATCGGCCGTCTTAATAAAAATGTGGCAGCCTTGGAAAGGTTGAAAACAATTTTGCAAATGCCTTTGGCCTTTTTAAAGGCAATTTGGATTTGCTTGAAGTTGCGACCGCGTTTTTTGTTAGGCGTAGGAGGGCATGCCTCTGGTCCTATGTTATTGATGGCTTCTCTACTGGGGTTTAAAACCTATATTTGGGAGCCCAATGCTTTTCCTGGGATGGCCAATAGATATTTATCTCGTTTTGTCTGTAAAATATTTGTAGTATTTGAGCAAGCAGAAAAAAGGATGGGTAGTGGTAAAAAAACTCAGGTTGTGGGGTACCCTATGAGGGAGTCTATTGAATCTCTTGGACCATTGAGTATAAATGAATCAAGTACAGAATTTCATGTGCTGGTGTTCGGTGGGTCTCAAGGGGCTTTGGGTATGAACTCGGCAGTAATGGGCTTGCTGAAGGAATGTCATGAAGATTTACAAGGTATGAGTTTTTTACTTCAATGTGGGAGCAGGGACTTTCAAAGAGTTTTAGGCCTGTATCAAGAGCTACCGGAATCAGCCCAAAGAAAGATTGAGATTACTGAATTTATTTATGATATGGAAGATAAGTATCGATGGGCAGATGTGGTTGTGGCTCGCTCAGGTATGGGAAGTGTGAGTGAGTTGGCGTCTACGGGTACACCGAGTATTTTGATACCATTACCCTCTTCAGCTGATGGTCACCAGCAGAAAAATGCAGAGGCTCTTCAAGAAAAAGGAGCTGCAATAATGGTTTTGCAAAAAGATTTAAACCAGCGAGTTCTGAGGCAGCACTTATTAGACCTAAAACAAAATGTAGAAATTCGTAAAAATATGTCAGAGGCGGCTCAGGAATTTCATCAACCCCAAGGGGCTGAGGTCATTGCAAGAGAGATCCTTTCAGGAATTCGTTTATGAGTGCAGAGTCAATTTTGGAGTCATCGAGTTTTCATTTTGTCGGAGTTGGTGGCATTGGAATGTGTGGGCTCGCAGAGCTTTTGCACAATATGGGAGCCACAGTGACGGGGAGTGATATTTCTCAGAATATGCAGACCCAGAGATTGATCGGAATGGGTGTTGCTGTGACTGTTGGTCATAGTCGGGAAAATATTGGAGAAGTAGATGTGGTGGTATTTTCTAGCGCTATCCAATCAGATAATGAAGAGATTTTCGAAGCTCGACGTCGCAAGATTCCAATTATTCGTCGTGCAGAAGCCTTGGCTGAAATCATGAGGTTGAAAAAAGGTGTAGCTATTGCAGGTACTCATGGTAAGACCACAACTACAAGTCTGACAGCCAATGTATTTATAGAATCCGGTTTGGATCCCACAGCAGTCGTAGGAGGGCGGCTGGATCTTTTTAAGAGCACAGCTAAGCTGGGTAAGGGTGATTGGTTGATTGCCGAAGCCGATGAAAGTGATGGAAGTTTTCAGAGGCTTTCTCCAGAGATGGTTGTGATTACAAATATTGATTCGGATCATTTGGATCATTATAAAACATTTGATGTTCTCAAACAGGCTTTCGTAGACTTTGCCATGACTATTCCATTTTATGGTGTAGCTGTCGTCTGTGGAGATGACCCAGTGATTCGCGAG
>JAUILT010000155.1 GCA_030432925.1 Bdellovibrionia bacterium | reverse complement strand
TACTGGGTTGAAGACATATCTGAATTTTCTATTTACCCCGGAAAAAGAGAAAAACTAAAAAAAGAAGACCTTCTCCCTCTACTGAATACATTAATGAAATTACCTGATATCGATTATTCAGAACATGATCCAGTAACTCCTTTAGGAAATCGAATTGAAATCGACAAAGAGTCAATTAAAAACTTTTTGAAAAACCTAACAATACAACAAAACCTAATATAACTGTTGCAGACTAATTATTAGTTAGATCTAAAGTTAATAACATAGGCCAATTAATAAACTTTCTCGATTTCGGAGATTTTTCAAAAGTCGATTCGTTGGGCATATACTCATTTACTTCATTTAAAGTGAGCTCTACATTGATCGCCGCGTTTATGAAATCTGATATTTGATGGTCATAACTTTCAAAGCGAAACTCAATATTTTCATTGGCATCATAGTAATGGGCCTGTTTATCTCTTAAAAACATAGCAGGGTGCATAGTAGTAAATAGGATACGAGCCCCTTTTTTCGACACTCTTTTTGCTTCTCCAAAAAAAGGCATTAAAAACTTAACATGTTCAAGAACTAGGCTGGATACCACCAAATCAAATGAATCCGTTTCAAAGGGCCATGGTTTATGTATGTCGTGTCTTACAAATTGAACTCCTTCAGCCATTTTTTGTCTAGCCACTAAAAGCATTTCATCAGAAAAATCTACCGCCGTTAAACGAGCTCCCTTGTTGAAAATATGATGGCTATGCCTTCCCGTGCCACAACCCAACTCTAAAACAGACTTTCCCGACACATCCCCTAACATACTTTTAAAAATTGGTTCTTCTAACACAACCAATGGATTGTCTTCAAAATCATAGGATACAGCCCACTTATCGTAACCATCTTGGGTAGTAACTTGTTTAATCGTCTTGGTCTCTTTCATCTGCTCTCCCAATGTCAGCACTCATCCTTACTTAGTCTCCGGTACGGACACACTTTTGGGACTCAGTGCAGTAATAAATGGCTCTTTGTTAACTATCGGCATATATTCTTTCCTACTATAATACCTGATACTTCAAATTTCTGGACTGCAATAGGTAATCCGGTTGTCTGGATCTTCACATTTTAATGCATATCACACCTAGTCAAATCAAATGGAGCACGAACAGAATCCTAAGTAGAATTTTAGTTACGACACAAAAATTTTACACAAGGAGATCTATTCGTGCTCGAGAAGAATCTAACACGTTTTGCTTTGCCAAAGGACCTAAAATTAATTGATATAAAAACTTCATCTAAAGGTAATATTTGGGTTTGTGAGAAAGTGCGCCAACCCTTTGAAACCTGCCCGAAATGTGCAACTCCATCCGATTCCAGAGCTGGACGTTGCAAGGTTAAAGTTCGTGATCAGGGGGTTCGAGATGAAGCTCTTTTCCTCGTGATTCATAAGCATCGGTACTTTTGCAAGAACTGTAAGAAAACGTTCACAGAACCAGTGAGCCTCGTCTGGCCCAGACGACGAACGACTCAAAGATTCAGGAAAGCATTAGCCAAAGACTGCCACAACTTCTCTAATCTCCATAAAGTGAGAATAAAAAATAAAGTCTCTAGTGGTCTTATGTACAAAGTTTATTACGAACAAATCAAAACGAAATTGCGAGAACGTCTTACGGAGAAATGGCCCACCCATATTGGTATCGACGAGCACTTCTTTAAAAGAAAAAGAGGCTATAGCCAGTTTGTAACTGTGATCTCAAACCTTAAAAAAAGAAAGCTCTTTGAAGTCGCTCAGGGTAAATCCAATCGCACACTCGTTGAACAGTTACAGCACATTCCTGGTCGACTCGATGTTAAGGTTGTTAGCATCGATATGAGCTCTCCCTATCGATCTTTTGTTAAAAGGATATTCCCTAACGCTGTTATCGTCTGTGATAAGTTCCACGTTCTAAGACTGCTTAACGGAGCCATTATGAGTGCGGGAAAGAACATCGAAGGTCATAAACAAAAACTCAAAACAAGAAAACTTCTACTTCGAAATAGAAAAAAACTCGACTACTTCGTGCGATCTGAAATCGATCACTATCTCAAAGACAAACCTGAACTCAATGCAATCTATCGAGCCAAAGAACAGCTTTTTGAACTCTACAGGACGAGAGGCTCTGATAGAGCCTCTCGTAAACTGGATACCTTCATTTACAGCATAAAAAACTCCGACATAAAACCACTTCGAACTCTTGCTAAAACTCTCTCGAATTGGAAAACGGAAATCCTTCAGTACTTCCAAAACAAATGGACAAACGCCCTCACTGAAGCGCTTAACAATACAGGAAAGCTTGTACAGAAGCAGGGTTACGGATATAAGAGCTTTGATAACTATCGACTTAGGTTTCTAAGTGCTTGTTTCTTTTGAGTTGCGGGCTGCGATATGCAGCTGAGTGAGGTGATCCTTGAGTTGCGGGCTGCGATATGCAGTTGAGTGAGGTGATCCCGATATGCAGTTGAGTGAGGTGATCCGGACCTTCAACGGAAAAAATTGGTCGGCTGGACAGGATTCGAACCTGCGACCACTACACCCCCAGCGTAGTGCGCTACCTGACTGCGCCACCAGCCGACAACAATAAGAAGTAATGGCATAATGAATTTCAGCGACTTTGTCTAGAGCAAATCAGTATGGCTTAATTATTGGGCAAAAAACAAGATCCGTCCCTCTAATTTGAAAGCGGGTTTAGGGAAGAAGGAAGCTAAGGTCCGGGGTTAGAGGTGGCTTTGTTGAGGCAAAATGTAATTTAAAAATTCAATTAATATGAAAAATCGATAACTTTTATCTATCACTTAATTGCACTTTTAAATTAGATGTTTAGTCAAATCTGAGCGATAACTACAAAGAAACAAAAAAAGGAGTCATTGATGCAATTAAAAGACACAACAGGAAACAAAGTACCAAATGTAACATTTCATGTCCGAGACGATTTTAAATGGGTTCAAAAAACAACAGATGATTATTTTAAGGGTAAAAAAGTAGTTTTGTTCGCGTTACCAGGCGCTTTTACCCCAACCTGCTCATCGTCCCATTTACCCAGATACAATGAGTTATATGACTCTTTCAAAGAAAATGGAGTCGATGACGTCATTTGTCTTTCAGTAAACGATAGTTTTGTAATGAATGAATGGCAAAAATCTCAAAACGCTCCCAATATCACCATGCTTCCTGACGGAAATGGAGAGTTCTCGGAAAAACTTGGATTCTTAGTTGATAAATCAATTGTAGGGTTTGGTAAACGATCTTGGAGATATTCCATGCTTATCAACGACGGAACCATCGAAAAAATGTTTATTGAAGAGGAAATCCCTGGTGACCCTTTTTCAAACTCAGACG
>JAUILT010000154.1 GCA_030432925.1 Bdellovibrionia bacterium | reverse complement strand
AATAAATGGTTGTCTCTTCCGATTATAGCTGGTCCAGCTTATATGGCCGGAGAATTTTCCGGGCGATTTGTACAAAGGGATACCGGAAATACCATTTTGGATGACTTTGATGCCGAGTCCAGTCCATCGTTTATGGGTTGGATGGCTGGGGTGCAGGCAGCTTTTTCTATTCATAAACACCTTTCCATTATTCCTTATTTCCTCACTATGCAGCCTTTATCTGGGGATGGAAAGTGTCAGGAGTTTACGGCGACTCATATCAGAGTTCATGGAAACCTGTTTAATCAAAGCTCTCCAGAATGCGCGGGTCCTCAGGGCAACAATAGAAATGAAGTGGAATTTGATGTTTTTGTTCAGTCTTTGGGGCTAAACTTAGCAATTCCAACCATTGGTTTGACTTTTAATATTTACACTGAAACAGGCGATGTCCCTCTTTTTGAAGGAACATCCATTAACTTTTACAGCGTATCGTTTTCCATGGGGATGCCATAACGGACGGAGTACAAGACTCGGCTTCCGGCCCCCACGCACTCCAGGCGGCAATTAAGTGTGTTCTTTTGGGAGAACTCCACAAGGGTGAAGTTATGACTACTAGAGCTTTTGACCCGGCGGGGGTTGCGCTTTATTTTGTGCCAACCGGGAAAAGTCAGGCTGTGAATAGAACTGGAAGTAATTTCTAAAGTGGTATAACCAAGAATCTCTGGTTCGATTTCCATAACCTCTGAAAAGTGAACATCTCCAGAAACAAACTGCACTCGAGCATCTGTATTTTTAAGTTCATTCAAAAATATTTTGAATGAAGAAGGATGAGTGTATTCATACCCTTCTTTTTCAAAATAACCACCAAACCACTGAGATCCAGTGATCAGCCATGCTGGCCGAGAAGAGGTTCTCAACTTTGAGAATAGCCAGTTTTCTTGTTCACGGCCAAATACAGATGGGTTTGCTTCCCCTTCCGCTGTGCGAAAACTTCGGCCATCTAAAAAGTAGAAGTCTTTACCAAAGGCTGAAAACTTCATGGAAATACCAGGGCCTTTTTCTAAATGACCACCCAATCCCTGTTGAGCAAAAAAGGTAAGAAAGTTATCTTTGGATTCATGAGCGTATGGGTAATGTCTGTTAGAATTATTGGAGCCAAAGTCATGATCGTCCCAAATAGCTAAAGTAGGAATGAGGTTTTTCATTTTATAGACAGCTAACTTATTTCTAGATTCAACAAAGCGCTCCCAGAGCTGTTTGGGGTCTGCGGCCCAACGCTCAATGCGACTGGGGTGATCTGCATAGACAGAGTCTCCAATGAAAAACAAAATATCTGGTTTTTTATCAGATAAGCTCTTCCACATTCGCTTTCTATGAAGGTAATCATTCATACAGGAGATAACCGCAATTTTGGGAGACCCATTAGAAAGGTCTAGAGTCTTAAAGTTGCGATCATCAATAATTTGCCCGTTGGTCTCTTTGAGAATCAATCGGTAAGTTTTGTTTAAGCTCAGAGTGTTGAAATGCAGTTTGAGGACCTGATAATCTGAGTCTGGTCTTTCTATGGTGTGAGCCCATTTTGGTGTAAAAGTATATCCATCAGGGTCAACAACTTCTGCTGTGATGGGTTGGTATTTCCAGTGGACAACACTAAACTCAGAAGTACTAGAAGTGGTGTGTCCTTGGAGAATAGAGAGGTGATATTTTTCTAGAAGCTCAATCGGTGATTTGGACCAGGAGTTTTCAAAAATAGATGCACCACTAATGGCTGTAAGCGATAAAAATGCACGACGATTGATTTTCACTGGCGAAGCCCTCCTTGACCCTTGCGATGTGATATACCGATCTGGTTTGAATTTCTAGTCTCAGTTTTTATCATTTTTTTGGAGAAAAGCAATTTTCTTAAAACAAGAACTTGCAAAGATTGGGGTAGTATTTGGTTGTTTATCTTTGAAGATTCTCAATCTGAAACATAATACTTTTGGAGAGAGTGAGGAGGTGGATGAAGAGTTGACGGTGTTTAAAAAATAACAGGACGTGGACTCTAAAACTGGCTTTGTTTGACTGCTATTGTGGCATGCAATGTGCTCCTTAATGAGGCAAAAGGGGGGCTTTATGAAAATCATATCTAGTGTGACCATTTTAGTTTTTATTTTTACAGCAGCCTGTGCGCAGAAAAAGAAGTCTGGAGATGTGATCGAAGCCAAAGCCTTAGAAAAAAAACAGGAGAAAAGCCTGTCTGGCAGAGCTTATACATGCATGGTCAACAAAGACACTCGTCTTGTAGAGTTTGACAGGTCAGCTCAGAGATGCGAGATCCACTACACAAAATTTGGTGAAAAAATGAAGGTGGCCTGGGCAGAAAATACTCCCAGCATTTGCACGGCGGTTTTTTCAAAAATTCGAACAAATATTGAGTCCAAAGGATTCAAGTGCCAATCTTTAAATGCAACAGCTATTGAAGGAGACTCCTCTCAGAAAGAGATAAAAAGAGAGTCCGCCAGCGTTAAGCAATAGACTACGTATATACCGATCCGGATCAGTGCAAATAGATAAAGATGCGCAGTTTCATCAGGAACTTCTTGCCAGTATAAAATAAATAAAATCTAATTAAAGAATAGAGACCATTGCCAACTCATTTGCGCAGCCGTAGAGGATTGCAATCTAAAGAGATCAGGGGGATGTATGAAAAAACATATTATAATCGTGGGAGGTGGTACTGCGGGTTTATCTGTGATGCGAAATCTTCACAGGAAAAGGCGTGATTTGAAACTAACTATAGTTGAACCGAGTTCTAAACACTACTATCAACCTTTATGGACTCTTGTGGGCGGAGGGGTTTTTCCCTTGGAAAAAAGTGAAAGAAATTTTAAGCAGTTTGTTCCAAGGGATGTTCGTTGGATTCAAGAAAAAGTTCTGAGCTTTCAACCAGAGGCTAATCAAGTGCAGCTTGAAAGTGGGGAATCTTTGGGATACGACTTTCTTGTCGTAGCTCCTGGTATTCAGATTGATTGGAATAAAGTTGAAGGGCTGCAAGAGACTCTCGGTAAAAATGGTGTGTGCTCTAACTACTCCAAAGAACATGTGGAGTACACTTGGGAGACCATGAAGACTTTGAGGTCGGGGAGAGCCCTTTTTACATTCCCTTCAACGCCGATCAAGTGTGCCGGAGCCCCACAAAAGGTCATGTATCTCGCCGAAGAAACTTTCAAGAATAATGGTGTGAGAAGTCATGTGGAAGTAAAGTTTATTTCAGCGGGACAAGCGATATTTGGTGTAAAAAAGTACCGGGATGCCTTGGAAAAAATTCTTGTTAAGAGAAATATCAATACGAGTTTTAAAAAAGATTTGGTGAAAATAGATGGCTCTAAAAAAATAGCCTGGTTTCGGGATTT
>JAUILT010000059.1 GCA_030432925.1 Bdellovibrionia bacterium | reverse complement strand
CTTTAGATCCATGGCTCCTGGTAGAGGTGAGATCATGATGCCACCAGTTTCTGTTTGCCACCAAGTGTCTACGATGGGGCAGCGAGCGTCTCCTCCCACCTCGTAATACCACATCCAGGCTTCCGGATTAATAGGTTCCCCGACGGAGCCTAAGAGGCGCAATGACTTGCGGGATGTTTTTTTTACTGGCTCGGGACCATGACTGAGCAGGGCGCGAATCAGAGTGGGTGCGGTGTACAATATGTTGACCTGATGTTTATCAATCACTTCCCACAAACGGGAGGGTGTGGGCCAGGTAGGCACCCCCTCAAAAAGAAGCGTGGTAGCGCCATTGCAAAGAGGGCCATAGATCATGTAACTGTGTCCTGTAATCCAACCTACGTCAGCAGCACACCAGTAGATGTCGCCGTCATGGTAGTCAAAGACATAGTGATGTGTCATGGATGTGTAGAGTAGGTAGCCGCCCGAGGTGTGCAACACTCCTTTGGGTTTGTTGGTGGACCCTGAGGTATAGAGAATAAATAAAGGGGCTTCGCTGGACATCGCTTCTGCGGGACACTCCGAAGATACGGATTTAAGAGCCTCATGATACCAGATATCTCTTTTTGTATTCCACTCTACATGGGCTCCTGTTCGTCGGACCACCAGACACTTTTTGATCAGTGATGTTTTTTTTAGAGCCGCATCGGCATTCACCTTCAGCGGAACCCTGCGGCCTCCACGAAGGCCTTCGTCGGCGGTGATTAGAAACTCGCTCTCACAATCGTTGATTCGATCAGACAAAGAGTCTGGAGAAAAGCCGGCAAATACCACATTGTGTATGGCTCCTATGCGGGCACAGGCGAGCATAGAGTAGGCTGCCTCTGGAATCATGGGCAAATAAATAGTCACCCGATCCCCTTTTTTTACGCCCATGTCTTTCAAAACATTGGCCAGCTGGCAGACCTCTTTATGTAATTGCTTGTAGGTGATTGCTTGAGTTTTCTCATCTGGAGAATCAGGCTCCCAAATAATAGCTGTTTGCTCCCCTTTTGCTTGAAGGTGTCGATCTATGCAGTTGTGAGCGACATTGATTTCTGCGCCTTCAAACCACTGGATATAAATGGGTTTTTTAAAAGAGGTATTTTTAACAGATGTCCATTTTTTAAACCAGTCTAGACGCTCGGCTTGTTTTCCCCAGAAGCTTTCTGGGTTTTCAATGGACTCCTTGTACATGGTCTCGTAGTCTTTGCGTTGACACCAGCTGGTATTTTTCCACGACTCAGGAACTGGAAAAATTTTATCTGAACGCATGTTTTTCCCCCTTTAGGTTTGGTCCATACCCAAATAGATCATTTTGGGCACACCCCCGGCTGTTGGCTTAAAAATATTCTCTGATCTGTCTTCAACTCAATCCCAAGAATTTTGAAAAATTCAAACCGGATTGGTATATGTTGCGGGCAAAAAACAATTGGGGTCAAACAAAAAACGATGTAGGCTCTTCATCAAAGGATTTCGGTGTGAAAGAAAGGTTTTTTAAGTGCGAGAAGTATTTATCAATCGCAATTTCAGGGAAATGCGTGAGTTAGAAGTACTTATCCAGGAATTTGGTGAACATGCCCGTGTCGATATTGTTGATACGGTCTTTTATAAAGGAACAGAGTTTCCTCTTTATTGTTTAGTTCTTGGAAATAACAAACCAGAAAACCCATCTGTGGGTTTTTTTGGCGGGGTGCACGGCCTTGAAAGGATTGGTTCAGATGTGGTTCTTTCTTACCTTCATACCATTCTTGAGTTGATTCGCTGGGATAAGGTCTTTCAGAGGCGTTTAGAGGAATCCTCTCTGGTTTTTATGCCGATTGTGAACCCTGTAGGGATAGCTATTAAAAGTCGTGCAAATGGGCAGGGGGTGGATCTTATGCGAAACTCTCCTGTTAACTGTGAGGATGCGACATTGCCCATGGTCAGTGGTCAGACATACTCTAATAAACTGCCCTGGTATCGAGGGAACTTTACAGAATCTATGGAGAAAGAGGCCGAAGCCTTGTGTCGGGTGGTTAAAAAATATTTGTGGCCCAGTAAAGTATCCATGGCCATTGATGTTCATTCAGGATTTGGTGCTCGAGATAGGTTTTGGTTTCCCTATGCCCACACAAAAAAACCCTTTCCATTTGTAGCTGAAGCCTATGCCTTTACGGAGTTATTAGATCAGACATACCCTCACCATATCTATGAAATTGAGCCTGTTTCTAGGCAGTACACAATTCAAGGAGACCTTTGGGATCATCTTTTTTTACAACATATGGGACAGCAAAACAGAAACTTTTTTTTACCATGGACTTTAGAAATGGGCTCCTGGAATTGGTTGAGAAAAAACCCCTTACAATTGTTCAACCGTTGGGGAGTGTTTCACCCCATCAAACCTCACAGGCGTTCACGCACCTTGCGCCGTCACCTTGCTTTGTTTGATTTTGTGCACAGGTCTTGTTTATCTCCTGGAGCCTGGTTGGGCTTAAGGAAACTGGAGCGTCAGCGTTTAGAAAAACTAGCTTTGGAGAAGTGGTATGACTGAGGTTTCGGTAAGACAGTGGGTCTTTCTCAGGGGCTTGGCTAGGGAGGCTCAACACTGGGGGACGTTCCCAAAAAAATTTCAAGAGTCTTTTCCTGGAGACAGAGTTCACTTATTGGATTTACCAGGAACGGGTGTAAGGCTAAATGAGGCCACACCTGCAACCATTCAAGGAATGATGCGATCTGCACGAGCCCATTTACAAAAAGAAATAGGGTCAGGGCCATTTCATTTTTTTGCGTTGTCCTTGGGGGGTATGGTGACTTTAGCGTGGATGAATCAGTTTCCTGATGAAGTTGGGGGAGCAGTGATTATTAACTCCAGCAGTCGGCTATCATCGTTTTATCATCGGTTACGATGGGAGTCTTGGAAGTCTTTTTTGTCCAGTATGACTCAGTTAGATGTGAAGAGTCGAGAGTGGGGAGTTTTACAGTTGGTCTCCAATAATGAGAAAAACCGTGAGAAAATTCTTCCGTTATGGGTAAAAATTGGTCGACAGGCCAAAGTTTCTCCGAAGACTTTGTTTTTGCAACTATCAGCAGCTGGGCGCTATCGAGTTCCAGTTTGTACTTTAGGAGACAAGGCTTTGTTTGTTTCTGGGCTGGGGGATCGCCTTGTGGAGCCTATATGTTCAGAAGATTTAGCCAGGCATTTTCAGGCTCCCATTGTCCGTCACCCCTGGGCGGGTCATGATATTCCCATTGATGACCCTGACTGGATGGTGCAGCAAGTAAGGGATTGGTTAGAAAATTCAAGTCGGATTGGTGCAACAATGCAAAGAGTCAAAAAAAACGATTGTCCCTGAGTCCAGTTATAATACGGTTATATTGATCCTGTTTGAATCATCACTATTGATGGGGGGGGTATTCATCTTAAGGAAAAGATTCGTACACCCATGGATTTTGGGGGGTCTATCTCTATTGCTGTTTTCATCGGTTCCGGCATGGACTCAGTCCTCACTGAAGCTGAAGCCTTCTAAAGAGAACTCTTTAAAGGTTCCTCTCAAACAGGTTTTTAAATCCTCTGGCAAACAATTTGATAACAGTTTTGAATATCGTTTTCGCACGTATCAAAGTTCTGGAAAGCGCTTTTTCAGAGAGAGTGCCGACAGCAGACAGTCAGAGTGGACAATAGGCTTAAGATCTCACCCGGGAGCCAGCGGTGGGGGATTTGATTTGCTCAATACTTATCAAGATGTGGAGCAGGTCAATTATTTTAAGCCTGCAGAAATTTATTATAAGTTTCAGCCCACAGAAAATTCACGGTTATTTTTGGGCCGAAAACTTATGCCCTGGTCTCGCAGTGATCGCCTTTGGAAAAGAGGGCTATTTGAATCGCGTTTTATGGATGAACCATTGGACGGGAGGCCAGCGGGTTTGACAGGCCTTTTTCTCACATCGCCTCGCCCTGGTGAAAAAGGTTGGCTGCTTTTTGCTTCTCCTTTATTTATTCCTGAACTTGGACCACGGGTCTCTGTTCAGGAGGGAAAACTGACATCATCCAACCCTTGGTTTCGACCGCCTTCAGAGAGGATTCGCTTGGATGGTAATGATATAAATATGCGTTACTCTATTGAACGTCCCAGCACTGAGGACATTATTTTACAGACGTCGTTGGGGATGTCTTATCGTTGGTCGAGTGATGAGTCACCTTGGGGTGTTCGAGCTGGTTATGTCTGGAAGCCAATGAACCAGTTTCTTATGTCGGTTCCTTTTGTTTTGGGTCTTACAGATGTCGCTGATGATATTGAGGTTGAAGCTCGTATTCAACCTTCTGTCCAATATCATCATTTAACGTCCATTATGCTGGAAAGAAAAATAGCCCCTCTTTGGTCTTTATGGGCTGACTGGAGCTATGAAAGGCCGGAGCTAAAGGGGGTCAGTCGAAAGGCTATTTCTCAGACAACGAGCCCAGCGCATATTTATACCGTAACACTTGAGCGACGGCCACAGGAGGTGAAGACTCGGTTTGCGACCCAGTATTGGTTGAGCGTATCAGGGTTGGTCGGCGGGGATACTGACGACCGGGGAGAATTTGCAACAACGGGGGAATCGCTTTTTGAGCGTCGTTATCAGTTTCAAGAATCGGCTCAACTGGGATTAAAAACGTATCTTGGAAGATCCCTGGGGTGGCCTGCTCAATGGAAGCTCTCAGCCATTTACGACCATCAGCAGAGCGGAGGCATAGTATCTACGCAAGTGGATATTTTCTCGTCACAAAATTTTCACTGGAATATCAGTGCCGACTGGATTGGCAAAGTCAAAGAGACTTCAAAAGTGGATGATGGGTTCACTGGTCAGTACAGAGCGAATGATCGCTACAGCATGGGGGTCAGGTATGTTTTTTAATTATCTGATTTTGCTTTTTACAACTGTATCCGTGATATCCTTTGGCTGTGCCCAGGAAGAAGTGCCTTATTCAGAGCCTCCAGATCTAAGCTTGGGAGGGCCCGGTAGACAGTGCTTGAGCGAAACAGGAACTGTGGTGCAAAAATACATAGAGGGTAAAACTTCAGATAAGGAGATGTCTGAATTTTGGGACTGCTTAAACAATGCTCTGGCTACATTTGCAGATTATACAAAGGGGCGTGAAGGAGGGCGTTACAAGTCCACAGAGATTCGTACTTTTTTGGCAAGATTTTTTCTTGGAGATGTGGTCATTACAGATCTCATGCTTCATCAGGTTATGCAGGTAAAGAGAATCTTTGTTGGTGGTTCTGATAAAAGCTTCTCTCGTCCAGAAATCGAAAGTACTCGAAAATTTATTGATGATCTCAAGAGGCTTACAGTTTTTCTCAATCCACATATGAGGGTTTTCTATGCAGCCTTGACAAGAGACAAGAAGCTTCAGGACAAGGTAGACACTGCTGCCTTTGAAGCCGCTATGAAAGCCTTTCACAGAGTTTCGCAGGAAATCTCTGAGATGATTTTAAAAAATAATGAAGCATATTACTTTGCGGATCTTGAAGAGTTTTTGGCAGAGTTATTTATTTTAATTGGATACGATGATCCAGAAGGTCCTTCAGCATGGCTTAAGTACATTCCACTTTTGACCAAGGGTAAGCAGATACTTGTTGGTGGAGATGAAATTCAGATTGAGAGCAATGAGTGGCAGCAAGTTCTGTCAATTTTTTCTTATTTTGCGCAAACTGTGGCTCGTTTGAGCTTTTATATAGTAGACGCAGAGTTTGGTAGTTCTGTCAGTATCACGCAAATTCAGGCCATCTATGGGGATTTTGATAGGGTGTTTACAAAGGCTTTGAGTGTTCATCCGGGTAACACTGTGCCCTTTAGGTTGCTGAATCAATTTATTGATGTCGTAGACCACATTTTTGAGCTTCCTCTAGGAGTGGATGCTAGTGAGGCTAAAGGCATTGTCAGGGCTGTCATTGAAAAAATCCTCACCCCTAATGAGTTGCATGGAAAATCTATTGAAGGGATTACGTCGATTCACTTGCAGGAAGCTCGTAAGGAGTTTTATTACTGGGTGGGTTCGCAGGTTTATGCATGGAACGTTTACCGTTCGCCAAGTGCACCACCAGAACCCTTGCTTCCAGCAGAGATTGAATTGCATAGGGCCGCTTTTGGTGGGCCTTGGAAAATGACTCTTACAGAGCATGGAGCACTTCGAATTGATTGGCGTAAAGACGTTCAATATGATCTGCGCAGTTTGACGACTCTTAATTGGCAAAGAACTATTATCAGAATTCTTATCCGAAGGTTTGCAACGGATCCTGATCGTCGAGAAAATCTCACCCATCTCACCAAGGAGGAGCTTATCGTAGCACAAAAGGCTATGGAGCCACTCGGTGTAGCCTTGGGGCTATTTGAGCCTGGCGATACTTCATTAGCTTTAAGAATTGTTCGTGAGGCCAGCTTGTTTATGCCTCGATCTGATGGGAATCAAAATATTACCTATGAAGAAGGGCTGGAGTATTTGGCGAATATTCTTAGTGCACTATCTATGCAATCTTTGGTTTTTTCTGAACTGAAAAAAATATGTCCCGTGTATGAAGAGAGCGGTGAATTATCAATGGAAGTTCATTGCTTTCGTGAGGAGACGGGGAAGCAACTAGGTCTTTTTATGCACCACCTACCTAATATGCGTTCTTATTTTGATGTTCCTGATTATCGTCAGCTATGGGATCAGTTTGAGCGCTATCAAGAAGAAACCATTCGAGATGAGGGCTATAGTTCGCTCTCTATAAAAAAAGGAGATATACTAGAGATGTGGATGCTGCTTCAGTATATCGATACATTTTTTGGACGATTTGATTTAAGGAACCCTAAAACTACAATCAATGTAGGTGACTCTTTAGATGCTTACACAGTTTATGCACCTTATTTGGCTGAGTTATTATCTGACTATCCTTTAGGGGCAAAGGAGCGTCGTGCGCTATTTACCTACTTGATGAAATATGGAAAGATCCATTTTTTTGATGATGAGATTGGTGGTGCTATTCGGTTTGTCTGGTGGCGGTTGAATGAGAAACAATGGGAATTTGAAGCCGATCGATTGAGAATCATTCAGATTTTAGCCTCTTTATCGAGGTTTCAGAATTCTATTTTTGGCTATAAACTGCTCTCCTGGGGAGCCCCAAAACCACCTCTCAAGGGGGATTTTAGGTAAGGGCACTCCCTTTTTTTCACTCTCGCTAAAAGCGTATTTTTGGCATCTCTAGATGTATTTTACATAAGTCGCCTAAGTATCTGTAATAACAAATATTTTATAAGGCATAATGGGGTAAAAACTGACCATTTTGGGAACATTTTGGAATCATTTCAATCAGTGTCAGGAAAAGTTGAGATAGAGGAGGGAGTGTCGGTAGAATTCTTGGTTGAGACGTTTGGAGCTTTGATGGCTTCAGTAAAAAATCAGGGTATTTTATTTTGAGAAGACAATTTGAGATTGTAAACATCTCTATGACTTTAGTTATGTCATTTTTAATCAGTGGCCTAGGGAGAGGTGTGGCTTTTGCGCAACCCTTATCATCAAAGAATAAAGCTTACTTACTTAATTTGACCCCTCCAGACCTTACAAAAATCAATAAAAAGAAATCTTATGAGTTTCAGTTTCGTATGAGACAAACGGAATATCTGGGGGAAGCTCCTGACCCTGCTCAGCCAGATCGGATTTATTCTTTTACCGGCCAGTACAAAATACAATCTCGTCTGGGGACAATGTTTCCTTATGCTGCAGACATTAAGTTGATCTCTGCAGAACGAGAGTCTGAAAAACCCTACCTGAGTGTTCCTAACTTTTATACAGGCTACAGTCAGCAAGGTGTGCCCATAGAAGTGTATGTGGGGCGGAAAACAGAAGAGTGGTCTGCTTTGGATGAGCAATGGAAACTAGGAGTTTGGCAACCTATGGCTCGTTGGGACTACATTCACCCAGAGTCTCTGGGGCTGACGGGTGCTTTTGTCAAGTTAGGTAAGAGTAGTGTTCGGGTTCGATTATTTGCAACCCCCTTCTTCTTGCCTGATCAAGGTCCAAACTTTGAGTTAAAAGATGGTCACTTTCAATCAAATAATCGTTGGTTCTGGTCACCTCAAACGGAGATTGGTGTGTTGTCTCAACCATCAAATATTTTTTTCGATTTGAACAGGCCTTCTGAGGGAGAGGTGATTCAGCATGCCGGGTTTGGAGCTTCGTTAGATTTGGGAACGGGAAGGAGAGGTGCTTGGGCTCGATTTTCTTATGCTCAAAAACCTAGAAATCAACTGCACCTAGGAATTGATGGACAGCTACAGATTTTTAAAGAAGGGCGCACCCAAGTGACTATTCACCCAGAAGTTGTATATCACGATGTGGCTACAGTTGAGGCAGGATGGAAGTCTAGAGATCTTTCACTTTGGGGCTCTATAACCCATGATCAACCAAGAGATCCTGACTTGCCAGAGGATTGGGTGCAGTCAGAACTCAAAGAAATTTATATTTTTGGCGGACTGTTGGAGCACTCTCTAAGGTTTATAGGGTGGAACAGGTCGCGACTGCGCTACTCTTATATGCAAATTGACGAGGGTAAAGATTTTGCCAATACTTCATTGCTGGGAGGAACTGTCGACTCATCGCTGGATCGATTTATGTTTAAAAAGGTTTTTTCTACGGAGTGGGTGCAGCGATTTGAATTTACTCGTCATTTTTTTATGAGATCAGGGATCAAATACCTTTACTCTATTCCAGATGATGCTGGTTTATTCTCTTTGAAGACAGAATTTTTAATAGGGCCTCATTTTATATTGGACTTGAGCGCAGACGTTTTAGGAGCCAGCGAAAAGGCTGATGAAGCGGGAACAGGTTTAATGACTCGGTATCGTTCTAATGATCGTATAGCTATGGGGTTAACATATGTTTTTTAATCAGCCCTTAGGCGTTAGACAATATAAAATAACAAAAAATATTTTTGTCAAGTTGTTGGTAAGCTTAATTACCTTAGGTTTATTTGCAAGTATAGGGTGTTCCTTACGGATTGGAGAAAAGCCAGCGCAAAATACAGAAATCAATCTTGGCGACCAAGTGGGGTGCCTTTCTGATGTCGGTACTGTGCTGAGCCAATTTCTTAATGGAAAAATTAAGGACAAGGAGTTGGAGGCATTTGGAGAGTGTGTCATTTTCAGTATACAGACATTTGAAAATTACACAGTTGGCGAAAAAAGTGAAGAATATCATCCCAAAGAAATCCGTCATTTTTTACATCAATATTTTTTAAAAGATAAAATAATTTCAGATGCCATGCTTGAGCAAATGATGAACTTAAAAATATTGGTTTTAGGAGGGAGTAAAGAGTCAATCACTCGCAGTGAGTTGAGTGAGTTTATTAAAATAATCGAGATTTGGAAAAAAGAGTTTGTCGCTTTAAATCGCTATATGAAGGTTTATAATTGGGCTACTGGTATTGAACAGCAAGAAAAATTTTCTGTTTCAGCTGTGGATGCTGCGATAGCTTCTTTAAAAGTATTTGTGGTCAATTTTCTTGGGACTTTTCAAGGGCGTTTTGTTCAGTATCACTGGAATGATTTAGAAGTCCTGATAGAAGAATTCCGCAGGTTCGCTCTTAATCCTCATTCTGAGACATCTCGGCCTCCTAGGCACTGGACGTTATTAATTCAGAAGTTTCAAAAACTGTCTTTTAACACTTCAGAGTCTGCTATTGTCGTTGAGGATATGGCTCCATTGGCTAAAGAAATGGTCGATGGCCTGGGTCTGGTTATTAAATACAAGTATTTTCTCAAGGGCCAGAAAATAGATCAGGAGCCAGGGCTGACTCATTTGAACAACTGGGTACAGGAGGCTTACAGGCTTCTCAATCACGCTGTGTTAAGGCATCCTAATGAGCGCATTGACTACAGTGATATTCATGAATTTTTACTGGCCTTGGAGAACTTTTTTGTTTTTCCTCTCAGTCTTACGGCTGATGATATTTATGAGTTTTTTCCAAAAATATTTGAAGCCATACTAACTCCGAAGCCTGTTGATAGAAGTTCATCAATGTTTTTAAAAAAATCCTTTCGTAGAGATTTTTTACTTGAGGCAATATCACTTTACTCAGATTGGTATGAAATTCAGAGCCACTTAAGCCGTTATTATCCTAATGAAGAAAATGTAAGGGGTGTTCAGAGTCAAGATGATGTTTGGTTTCAATCTAATATTAGTTTGAATCCATTGGATGCGAAGACTCCTATCTCAGACCTACAGAGAATCATACGTGGAATTCCGCCTATTTATAAAAAAGGTGAATCTACAGTTTTCCTTGTGGAGATTAAAAAGGCTTACTCCTACCAGGTGTCGCATGATTTTTTTAACCTTTCACAAATGAACCTTTATCGAACAATTATAAATCTGGCCATGCGTGGTTACGCAAAAGAGTATGATCCAAAATCAACAATGAGCTCCGCAATGACTGCTCAAGAACTGCAGGGTCTTTATGAAGATTTAAAACCATTGGGGATTAAAGTTGGGCTATTGGATCCTCGTTCCAATACGGCAGGTTTACGCAGTTTTAACGAAGCTAATTTATTCACCTATGCCTCTGACGGCCTTACTTTATCTGCAAAAATGAGCTTTGAAGAGGGAATGTTATTGGTAGGATATCTTTGGTCGGGATCATTGCTTTCAAAAACGCTGTATGGTCATTTAATTCAACGTTGTGAGTTGGGTGGAAATGACTTTCGTGGACAAAAGAAAATTTTTCGTTCTTGTGTAGAAAAAAATATGGGGGAACTTATTCGAGATCATGTCAACACTATGCCAAGTTTACAAAAATACTTGCAGAGCTTGGACTCAAAATCGCTGGAGATTTATGCCAAAGATCTACTGGCGTCTTCTTGGGGAGAGTGTAGTTCTGAAGACTGGGTAGAAAAATCTGAACTCAATGTAACCAGTGTTATTCTTCACTATGTAGAGTCGGTAATGACTCGGTTCAATTTAGATGCAAATCCATTTTTAGAAGGTAGTGAAATCAATGCTGCAATTCCGTTGTTTACGGGTTTTATTCAAATGATGGGAGAATCTGTGGGTATGAAAAGTATGGATACCCAATTGGTTCAGGATGTTTTTCGACATATTGTTGAAACTGGAGAGATTCCAGAAAAGAAAAGTTGGTGGAAAGGTCTGAGGCATAATGTTCAGTTATGGAGGCAGTTTCGTTCACGAAGAGGAGGTCAGTGGAATCCTCAACTGGGTCGTGGTCATATAACCTCTGTGTTTGCGTCTATCATCACGAAATCCATGAAGCAAAATGAAGGGGCTGTAAACTGCAAAGTACACTGATCCGGAAAATTCAAACTGGATCGGTAGAGATACAATGGATTTCGGGCATAGAAATGAGAAGCTCAATCAACACTCAAGCAGGGCAGCTTTTTTTTGCTGAGCTACAGCATCATGGCCTATCCACCATATGGGCTTCCTAGGGGCTCCGGCCTCATTAATCATAATTTGACCACAAGCTTCAAAAACAATTTCACTGAGTGGTGTTGTGACGGGGTTTTTGGGATTTTTTTGCCAAGAGAGCAGTTCTGTGGATGATTTTTTAATCATATTCATTTGTTCTGGGCCATTGTGTTGTGGCCACTTTTCAAAAATTGACCACCTCTGAATCACATCACTGTTAAAATAAGATTTTACAAAGTCATCTAGCTGATTCATGGAGAAGTCATCCACAAAATAGGTGAGTAAATCTGCGATAAGCTTTTGCATTTTATCAACACCCTTTGCCTCTTTTTTTAAAGATAAAAGGAGCGGATAAAGGGGGACTTCAATTCCAAGAAATACACCAGAGGAATTGGTGAGAATCTCTGGTGCATTAAAAACTGTGGATTTGACTCCCTTGTCCCACCATTTTTTGCAAGAGTTCTCTAGTTCTATTTTAGCAAACCCTTGAAGGTAAGGAGCGTAGCTTTGCCATTGATAATGATCGTCGACAAGAATTTCAGTTCCATGATAGCCATAGGCTGTGTAACTGATCTGTCCGCCAGCAATTTCAAATTTTTTTCGAAGCCCCTGAGTTTCTTGTAATAAAACATCAAAGGTGTAAGCGGTCACTTCGAGAAAGTTTTTTTCGCAAAAACGACCCAAGTCACTTTTCCAAAACTCTTCACTAGAGGCGTAGCGGTCACCAAACCCTTTAAACACTCGATTCATAGCAGGCATAATAATTTTGGCCCGTGGGACTCCACCTGCCATGGTGTGGGAGATAACCAATTTTTTTGAAGGATCTACTTTACTTTCCAGCTCGGACACCCACTGTTGGACGCGCATTTGAAAATCTCTACGAGAGGCTTCACAGGCATATTCAATGGATTCCCAATTCAATTGGGCTGTTTGCCAGTCCTTGAGTTTTAAGTCTTTGAGCTGATCGCAGGGAGTTTGTCCATGAGCCTCTTTTTGAAGGTCAAAACCCGCCTCCAAGGGGATATTGATAATATTGCAGCCACCATGAGCTTCGGAGTGCTCTACATCTGTAAGAGGTCTTAGGTTTCCTTCAGTATCTCGACGCCCCACCGTTGAGTAGATAATGTTCATTCCTTTTTTTTCAGCGGCTTCGACAAGCCCATTCGCGTACCCTCTGGAGAACAGTTCTCCAAAAATAACTAAGGTGTCATCAGGTCCAAAATCAGATTTTTTTGGGAGTTCTTTCATTGCTGTCAAAGGAGTCATGAGGGGCCTTTCTGGTTGAGCTAAGTAGACCTGTTAAAGATTTATACCTAAAAAATCTAAAGGCCGTCAATCATCGCTTTGGGCATAACGAGTCTCTAGAGAGAGTTGGACATAATTGATGGTTGATCTATGAGCTTCTGTGCTTTTTAAAGGAGTTGTTTGTAAAAAAGTGCCCTTTAGCTGCATTTGTCGTCTTGAAAATGTAAATAGAAAGTTTCCTCCATAACCTTTGCGATTATTTTCGTACATAAATGGGGCATAAAAAGCAGGCGTTACATCCGATTGTTTTTCAAAATACTGAAAGCCCCACCCCATTGCGAGATCTGTATTCAAACCTTTAAAGAAATTCAGTTCATACAAAATGCCTTGAGACTGCCCTTTAGGAGCATCAAAGTTTTGCATGTAATTTCCACCCAGCGTGATAACCCACTCGTGGGGTAGGTTCAACGTGATATCGGCATAGGTGTCGGTTCCCAAAAAATGATAGGCAAAACGAGAGTTGGGAAGGCACTCTCCAATACTAGAGTTGCCCCTCAGGCAGCTTTCGTAGGCCACTGCTGAAGGGAGGTTATTGAATTGGTACATGCCGGGGATGAATCTTGTTTGAGTGCCAAATGGCCAAGTTTTTTGTACAGACACGGCAGCTGCCAGGTACATGGGTGGCTCTTCTTTTTGAGCTGTTTTTAATGATAGCTTCTGACTCGTTGGGAGGGCTTGTTGTGAGACAAAAGCCCATGTCCAAGAGTTATTTTTGAACTCTATGTTTTGTCGGAGAGCTGGATAACTGGAGTTGTAGGCAAGCAAGGGACTCATAAAGCGGCGTTGATTAAGAACTCCAGCATCTAGACTCAGCCACTCTGTCACTTCATAATTCCATCGAACCTGATTAAGATAAAAGCCAGAGTTTCTGCGGGTGGATGGGTTTTTCAGCCCCTGGTCAGTGCCCTTTTGCTCAAAAACTCCAGAAATGTCGGCGTCTAGCCTGAGGTGCTGAGAGACCTTGGAGGTGCCCTTGGCTTTCAAAAAGAAAGCTGCCAGCGAATCTTTTTGGGATGAAATCTCATAATAAGTTTCTTGGACACCGGCTAAGACTTCCCAAGAATTTTGCGTGGAGAGTAGAGAGGGGCGGCTTGAAGAGGAGAGTGTTAGAACTTCAGTGTTGATCCCATCATCAGACTTGGCCAGAGAGGGACAGCAAAAAACAATAAGTGACAGGCCAGTAAAAAAAGACAATGGAATAGACAACTCTTTCCCCTCAAAAACCCTGAAAAATTCAAACCGGATCACTCACATCAATCAGCTTCTAAAGAAAAAGACAAGGCTCTTTTTATAAACTTTACAGGAAAAATACGTATCTTATATCAGTGGGAGAGTTCTTTTGGAATAAGTAAAATCCGACACTTAGGCCTTAGAGAGGCCTCTTTTCTCCGCGGATTGTGTCACATTGTCCACACTCTTGACACCCATAGGGGGTAAAAACTGTTTATTTTATGGAGTCTTTTCAAAGACTTAGGTAAAAAAGTCGGTTTTGTATGGTGTTTGAATATGAGAGTGTATGGGAGTTTCTTTTAGCTTCCCAAGGAGTGGATAGAAAATTATGTTTACCGGACAACAACTTGGACCAGAATGGTCTTCCAGGGTATTGGGAGTTTTCGTTCTGATTTTGATATTAGGCTTTCTTTTTGAGAGTGACTTTGCGCGCTCTTCTGAGAAGGCAATCCGCTCCAGGCAGACATTGGATACGGGTGTCACTTCGTCTTCACAGCTACAACCTCCAAGAACTTTTTCTAATGATCGTATGCAACTGGAGGGGCGTTTGCGCCTGGGTTCTCAGTACCTAACAGATGAAACTGATGAAGGTGTGAATGCTACATTTGGGCTGGGTGTAAAATTTAATTACACGTTTATTGATTGGTTAAAACTCAAAAGTGAAACTCGGTTGACCTTCTCCCAAGAGCGTTTTCAGTCTCAAATTGATGATGACCGATTTTCCGATGGTTTTAGCGTGAAAGAAGCTGTGGCTGTACTTGAGCCAGTTCGGTTTATAGAAATTGGGGCGGGAGCTGTTAACCAGAGCTATTTTATTTCCTCTCCCTTGCTTATGTCTAATAGGTCTTTTCCCGGTTTGTATGAGCAATTGCAATACGTCCATGGGCGTAATTATGTCGCCGTCCGATTGGGTCAGGCTGTTCCCACATCAAGGTCCTTTGACTCTCATCGGCAAGAAAAAGAAAAAACTCCTTACTATTACACTCACGGCCTTCGTGCGGGGTTTTTACCTAATAAACATATTCGCCTTGAACCTTATGTGACTCATTATCGCTATGAAAACCTACCTTCTGTTGTGGCCTTTCAAAGTGCCATTCGTGGGAATACGGTTCCCAACCCCCAGCCCACCAACTCGGTCTTTGCTTTTGAATTTGAAGGTATGGTGGCAGGACTCAAAACAGAGCTGAGACCCAATAACCGATTAGCTCTGGTTGGAGAGTATCAATATATCAAAAATAGTGAGGCCCCTGAGACCTTCAACACCGGCCAGTGGGCTGGAGTCACCCTTAAGGCTCAATATAAGCAGATGATCTTTGAGCCCCAAGTAGCCTCATTTTACAATGAAAGTGACACTTCACCGGCTTCTTACAACTCAGGTGAGATTGGTCATAATAATCGTGAGGGAATGGCCTTTGGCTTTGATGTCACATTTATGGACTACAACTTTAAAATAGCCACGGACTACGTGATGGCAGATGTGGTCAATCCCAATGAAGAGCAATCCGATTTAAAGTATTTTGTCGTGACACTGGAGACGCTGTATGTGGAATTCTAAGGTGTCTCAAAATGCTGTTTGGCTGGTAGTTTTAACTTTGGTTTTAACAGGTTGCTTGAAGGCCGACAAACACAGTCAGGGTGTGGATGGGGAGGTTGCTGCTCATTTTCAGATCACACGTGTAGAGTTCAATCAAGGACCTGTTCAAAATAAATCCAACTGGAGTATAGTTGTAAAAAACTCCTATCAATTGACTACCTGTATGGAAGACCGAATCACGCAGACTAGCCTTAAAGGTCACAAATTTAGAATTGAGGGAGAGGAAACAATCAAAAAAGATGTGGCCGATGACCGTTCATGTATCACTTGGACGGAGGAAATTCCTTTTGAATTCTTTGTGAAACAACCTCGCTATCTGAAGTTTGAGCGCTTTATTGTGTGAGATGGAGTTAAAAGGGGGCGTCAAAAAATTGAATTCGCTATCGATCCTTGGACCAAGTCAAGGGGCGGAGAGCATGCCGAATTTGTATGGCTGAACCAGAAAGACGCACTCCATGAGCATTGGATGATTCAGGGTGTGGACAAAGTCAATATATTCAAGAGTAAGTCTGCACCTGAGGGGCATCAGTTATTAATTGAAAATGTTAATATGAGAATTGATCAAGACGAAACTTTGGAAAAAGGCATTGGACTAAAAATGATCATGGAAATGGCTCCTCCCCATGTGTGGTTGAAAAAAATGTCTGAAAATAGCGTGAAACACATGTTTGATGAGGGAGCCTTTAGTGTTTCGGCGAGCATTATTGGCACTAAGATGGGAGCCAATCAAAATATCAACTTACATATGACGGACATAGGAACTCTCAATGCAACAGGTGGCTCTAACTACGATGGAGACCTCCAGGTAACCAATGTTCGGATGCAAGACGGAAGGTTGAATATTAACTTTCCTCAGTTTTCTCTTAAAGACAAAACCACCAAGGGAAACTTGGTAATGGCTTTGGTCGTAAGAGCCGAGGGTATTCCTGAATCTGTATTGAAGCCGTATAAAGTTTTGTTAAAACTTGGAAACTTTGATGAGTGGCTGGGGAGTAAATCTCCTCTTCGCATCAGTGAATTGAATAAGGGTTTTTCGCAAACTTTTGATGAGTTTATGAAGACAGTTCCAGTGGATAAAGAGGCAGTGAATTCAGCCAGAAAAGAGGCTAAATTAAAACCTCTAGAAGCCTATGAGTTTGGCACCTTTGATATTCAGTATAACTCCATCAAGCCTGGAGAAACAGCGACAAACAGAACTGTTAAATACAACGTCGGTGTGTGTGTCACTCATCCACTTCAAAATGATGCTAAAGTGGAAAATGAGGAGTTTTATGTTCGGACCACTACGATGGAGGAAAGACCGATCACTACAGATCCTCATGGTTGTTTGAATTGGACCGACGAGGTGAGCCACTACTATTATAAGCCGGAGCGTTATATCCTTAATGAAATTAGTATTCGTCACTCTTCAGGGTTTAAAAAAGATCTCAAGATAGCTCTTAACCCCTGGGATCTGTTTGCTACTTTTGGTCAAGATATTCAAAAATATCCTGATGTCCTCAGTGAAATTCGCAAACAAGAAGCTTGGGAAATTCGTCATAAGGACACTCCTCGAAAAATTGAATCCCGCTTTGATGTGAACAGCTTTTCTTATACGACCATCAAGTTTGACTATGAGATTAAAAAGGATCTGTCGTTGAAGGTGAAAAAGTCGATTCTCTTGAAAGTGGATCCTGAGGTGCAGAGGTACTCGTCTATGACCCTGGGACGTCGAGGAACAGAATGGTTGCGAGATGGAATCTGGCTACTCAAAGTGGCTATTCACAAGGACTATCTGGATCCGGCTCAAAAAGGAGCCATGATTAATCCTGATGGGCAATACACTGTTAAAGAAGGGGAGAAAATTTCGGAGAAGCATTACATCAGCTATCAAAAGAAGCTTGTTCGTGTGATCAATGGCCGGATTGTAACCCCTGTGACTTTTGATATGAAAGACCTGCGTCTCATGCGGATTCGCTCCAACTTATTAATACAATTAGAGCCCATTGATGAGACCAAACTGCAGTTGGCCAACTGGTTGAAAAGAGTTTTGGATCAACGGGCTCACCTGGATGACCGTCAACGAGGTACTTTTGATAAATTTCTTGTGGATTTAAAGGCCTTTGTCTCTAAACATTTGGGTGTGGATGAGGACAAACTGGACGGAGACCTGGAGGATTTTCGTTTTCGAGTCAACCCCCAAGGGGTTGATTACGAAAAGATCAATAAACTCTATGGCAACTACAATGATCCCAACTTGACCACAGAAGAGCGCCAGGTGATTGAAAAACAAAGGCTGCTTCTTGGTGAACAGGAGATGGCAGCGAAAAGGCAGTATCGGGAGCAGCGAAAAGGTCTGATTGACCGTTTTCTACAGGAAATAGATGCTGTTAAAGTCAGAGAGGCCATTCACCAGGATGATCAGAAAGGCCTTAACAGTTTGCTTCATGATGCCACCCATTTTGGCAGAACCGATAAGGACGGAGATGGGGTCTATGAGACTTTCCCGAAAGATCTCACACAGATTCCTGCAGATACAGATCCTGATACAAAAACTACGGTTCCTGGGCGAATTCTTGAGGGTAACGGGGCCAGGTATCACTTTTTCACTCAAGAAGGGAATGCTCCCATTGATGTAGGGCTTTTGATGGGGATCAATAAAAACTTTAAGATGTCAGATGTGGAAATGGCTGAGTTGGCATTAAATGACTTCACGGTGAATCCCGCAGCAGCATTTTTTGATATAGAAAAAATTATTGAGCCTCCGGAAGTTTCAGGTTTGAGAAAACGAACTTTTATTGGCCCGATCACATTTTTGCTCAACAGTAATAGCTCACATATTCGACCGACAGATACTCTGGATGAAGTGTTTTGTATTAACAACTCCTGTGCCGCTAAAGAGGTGACGGAGCAGGAGTTAAGAGAGTGGACCTATAAAACCGATAAAACTTTTATGTACAAGAGGTTTTATAACTCTGTGGCTCACTTTTTTAAGCGTCATGTGGATGATCTCATTATTTGTAAAGATGGTGGCCTCATTGATAGTCCTTCTTTTTGTGGGTCGAGCTTGCCAACTCAGAAAGTAACAGTGAATGGCCAAAACTATTATGAGTTTGAAGGTTTGGATGCTTTGAGTGATCGTGAAATCAAGGCAAGATCTTTGATTTCTAACTATGTGCGATTGACCGGCTTGGAGTTTGTTTCTCTTGCCGATGAAAAACTGCAAACTGTGCGACAAGATTGTGAATTTCCATTTTATGATGAAAGCTGTTTGGTCAATGACACTTTAGTGAATCAGACACAGGCTCAGGAATTCCTAGATAAAATGGATCAAAAAGACAAAGATCCGGAGCAAAGGTTTTGGGTCACGGCTGAAGAATTAAAAAAAGATCGGCATCTTGTTCGTTTGAGAAGTCAGGCGGATCAGTTGTCTCTTTTAAAAATGGATATGCCTCAGGACCTTTATAAGCACTCCACTACAAAAAAGGAGCTGGTGGCCTTTATCAAGTCTATGCACAGTCGAGGTGGTGCAGTCCTTTCTGATAATGTTGCCTCAAAAATCTGTGCGTATATGGCTGGTGGGTACGTGAACCGACTTTCTCACTTTGGTGTTCTCGTTGAGAGATCGAAAGAGGAATTGAC
>JAUILT010000058.1 GCA_030432925.1 Bdellovibrionia bacterium | reverse complement strand
AAATAGGAACGATCCTATGAGTGATCTTAGCAAGAAAAAAGCCCTTTTCCTCGTACATCTTTTGAAGCTTGTCCAAAGCTTCCCTGATTTTAGCATGATCCAAAATCTCATAAGGCTTCAGTAGGGCCGTTTCTCGAAGCTCATCGTCATCCACCTCACTGTTACCCACAAATTGAATATCTTCGACCGATGGTTTCTCTTCCACCGTGTAAGTCAAAGTGATGTTTTTACCACCAGACTTATCAACGATAACATTATAAAAGTAGCCGGTGCTAAAGAGCTGTTGCACATCCTTATGAATATTTTCTTTGGAGTAGGTTCCGCCCAGCTTGGTAACAAGTTTGGATTCAATAGCTTCTTTTTCAATTTTCTTGTTCCCATGAATGATAATCTTGTTCACCGTCTGGGCCACAGCAGGCACTGCAGCAACCATCATTACAAAAGTTAAAAGCGGAGTTTTAAAAAGAAAATGTAAAGAGTTGGCCAATATAAAGAAATCCTAAGTTGTTTTAGTCACTTAACTGAAGTCAAACGTGACCAAAGACTAGCTCGATTTCTACAGACTGTCTAGGCAAATTCAAGCACTTTGAGTATTGAGTTTCAGGCCCACAGGCCATTGGCCATTTTTAGCTGACGGGGAAACTTTTCTGCAAACCCGAGGTCATGAGTAACGACGACCAGCGTTACATTCCATTCTTTTTGTAAATCAAAGAGGAGCTGCTGAATTTTTAAGCTATTCTCACTATCTAAGTTCCCTGTCGGCTCATCGGCCAACACCAGAGAGGGGTTGAGGAAAACAGCCCGTGCAATGGCTACCCTTTGCTGCTCTCCCCCACTGAGTTCTGAAGGAAAATGTTTTTTTCGATCACTCAACCCCATAAAAGCAAATAACTCATCCGCCCGGACTCGTAAATCCTTGCCACTCCACCCGGCCAGTCGACCTGGAAGAATCAGATTATCATAAGCAGAAAATTCATTCATCAGGTGATGAAACTGAAACACAAAACCAATATTGTTATTTCTAAAACGAGCAAGTTCGTGGTCGTTCAAATCAAAAACTTTTTTGCCTTCGTAGATCACATGGCCAGAGGTGGGAGTATCCAAAGTGCCCAGGATATGTAGCAGTGTGCTTTTTCCTGCACCTGAGGAGCCCACAATGCTTAAGGCCTCCCCCTTTTGAACAGTAAGGTCAATACCTTTGAGAACCTCCAAAGGTGAAGCCCCTTGTTGGTAAACTTTACGAATGGATTGAGCTTCAAGCATATTGGGCTCCGGTTCCTCTTGTCATTTGTAATGCATGCCTTCCACTGGGTTCAATCGGGCCCCCCGCAATGCTGGAGCCAATGTGGCCAGAAAGCAAATCAGCATGGAGGCACCAAAAATCATTACAAAATCCAGTGCCCGAAAGTTCAGTTCAATTTTTTCCAGCTTGTAAACCTCACTGGAAATCACGCCATAAGCATCTTGAAGATATAAAAACCCATAACAGGCTGCCAACCCAAGGACAACACCTAATAAGGCTCCAATGGCGCCAATGACCAACCCTTGAATAGTAAAGACTTTCAAAATAAACCAAGAGTCCGCTCCCATAGCCTTCAATATACTGATGTCCTTAAAACGACGAACCACGCTGATAAAAAGTGTTCCTGAAATATTAAAACAGGCCACGACGACAATAATCAACAGAACATAAAAGATGATCATTTTTTCAAGACCAACAGCTTCAAAGAGATTTCGATTCCCCTGTCTCCAGTCGTGGACATAAAAGCTGCCCTCGGCATGATTAGCTATACGCATAGCCGAGTGAATAGCCTCCTGATCGTCTTCAAGCAAAACCTTATATCCAGTGATTCGATCACCGATATCCGCAAAGGTTTGTGATCGTTTAAGGTCCATCATGATGTACCTAGAATCAAACTCATGGTGTCCAAACGCAACAATTCCGTTCACGACAAACTTCTTCATCTTTGGCCGGAAGTCCGAACCTCCAATTCCTTTTGAGATAGGAATCACCAGTCGGACAACATCTCCCACAGAAATATCAAACTGTGCAGCAATCCCCTGCCCAATGACAACTCCAGGCAGGCCTTTTTTTTCAACAAAGGTCAGCTCCCCGTCTTTCAAACGCTTTTCCAACTGGAGAACTTTGGACATCTCAATGGAGTCCAGCCCCTCAATCCCCACTCCCGACACCTGCCCCTTATCGGCCAGAACTGCTTCAAGAAACACAAAAGGCGTAGCAGCACGAAAGCCATGCATTAGGGGCTTGACCTCCTGAAGGGCCGTACTTTGATCGGCAGTTCCTCGCTTGAGAATCATCATATGTCCGGAGATATCAACGACCGTTTTCTGCAATGTAGATTCAAAGCCACTAATCACCGCCATAGCCACAATCAGTGAAGCCACTCCAATAGCCATTCCCACAATAGCTAAAACCGTCGTCAAAGGTAAGCGGCGCTTACCATGATAGATATACTTAAATGCTAGACGGGCAGCAAAAACGAGATTCATTCTGGCCTTTTTGAGAGAGCTTGCTGCTTCAGATAGGATTCTATAAAAGTGTCCAACTCACCGTCCAGCACAGATTGGGGGTTACCCGACTCATGATCAGTGCGATGATCTTTAACCATTTGATAGGGGTGTAAAACATAGGATCGGATCTGTGACCCCCATTCATTGGCCTTTTTCTCACCAGCGGCTTCATCTTTTTCTGCTTGACGCTTTTCCATTTCAATTTCATAAAGGGCCGCCTTCAACATTTTAAAGGCCTGGTCCTTATTGGCGTGTTGACTTCTCTGGTTTTGACATTGCACCACTACGCCCGTGGGGTTGTGAGTGATTCGCACTGCAGAGTCTGTTCGGTTAATATGCTGTCCACCAGCCCCACTGGCTCGGTAGGTATCAATACGAATATCCTCATCGCGAATTTCTACTTCAATGTTGTCATCAATCTCCGGCCAGCAATAAACTGAAGCGAAGCTTGTATGCCTGCGTGCATTAGAGTCAAATGGCGAAATGCGCACCAACCGATGCACACCGTTTTCCGCCTTGAGGTTGCCGTAAGCAAAAGGCCCCTCCACCAGTAGAGTGGCTGATTTGATTCCAGCTTCTTCCCCCTCTGTCATAGAGATCACATCTGTTTTATAGCCATGACTGTCAGCATATCGATTGTACATCCTGAGAAGAATTCCCGCCCAATCCGCAGCCTCCGTTCCACCGGCTCCGGAGTTAATAGAGATATAACAATTGTTACCATCCATCTCTTCTGAAAGGAGACTCTTCAGCTCCAGGTCAGCCACAGTTTTGAGCATTCCGGCTAGCTCGCCTTTGACATCCTCAAAAGTGGATTCGTCTTTCTCCTCAACAGCCATATCCAAAAGAACATTGGTATCGTCCACCTTTTGGTTAAGACTTTCCCAGTCCACCACAGACTTTTCTAGCAAGGCCTTTTCCCGCTGAATCTTTTGCATTTCATTGGGCTTTTCCCAAATCGCTGGATTTTGTGAGGCTTGCTCTAATTCTTCAAGGCGCTTTCTCTTAACATCAACGTCAAAGATACCTCCGCAGTTCAGAGGACTTATCCTTGATCTCCTGAATTTGACTCTTCACATCTGAAAGTTCTGTTGCCATCGACATCATTCACCTCCTTCGAAAGGTGCCAGCAATTCCACTCACGCAAGCAGTGCACCAATAGAGCAGAATGTAAGATTTAAGTCACCAGTTTTGACACAGAGTCGACACAGCTGCTCTGCCCACAGGAGTCAAGGAAGGGCCTTTTTAAAAATATGATCCTGAAGCTGAAACATGATTTTAGCCTCTTTTTCAGAAGCCTCATGATCATAACCAAGAAGATGCAAAAGACCATGAAGCACCATATAGCAAAGCTCATCCCTAAAAGATAAGTCGTGCTCCTGAGCCTGCTGTTTCAAAATATCTGGACAGAGAACAAGCTCCCCCAGTGAGTCTGGATCTAGACTCTCAAAGCTCAAAACATCTGTGGCATAGTCCTTACCGCGAAACTGATGATTGAGTTCCCGGGCTTGTTTTTTGGATAAAAACACCAATTGTAGACTTTTTCCTTTGAGCTGGACGGGCCACTTTTTCTGTTGCTTCAACTCTCTCTGAACGACCAACATAAATTCACTTAGATACTGCCTTGGAATCCGTGAGCGAGTGTGATTGAGGATTTCTAGGATCATGCCGTATGGCTTCCCCTTTTCTCCGTCCCATCGGCCTCCATCTTTTTGGGCTTTGGAGGGTTGTTCACTGGTGACTGAGGGTAATCAATACGCTGATGGTAGATTCCAAGAATCACCCGACGAAATGAACTTTCAATGACAGAAAGGTCTTTCAAAGTTAAATTGCACTCTTCCAACTGGCCATCCAGAAACTTACTTTGAATAATATTTTTCACAAGACTCTGTAACCGTCCCGCCGTGGGGTCATCCAGAGATCTGGCTGCCGCCTCAATACTGTCGGCCAACATAACCAACGCCGCTTCTTTAAATTGAGGCTTGGGGCCGGGGTACCTAAAGTCATCGGGCTCAATATGATCAATATCCTCATCCTGAGACTCCAGTGCTTTGTTGTAGAAAAAACTAATCAGTGTTGTGCCATGGTGCTGCAATATTCCATCGATAATGGGCTCCCCCAACTTGTGTTTTAGCCCCATCTCAGCACCATCTTTTACATGAGCCACCAGTACTGTTTTACTCATATGAGGTGAAATATGGTCATGAGGATTATAACCAGGCCTTTGGTTTTCAATAAAGTACTGGGCATGCTCCATTTTTCCAATGTCATGATAATAGGCCATCACCTTAGCTAAAAGGGCATTCGCTCCAATGGCTTCAGCGGCCGCCTCACACATGCTTCCCACAACCAGTGAGTGGTGGTAGGTCCCTGGAGCCTTAACGATCATCTCTTTCATCAATGGGTGATTCAAGCTGGCTAATTCGAGAAGTTTCACATCTGTAGTATAATTAAAAACAGACTCTAAAAATGGCACCAGCATCATGGCCACCATGGCAGAAAAAATCCCTCCCAACAGCCCTGCAGGGACATTCCACGCCAGTTGGACCAGTAAATCTGTTTCCCCCAGATGACGGAATAGAGTCAAAAACGCAATCACAGTGGCATTGATCAACCCCGTGCGAAGCCCTGCCCAATAGATGTCATTACGTTTCTTGCAAGCATACACCCCTCTGGCTGCAGCTATTCCACCAATGAGAGATGTCGTAAAAAATATAAAATTCAAGTCCACCATAAATGTGAGCACAACAGACAGAAATGCCGTGAAAAGCCACACCAACTCACCGTATGTGACCAGAAGCCCCACTAACATGGGTCCGGCTGCCACAGGGGCTGCAAACAAAAAAGCAGTGATGGGAATAGCTGCACCAAACCTCACTAAAAACGCTGAGTCCATTAAAAATAAAAATAACTTAGTCAATCCCACCGTAAAAAGTGTGACAAATGCCATAGCGGCGATATCCTTGACCTTCACTTTTACCTTATTGGTGGTGAACCTCTTGATATAAGAAAAGAACACAAGAATAAACACCGTAAATAATATGGCTGCTACCAAAGCAATAAAATCTGTTCTCCGGTCGCTTCTCAAATTGTTAATTTCACGCATAAGTGTCGCATGAATGGGCAGGACAACAGAACCAGCACTGACAATGGTCTGATTCTTTCGGATGGATATCTGTACTGGAAGTACAGCCTCTCTGGCAGACTCCCTTCTGAGGGAAGTTTCTTTTTTATTGAATGTCAAATTGGGAGTCATCAATTTGTAAGCCAGATTTTCTAAGTTCTTGGTATCCCTTCCGGTCACCTTTAGCTTTGTCTTCGTGTTGTTAATGCTAAAGAACTCCTGATTCTTGATATCCCGAGCACTCTTTCTGTCCAATAAAGCTTCTTGCGCCACGACCGCTTGGGAGTCAGCTTCAATCGTCCGAATCAAAAATTGTTGATCCTTGTCATCAATAACGTTTGCTGGGGCCTCAAATACCTTGTAATGACTGGTCCACTCTGACAACACATCCACAATCTGGTTTTCCAAGGATGAACTAAACCTTTTTGACATCAGCCACTCAAAAATTCTTGGTGATACCGACTGCCCCAATTCTTCTTCAAACTGAGTTTTGTATTGAGAGCTAAATTCTTCGGCCTGCTTATCCCACTGAGCGTCCGCCAAAGACCAAGTATCTTTGTCAGCAAGGACTTTGCGCATACTTCGAAAGGATAGAAAAATCCTGCGAAACAGATTGTTATAGATATTACGGTCATAATCAAACACCGGGGGCACGGATAGCTCGGCCTCCCGACGCTTTTCTTCTGTAGCTACTTCATCCACAATCTGAAAACTAATTGGAGATTTGATATCACTGGAAGCCACTTCTCCCACAATCACTTTGTGGGAGAAGTCAAATTCATAGAAAACCAAAAACGACAGACACAGAGAAAAGAAAAACAACAGTGCCACACGGCGAATATTAAAACGATCATCCAATTGGTGCATCAGACGGCCAAATGGAGTCTGCTCAAACCCCAGGTCATTCACCCAATCTAAAAACCTTTTGGAGTGGTCAATATAATTATACCGAGACCGGGACTCGGCCTTCCTGTTCCGGCTTTGCTGCGATTTCTGCTTACCCATTTTCACCTAAACCTTAATCATAATGATGACTTACCCTATAAATCGGAAGATTCAATAGACGGCAATATATATTGTAGGTATTTTTGCCAAGAATCTATATAATCATCTAGACACCCTCGACAATGGGAGAGTCCAAAATGAGCCAAAAGCCACCTGAAAACCTCAGGAAATTTCAGTCCTTAGTAGAGGTCATTAAAATGCTCCGTGGCCCCAATGGCTGCCCATGGGATAGGCAACAAACTCACACCTCATTGACTCGGTTTGCCATTGAAGAGGCCCATGAGTTGGCTGAGGCCATTGACTCTGGAGAGATGGATGAAGTGAAATCCGAGCTCGGGGACCTTTTACTTCAGGTGGTTTTGCACTCAGAAATTGCTCGTCAGGAGGGTGAGTTTGAAATCTTTGATGTGATCGAAACCCTCAATAAAAAAATGTTGCGCCGACATCCCCATGTATTTTCTGGAGCCTCAGTGAAAGGGGCTGATCATGTGGCAAAGAACTGGGAAGACATCAAAAAACAAGAGAAAACAGAGAAACAGGACACTGGCGCTGAAAATCACCTATTCACCTTTGACCTCCCAAAATCATTACCATCACTTTTAAGCAGTTTCAAAATTGGCGAGAAAACAAAAAAATATAATTTTGACTGGCCAGACCTTCCCCCCGTGATGGAAAAGGTGAAGGAGGAATTGTCGGAGCTCGAAGAAGCCATTCTATCTGGAGACAAACAACATTACACCGAAGAGTTAGGAGATTTGTTGTTTTCAGTGGCCCAAGTAGCAAGGCATCTAGATATCGATCCAGAGCAGGCCTTGAGGCAAACCAATCAAAAATTTGAAAAACGCTTCCAAAAAATGATTGAGTTCGCCGGTGGCAATGAAAATACCCTAAAAGAAATGTCTACCAATGATCTAGAAAATCTCTGGATCCGTGCCAAGAACAAATAGGTACATCAGCCGAACTCACTCACTAGCTGTTGTCTCTTTTTCCAACATTCTTTTATACTGACTATAAGGGTTGGAGGTGGCCACGCTCATGATAATTAGTCCAGTAGCTCCTCTCAAATAGGGAATGGCCGACGGGTTTACAAATAGATTCACTCCCAAAATACTTTCCCAAAGAAAACTGGACTCTTCATCCATAAACAATGGATTTTTACCAGGCTTTGTCGGCTCATTAAAAGCACTCCACTCTGTCATGTGACAAAGCTCCAACATCTTTGTCATTACTTTTCGACCCTGCCGAACTTCCAACTGATAGCTAATTTCAAATGGCCATCTGTTTTCAAAAAAATCTGAAACCCCGCCGATATAAGACACTCTTTCGCGGACGGCTGCACAAAAACCATTTCGCAAATCTAAAAAATTATTGTAATGCTCATCAAAGCCTTTCAGATAAATGAGGTTAAAAACTCCCACCCACCCCCAACTGACCCTCTTATAAACTGCCAACATCTCATCATTTGGAAGATGCCAGTCTTTTAAACGATACTTTTCTTTAAAAGTTTTCTCGGCTCTCAAATGAGCCACTGCCACCATATTTCCAATTAAGCTGCGAGCGGAATGAAGCAAAATCCCCACATGATGATAAACTTTCATAGCCTTGTTTTTATCTTTGGCCTTAAGAACATAAATAGCTGATGCCAGAGTCAGCTCAGACATGCTAGGAACAGAATAGCTAGCAGCCAGTGTCATCTTATTAATGCTGTTGCTGTTTCCAGCATTTTCAATCACTTTTCTGATTTCAGGATTTGCTGAAAAAGACCAATAATCATAGTCCATTAAGGACTCTACCCAATTTGTATTCAGCTTCTGAATACTTAAGTCCTTCTCCAGTTCACTCAGTTTTTTAAGATCTCTAACCCAACTCAAAGAATACTTTTTCATTAAGAGGCGTAGTCGAGACTTCACCTCCTCAGGGCCCGAAACCTCACCCCCAGAAGAGTCTTCCATATAAATGTAATTCTGAAGAACCTCGTGGGCATTTCTCTCAAATGCTATTTGAGGAAAAACAGGAGCCTCCCGTAAAGCCTTCAGGTCCTGAAGCATCTGCACCTTGTATTTTTCATTAAACTTTATCATTTCAGATAATTGAGGGCTCACAAAAGCTAAAACAGTCACTCGAATCACCACAAGAGCAACAACAAACACCAATAATATCCCCAGGCACAAAGATAAATATTTTGACCTGAGATACCACTTTTTTTTCACAAGTTCCCTTCCTATCTTTTCAATAATTTATCCTGTCAGTTACAATCTTACGAAACCTACGGGTCACAACATGGGCCTCTTTTAAATGAAAAAAATGACCTACAATAAAGTAAATGACAGCAGAGACAGCGATAGTTACAAATAACCCCACTATCACAGATAAACGGTGCCCTATAAAATCTTCTAGCCCACTAGATAGAATCTGAAAACCAAAATGAGTGACTAAACCCATGAATACCAGTCCGGGCACATACTTTGTCACATGCAGTAATAAAGCCACCAATTGCAAATTTCCCACCAATCGGTAGTAAAAAAGCAAACCCAAGCAAAGCCCCACAAACCCAGAGGCAGTTACAGACCAGATCAACCCACTTACCCCCATTAACTGCATCAAGTAAGGGGCCAAAAAAATATGAAACGCCACTGTAATGGTGGTAATAATGGCAGGAGTTGCTGTATTTTTAATGGCATAAAAACCGGGGATTAACACTCGACTAAACCCAGCAAAAATCAACATCAGTGAAATAATCTGAACCAGCCCAGCCACGATACGAGTTTCATCAGCTCCAAATCCCCCCCGCTCAAACAACACAGAGACAATAGGCTCCGACAATAAAAACAACCCCACTGCGGAGGGAAGCGATAAAAATAGCATCATCCGGATATGCTCATGAGAGGTTCGAATCATTTCAGAGGTTTTGCCTTCACTGTTGAGTTGAGACAACGTAGGTAACAGTGCCGTTCCAATGCTGATAGCAATCAATGACTGAGGCAGCTCCAAAAGACGATTAGTGATATATACGTAAGTCATGGACCCCTCGGTCAGACCAGCAGCAAATTTCTGATTCATCAGATTCATCAATTGCGAAGCCGCCAGACCAAGCATTCCGGGAGCCATATTTTTTAATACCAGAGCCACACCTGGTAGATGTACATTCAAAGTCAAGCGAGGCAGGTAACCCAACTTCCACAACTGCCATTTCACGATGGACAACTGAACCACTCCACCAACGAGTACCGCATACCCTAAAGACCATGCAGGCTCGGAAAACCAGTTTTTGGGAAGAAAAATAGTGATGATAAAAAATAGATTGAAAAATGCTGGTGCTAATGCTGGCAAAAAGAACTTCTTTAATGCTTGGGAGATAGCCATGAAATAAGCATAGGTGGTGACTAAAATGAGATAAAAAATCATAACCCTCGAAAGTGTCACCGCTAGCTCAAATTTTCCCGGCACTGCCATAAACCGGTCTTCCCCCAACCAGACCATAATTAACGACTCCATAAATACAAACAAAGCAAGAGTGATAGTCAGGGTGACAGATAAAAGCAGAGTCAATATAGCATGGGACAGGCGACGAGCCCGCTCCCGCTTTTCGGCCTCCGCCCCCTCTCCTCCATGGAGTTGATCTACAAAAACGGGAATAAAACTGACCGATAAAGACCCCTCCCCCAAAAGTCGACGGAAGAAATTCGGCAAAGCAAAGGTGGCTGAAAACACATCTGTCACCGTTCGGTCAAAAAGGGCCACAACAACAGCATCCCGAAGAAAACCCAGAATTCGGCTCATAAAAGTACCTAGAGACATCAGTAGCGCCGACTTCATAACTGTTTGTTTTTTATCAGGATTGTTCAAATTCTGACCTCACATAGATGCCAACACTTCAAGATGCTCTCACAAGCTCTTGCGAGATGCTGCAGCTTGTGATATCTCAACGTGTTCAAGTAAACCACTGGAGGTAAGAAGTTGGCAAACCATAAGTCTGCTGAGAAACGAGTGCGACAAACAGCACGTAAAACTGAACGTAAGGCCCAAACAAAAGCCACCGTTCGCACTTTCGAAAAGAAGTTAAGATCTGCTATCGAGAAAAAAGAGGCTTCAGAAGCTCAAACCCTGTTTTTGACTTACTCCAGTAAAATGGGAAAGGCCGCTCAAAAGGGCCTTTACCACGCTAACACGGCCTCCAGAAAAATTGGCCGTCTGGCAAAGCAGGTCGCTCAAATCGCCAAATGATTGGCTAAAACATGGGATCGTCATAATGAACTCTGAAAAATGCCGCCCCATTCAGTCCGCATGGGATCGTCATTTTACAGAAACTTTGTTTTATCGCGCCTGACGGCGCTAACCCGCGCGTTCGTACTCGGCCTCGGACTTAGAAGCCACATAATTTCGGATCTCTCTTCTCGCCTTGAACTCCAAGTTTTCAAATTCAATTCCATAGCGAGCCCCAAAAGGTGAAGGTTCGTTCAGCTGATAACGAACAATAGCTCTAACAACCGTTTCCTGACGGTCTGGCAGCCTAAAAATAACCACCAGCTTTTGGCCTTTTACCATTTGCAAATGAGAGTGCAGCATCATCCCCCCCTCACCAATCTGAGTGGCGATGTTCACATGATAGTCTCCGGCAATAAGAAGACCTACCTTCTTTTTGAACTCCCTCCGCGGCACTCTTCGTCGTTTGATGTAGCTTCTGCTCTCAGACACTTTTTGCACTCCCCCAACTTTCGTTTCGGGAGTTCTTTGAGGTAGCTTTAAAGTCTCAAATTAAAACACTTTAAAGCCTCAACTATTATTTATACCAATCCGGTTTATTTTTAATGAGTGCAGGTCTTAATAATAAAATTTTCTAACCAGATATGAGAAGATATGGGAGAACTCTTTAGAGCCTTGTCTGTCTCCTCAAGAGCGTGAATAGTTTTGTGAATTTTTTTATCCGTCCACATTTTGGTCTGACCAATATATTCGTTCAGAAAAAAGTTAGGCACTCCCGCCTTAGCACTCAAGCGTTGACCACTCAACCCAGCACGACTTCCTTCTCTTAGAATCGAGAGTATACGAATGTGTCTTGAGATGAGCGCCAAAGCACCCACCTCACTTTGTCCATATTCAAGAAGATTCGCCATGCAGGTCAAAGCCTGAGCTCGGTCATTACGTCCAATGGCATTGGCTAGATCAAATACACTTTCAATCTTTGAGCGAGAGATCACTTTTAGCACATCTTCAGTTTCAATCAAAGAGCGGTCCCCAAGATAAACGTGGATTTTTCCAATTTCTGACTGAACCTCTGACAAATTACTTCCAACAAACTGTTGAATAAGGGCTCTAGCCTCCTGCCCGATGCTCAGCCCCAGTTTACCAACAATATAATCAATCCACATGGGCACCTGATTGTCGTAGGGACGCTTTAACTCAACAATCACGCCTTTTTGCTGTAATTTTTTGTAGTACTTTTTTCTTTTGTCGATTTTTGAAGCCACTAAAACAAAACACGTTGTATCCACCGGAGACTCAATAATCGGATTGAGTTGTCCCCAATCCTTATCCTTGAGGATCTGGACATCTTTATAAACCACAAGCCGACGAGGGCACATCATTGGCAGCATTTCCACAGTATCACGAACATTTTCTACCTTGTCTTCTGGACAATAAAAGGTATCTGCATTGAAATCGGAAGGCCCGTCCTCAAGAGAGCTTTTTTTAATGACCCGGAGGGACTCTTCTATGAGAAAACTCTCTTCACCAACCAATAAGTACAATGGCAGAGTTCCGTTTCTGTCACATTCAATCTGCAATCGTCTTAAATCCCAAGATGCCACTAGTGTTCCTTCCAGTAAGGCTTTTCACCGTTTTTCTTGATCTCTGAAGGACACTAAAAGTTCTCCGTCACTCGATCATGAGCCTCTTCCATCATGACAAGAGATAGCTCCGCTACCTTCTGATAAAAGATCGAATCGTTATAATTGGCATTTGCCGAGTTGACAACGGCTGTCCCAATCCGAGCTGCAGAATAAACAATTTCATTTTGAAAACTTCCACGCCACAAGACTTTTTTGTCGGAAGATCGCACCAGTTCCATATCGGAAGAGACAATCACTCTCAGCTCTGTAGAGAGTGCCGTATTTTTAGGCAGACGAGCTATCCCACGCGTGTCTTTTTTCGTTTTTATATCATATTCCCCTGGGGTGGGCACTCCGCGAACAATCTGGGCACCAATGATGACTCCATTGAGCACCACGGGAGCCTGCCCCTTGTTCACAATCCGTGCAATTTTTGAACGATCAAACTCCTCACGAATAGCATTAGTAAAATATGGCTCAATTCCAACAATCTGAGTTTTATTTTTAAAAACCGGAATAGCCAACTGCTCGTACCCGCCGGGCAAACTTCTCGAGGCATAGCCGAAACGATACCCGCAGGAGTTCATACTCAACAGGATCACTGCAAATAATAAGATTTCAAGGAGTTTCATGGCCGTAGGCTAATCTACTGAAGGTGGGGAGTTCAAGAGATTTTCCTTCTCTCATCCATTGCAGCATGGGGAGGATATGAGTATAACCATCGTATATGAATAAAAGATTCCTTGACGACCAGTATCGCTTGATGGCCCCCGGCCCAGTAAAAATCTCCCGGCAAGTCCGCGAAGCCCTTGCCCTACCCATGGTTCATCACCGCACACCTATTTTTACCAAAGAGTTAAAAAACTGCCTCAGTCTATTAAAAAACTTTTTTCAAACAAAACAGCCAGTCATGATGATCCCATCCACTGGCTCCGGCGGAATGGAAGCCGCTATCGTTAATACCTTCTCTCCAGGTGACTCGGTAGCAGTTGTTGTTTCTGGAAAATTTGGTCAACGTTGGGCTGACATCGCCAGAGTTTATAACCTGAATGTGCATGCCATTGATGTCTCTTGGGGAGAAGCTGTTGACCCAGACCAAGTTGAAAAGATTTTAAGTTCACACCCAGAAATCAAAGGTGTTCTGACTCAGGCTTGCGAAACCAGTACGGCCACCTGGCACCCCATCAAAGAGCTAGCATCTATTGCAAACAGTAAAAAAAATACCTTGTTTATTGTTGATGGTATTACAGCTGTCGGCTGTGCTCCTTTGCCGTTTGATCAATGGGGAATTGACGTTTTAGTGGCTGGCTCCCAAAAAGCCCTGGCTCTTCCTACAGGCCTATCATTTGTATGCCTTTCTGAAAGAGCCTGGAAGGCTCATGCTCAATCCAAGTGTCCCAAATACTACTTCAACCTTCTCAAAGAACGTCAGGCCAATGAAAAAGGACAAACTTTTTTTAGCTCTGCTGTCAGCCATATTCGAGCCCTGAGTATCTTTTTGAACCATGTTGAAAAATCAGGGCTCGAGGCCTTAATACGCCGAACTGGGAATTTGTCCCAATGCACACGCAAAGCTGCAGAGGATTTAGGGCTAGAGATATTCTCCAAATCTCCAAGTCCATCAGTGACGGCTCTCCGTGTACCCCAAAATATCGACGGCACAAAGTTACGGTTACATATGGAAACCCAATATAATGTTACAGTCATGGGAGGACAAGACCACCTGAAGGGAAAGATTCTCCGTATTGGCCATATGGGAGATATTTCTAACAACGATCAACTGGCCACACTGGAGGCCTTAGCCTTGAGCCTCAAAGAAATCGGACACCCACTGGAAGACAATCAAATCAATAAAGCCCTCTCCTCGGCTGAGGAGTTTTTGAAAATGTGCTCCAATGTCTAAAAAGCAACTCCTGGTTACCTGTGATCTCACAACTGAAGCACTGGCACTGTTAAGATCTCAGGCAGATCTGGAGGTCAGTTTTAGTAAATCCCGGCATCCCACACCAGCAGAGATTCAATCGGCCCATGCCTTGATCATTCGCAGTGGCACTCGCCTGCATAAAGAACTCCTCACCAAAGCAAAGGATTTAGAGTTTGTTGTCACGGCGACCAGTGGTTTTGATCATATTGACCTGAAAACTTGTCAGGAAAGACAGATTCGGGTCAGCCACTGTCCAGAAGCTAATGTTGAGTCGGCAGCCCAACTCACTCTCTCCATGATTCTCAATGCTCTTAGGCAACTACCTCAGTTACATCAAAAAGTAATCAAAAACCACTGGCGAGAAAATATCAAACGTGGAAAAGAGCTTACAGGAATGCAATTAGGAGTTATTGGCATGGGGCGCATTGGACGGAGAGTGGCCCAACTAGCTCAGGCTTTTCAAATGACTGTGGTCGCTCACGACCCTTATGTTCCAGCAAAGGATCTACAAAGTGTCGGCGTACAACCACTCGGTTTAATAGAAGTATTTAAAACTTCTGACATAATCTCATTTCATGTGCCTTTGACCTCAGAAACAAAGCATATGGTGAACCATCGCACACTCGCTCACTTCAATCCAGAAGCCTGGATCATTAATACCTCTCGAGGCGCTGTGATCAATGAAACAGAGCTCGCCGTAAAAATGCGCAAAGGATTATTTTCAGGAATAGCCCTAGATGTTTTTGAAAAAGAGCCTCTCCCCAAGGAGTCCCCACTGCGCCCACAAGAAAAAATTGTCTTCTCCCCTCATGTGGGCGCTTATACCGAGCAGGCCTTTGCTAAGGCCAGTAGACAAGCTGCTGAAAAAGTAATCTCCTGGTTTAACAAAGGCCAGTGGACTCACCGACTTCCACCGGAAGCCGAATGGGCCAAGTACCTGTAAAAGACCTTGCTGCAGAGGGCTTAAACTGATTAGCGCTTGCCAAAATTCCATGAGATTGATTTTCTCCTATTTCTGTTCGTTTTTGTATTTTGATAAGGGAAAAGTCTATGTCTGGAATTATTGTTGTAGGGTCCCAATGGGGCGATGAAGGCAAAGGAAAAGTCGTTGATGTATTCTCCTCACAGGCGGACTTTGTGGTTCGCTACCAAGGTGGGGCCAATGCTGGACACACCCTACAAGTCGATGGCAAGCAGACTATTCTTCATCTCGTACCTTCGGGAGTTCTTCACCAGAATACTCGATGTGTGATTGCTGCCGGAGTTGTCTTGGATATCGCAACTGTAGCTGAAGAGATTCGCGCACTGAAAACCAATGGGTTACTTAAAGACCCCCATCAACTTTTAATTTCTGACTCATGTACATTGATTCTTCCCTATCACCGTAAACTCGATATGGCTCGAGAAAAATCCCTAGGTCATGAAAAAATTGGAACCACCGGAAAAGGTATTGGCCCTGCCTATGAAGAACGAGCTTCACGTAAAGCTATACTATTTGGAGACTTATTTAGTCCAAATACTTTGAAAGAAAAAATTCAAGCTTCTGTAAAAGAAAAAAACTTTCTGCTAGAAAAGTTTTATGATGAACCCCCTGTTGACGTTGATAAAATTATTCAAGACTTAGAGTTACTCACACAAGAGTTGGCACCTTACCGCTGCAAAGACACTTCCCTGACCATCCATAAGGCTCTGAAAGGTAAAAAGAAAGTTTTATTTGAGGGGGCTCAAGGCAGTCTACTGGACCTACTTCATGGCACTTATCCATTTGTCACCAGTAGCTCCACGCTAGCAGGGTCCGCACTGATTGGATCTGGTGTGGGGCCAGGAATGATTGATAAGGTCGTGGCCATTACCAAGGCCTATACTACTCGCGTGGGCTCCGGCCCCTTTCCTACAGAACTCGGTGATGAATGGGGTGCTCGCATGAGAGATATAGGCCGTGAATATGGCGCTACCACTGGTCGAGAGAGACGCTGTGGGTGGCTGGACCTACCAGCACTGAGGTATGCCATTCGGATCAATGGTATCACCAATATTGCACTGATGAAACTCGATGTATTAAGTGACTTTGAAACTATTAAGGTCTGTACGGCCTACGAGTTAGATGGTGAAACTATCACCGATTACCCAGTGAGTCCGGGTGAGTTGGCCCGCTGTAAGCCCATTTACAAAGAGATCCAAGGCTGGAAAGGCGATATTACCCAGGCCAAGACAATGAAAGACCTACCAAGAGAGGCTGTCGATTATGTACAAATGATCAGCTCTGAGCTGGCCATTCCCATTGACGTTGTGTCCGTCGGGCCGGGTCGGGAACAGACTCTCTGGCTGAAACCATTGTTTACTTAAAAATACTTCACCCAGTAACTTAGGAGGCTCAAAAAGCCTCGTAAATACCTCAAATTAGGCCAAAGAATTCTGAAAATTTGGGAAATTCACGGTTGACTAAGAGGACTCATTTCACCATTATAGGGCCCTTCTTTTGAAGATTAAGTCACCCGCTAGCTCAGTTGGTAGAGCATCTCCCTTTTAAGGAGAGGGTCCATGGTTCGAGCCCATGGCGGGTGACCATTTTTTACTTCAAAAGTTGTCCTTAGTGTTCCCTTCGTCTAGAGGCCTAGGACATCGCCCTTTCACGGCGAAGACACGGGTTCGACTCCCGTAGGGAACGCCAAACCTTGAGTTTGGATTTTTACTTTAACCCATAACCATTTGATCTTATTACCAACGTCTTCGACGAGCTGATGGTCTCACTTCTTTTCTTTTTTCACAGATTATCACCAGCCATCACTCCCCTAGGTAGGGATCAGGTACGGGCTGGGTAGGACCTTCTGCCACCAATACAATGTGCATGGTTTCTCGTGGAGTTGGTCAGTGGACAGGGACTCCGATGTTTGGGGCGGGAATGGGACATAGATATCCATATACATTACAAACTGAATGCAGCTAACATCAGTTTTCCAATCTTTATTGAATAATCCCCCAAAGAAATAACAGTAAGTAATTTTGACAGCTTATCCCAAGTGCCCTTTATCAAACCTTTATCCTGCTCCCCAGGCGCATTGCATGCCTGCGATAAAAGTATTTGAGCGTATGCCTTAGCAAGCTCCTTTTCGTCCTCTGATCCGACCTCTGTTCTTTCAATTTTTTCTATTAAGTTGTTCAGCTCTACCCTCAACTCTTGAAAATGATTATGCTGAGTCTGGGAACTTGCAGAAGTCCCTTGTTGAATTTGAGATCCATGCATTGAGCCAACATTAATAATATTGACCGCTGGAGGGAATTGATCTGTGCCCTCATTGGGCTTCGACCTTGCCACTTCAATAGCCTTAACCCCGCTGTGAGTCAGTCCGACCGGTCGACCGTCATCATCTCCAAAGCCCATTATATCTAAAAAGCCTTCATCACTAAGATAATCAACAATACTATCGACCTCCCGTTGGTCCGCTATCTCAGCCTTTGCTCCAACCACATAAGACCCTTCATAAACACCGGAATCTCCATCAGATATGTCAAAAAGGGAGTTTAAAAATTTCAAACGCTTCTGCTTTTTTTCCTCCAATTTTGACACTATTCCCCTCCTTTAGTTTGATTTGATCCCTCTGCACCTTGCTGAAGCTGCGAACCTACTACATTTCCAGCAATATTAGTTATATTGTAGCTGGCCTGAGCCGCTTTTTGAATTTCAACTGGTGAAAAGGAAAACTCATCCCCAAGGATGCCATCCTCTTCAAGCTTCATAGCCCAATTTAATATCACGTTCTTAATGCCATCCATTATTCTCGAGAGTTGAGAAAGAGGTACCTGCAAAGTGGGCTGTAAATCGTGACCGATGCTGTTCATAATCTGCTTGGCAATCTCGGGTGAAAATGGCATTGAAGCCATTCCTCCCTCGGTATGATTATCCAGCATGTACTGGATCTCTGATGCAGGCTGAAGTGTATTTCGGTTTGTCAGCCAATAACTTTCCTTACTTGATTCAAACATTACTGGCTGCCAACCATGAAATGGGTTGAAGACTTTCACAGACCCTTTCATAACCCTATATTCTGGCGTGTCCACTCCATCAGGATAGCCGTTTAGCTCATGGCTAACCCACTCTTCAAGTTCAGAGACTTTTAACTTCTTTGCAACAAACAGAGCTTTCCTCAATAGGTCGGTAATATTCCCCCCCTCTGACAAAGCTTGTTTTTGCAGTTCGTGAACCAAATGGGCCATTTCTACCTCCTAAACCAAGAAAATGCCATACTACTTCAACCCATATGAAAGGGCCTGCGCTAATGAGTTTTGAATCTTCTTCTTATCCCAACAACCCCAAAAAACCAAAGCACGGAAGAAATAATAGATTGAACAAAAAACAATCCGCTCCCTAGTATCCGGTGAGGAACCAAAATATTTATTTCAGTCAAGTACCGTAAAGGGCCAAGGCTATTAATAAAAGAAAGATACAATGCCTTCCACCAGAGTGGCCTAACGTCAATACTAGGATAAATTGGCCGATCAATCATCGCAGGATTCATCCCAAATATGTCTGGAAAATAAAAATAGATACCAGCAAAGAATACGTAAAAAAAGATAAGCCATAAAAAGGGCCTCGATAGGGATCTTCCATAGTCATTTACCAGTTGATATATAAATGAGAACAGGTACTCAAACCACTGAGATCCTTTGAGAGTCAGTCTTCTGCTTTTATATGAAAGCAAGTTGAATTTGAATAAAGTTGTCCATTACCTCCGCTAGGAAGTTTTGGTTCAGCAACTTGCATCGCTGTTCCTGATTTATATT
>JAUILT010000057.1 GCA_030432925.1 Bdellovibrionia bacterium | reverse complement strand
ATTAATTTCCAGTTCAATCATGTCATTTTTAAATTTATTATTCATGAAAACCAAAAATAAAAACTGGGGTCAAGTACCCCTTGTACACTTTGTTGAGAGGGAGTTTTCTGTTCCGACGATTTTAGAAAACGACGCTGCTGCCGCAGTTGTGGGAGAGGCGTGGAAGGGACTGCATGCCAACGCCAGTTCAATAATGATTCTTACTCTTGGTACAGGAGTTGGCGTCGGCGCTATTGTTGACAATCGGCTTCAAAGAAATCGAAAAGGATTTCACCCGGAGGTTTCACACATTTCGCTCAATCCATTTGATACAAATGCTCCCTGTGGCTGTGGAAACTTGGGCTGTATCGAGGCCTACTTGAGCGGCGTGAACTTTCCTGCCTGGTATTCCAGAGCCTATGGAATAGGGCTTTTGACGGGCAGAGAGTTTGTCAATGAAGCTAAAAATAAAAACTCTGAAGCTTTAGCGGCCTTTGACAAGTATGCAGAGTTAATGGCTCAGGCGCTGAATAGTCTGATTCTTATTTACAGTCCACAACATGTGGTTTTTTCAGGAAGCTTCTCTGCCGCTCTTCCTTACTTTAAAGACAAAACCTTTGAGCTACTAAAACAGCTTTTAAAAGACCGCAGAGAAGGCTTGGACTACCTGCCCACACTTGAGCGCTCTCAAATACCCGACGATGCCGGTCTATTAGGCGCTGCCAAAATGGCCTTTTTATACCCAAACCGACTGAGCTTGAGAGGAGGGTAGTTGACAATCTACAAGAACAGTTAGGTCTGGGTGCCTAGTCAAGTAACCCGCTGGTATATGAGTGTCTCCAGCTTGAAACCTCTCAAAAACACTCTGTTTTCCGTTGCCTGTAACAATTAATAAAATGGCCTTTGCTTGCATAAAAGCACCCACTCCATAGGTAATCCCCTTGGCATCATTTTCTAGTTGCAAATGTGTGCGCGTTTCATAAGAAAGTTCAATCACTCCATAAAAAAAACTCTCTGGCAATCCTGGTTCATGAAATGCCACATGGCCATTTTTCCCGAGCCCCAAAATAGCCAAATCGGCATTTTGCCCCCCACTTTGAGCTGGGGTTTTTATACGACCACTGTAGGAGGGCAGATGATCTTTAAAAAACTTGTGAAATACATCTTTCTTGGTACCGGTATAAACATCGTCCACCTGTAAAAGCTCCAAACCATTGAGCCATGCAGGGTGCTTTGACTCCCAATTTTGATAAATAGCTTCTGGTGTTTTTCCTGCCGGAAGAAATAAAGACTCTGCTTTATACTTTTCTATATTCTCTGAGCACCATTGATTGACTCGAGTGACCATGTCGTCCGGGTTTTCAAAATATGTCATTTGCATCACCCTCCCATTATAATATCATTTACCTATGACTACAGAGAACTCTTCTCTCATTGTTACAGCTCATCCGGATGATGAAACAATATTCTTTGCCGGGCTGATTCTTTCACGACCTAAGACTAGGTGGAGAGTTATCTGTGTGACCGATGGCAATGCCGATGCCAACGGAGTCCATCGAATTCAAGATTTAAAAAATGCCTGTAATAGGCTTGGCGTAGATGACCTTGAAGTATTAGGTTTTCCTGACAAGTTCGAACACCGTTTAAATGTCGACTTATTAAAAAACAAATTGATGAGTTTTCAAGTCAGTGAAAATGACGTTTATACCCATGGTGTACTGGGAGAGTATGGCCACCCTCATCATCAAGATGTTTCTCTAGCCACTCACAGAGCCTTCTTTAATAAAAAACCCGTTTTCAGTGTCGCCTATAATTGTTTTGCAGATATTCAAGTAAGTCTGAGCCATGATATGTGGCTACTAAAGTCAGAAATATACTCCAACTGCTATTTTTCTGAAACCCAACGCTTTATTCAAATGCTACCAATCACCTTTACAGAGGGGTTTTCAAAAGTTTCTTTAGATGAGGTTGAGGCCATTTATGATTTTTTATCTGGGAAAAGGGCCCTTAATAAGAAGGCTCTCTCTTGCTACTCTTCTATTGAGCCTTACTTTGAATATATTGCTGGCAACACATCTCGCCCCTTTTAAGTCTCTCCCAAAACCTGCTTCAAGGACTCTAAAAGGTTGATTCGCTCCGCCCACTTAACTCTTGACTGCAAAGATTCTACACTCTCTCCCCTAGCAATAGGAACGATTTGTTGTCGAATAATTTCTCCTTCATCATAATTTTCTGTTACAAAATGCGTGCTACAGCCCGTTTCAGTTTCACCAGAAGCCAAGACAGCCCTATGGACTCTCAGACCATACATGCCCTTGCCGCCAAACTTTGGAAGAAGACTGGGATGAGTATTAATCATTCTTCCACGAAAATGATGAATCAGAGACAACGGTACTTTTTTAAGAAAACCCGCAAGAATCACAAAGTTAATACCTCGTTTTAATAACTCCTGCAGCAACTCACTCTCTTGATCTACATTAAAAACAAGAACTGGCAATCCAAAAGCCTCAGCTTTTGAAACTGCTGGAGCCGACTCTTTAGAAGTCACAACCAGATTAACTGTAAAAAGATCCTCTATTTGATTTTCTACTAAAAATTGAAAAAGGCTTCCCTCGCCGGAGACAAAAACAGCCAACCTGTTATCTGCCACCACTGCCACCTTCCTTTGAGGAATCTTCAAATACGCCGTGTAAAGAACGTAACATAGCATCGGAGCCATATTGACGAGAGATGGTAAACGTTCCCAGAAAGTTACCATTCTCATCTCGCAAAGATGCTGAAGCCAAATCAACCCGAATCACATGGCCATCTTTTTTTACCATTGATGAATAAGTTAAGTTATGACGGCCATCGGCCATGACCTTCTTCAGACCTGCCGCAGCTTCTCGGTGAACTGTCGTTGGGTAAATATCAAAAATTGTTTTTCCCAATAGCTCACCGGGCTCATAACCTAAAGTTTCATGAAGCTTATCATTCGCTAGAATTATTTTTCCACTTTTATCCACAGAGTGAAGCATATAAAGTCCTGACTGAAAAACGGAGTCATAAGTTCTCAGGTAATTGGACATTTCAAATAACTTCTCCTTAAGAGTTTCATTCTCCTTATAAAGGTTCTGTAGCTCTTCAAAGATAGACTCCTCTGAGCTGTCAGGTTGATGAAGTTTATGAAGAATATCTTTGGGACTAATAATTCCAACGATTTTGCTATTTTTATTATGGACCAAAACTCTGTGTGTAGAAGATCGAGTCATAACTCGAATCACCTCTTTTAAGTGATCATCTTCGTTCACATAAAATATGGGATCAAAGTACTCTTTAGCATGAATGACTTTAGAGTATTTTATGCCCTGATTTTTATGATGAACGAGAGCCTTTAGTAGATCCATATCTGTCAACTGGCCCAAAACCTCACCCAATGGGGTTACAACAGGGGCTGTAGTAAAGTTTCGAAGGTTATAGATCTCAACGGCATCAATAATAGACTCCCCGGAACCCAGCAAAAAAGGATTTTTTGTCATTACACTTTTTGCATAGGCCACAAAAACGCTTCCTCCACTTTAAAATTATCTCGTAAAATCATTACTTTTTTAAAACCAAGAAAAATAAATTGCCAGTATGTTGTGTATTAAATGCAGCTTGTCGAGCATACTCATCATCCCCCTGATAAATATCCACTCGAGCCTTACCATCAATAGCTCCACCCGTATCTTGGTCTAGAACAAAGCGAGAGAAGGGTCGAAATTCAATGGGTTTTTTTCTGGGGTCCTGCTTCTCCTGCCCCTCTTTGGGGCGCATGGCCTGAATAAAGGCTAAGGTTCCTTTTCTTGGATAAAAAGCTGTATCTGTGGCAATAGACCGACCGTTAGTAACAGAAACAGAGTCGCTGCCTGTAGGAGGGTGGTCCGTTGGTCGAACATAAACGTAGCTAGGACATGTGGAGTAAATCTCTTCATGTTTATGTGGATTAGTATCAAGAAACTCCCTCTGAGCATAAATGGAAAGGTCAGGAATATAACCCTGTGCTTTCATGTACTTTGAAATCCAACGCCAACTCTGCTTATTTGTGCCACCATAGCTCATATATTGCTTTTCTCCGTCAGGAAGCTTTGCAATTCCACTCCCCTGGACCTGTAATAGGTAAATATCAAATAAATTATTGGCATAATAAAGTTCATAGCCTCGATCAGATATTCTTCCTTGAAAATCAATCTGTCCACGTGTAGATCGAGCCAATGATTCGGTACGAGGCCTCATAAACAAAGGATATCTGTATTCTGAATCTGGTCGCGCTTTGGTTTCCAAAGTGGGTGAGTAGTAGGCGGTAAAAAACGTATCCTTAGCATCACCATACCTAGGATCCTCTGAGTCTAGCTTTGGAGCATAGACATTGAACTTGGACCGAATCTGAGCATTGAGTTCCTGAAAGCACTCCTGCCTTTGAAAACTTATTGTTGCGCTCTTTAGACAGCTCAACATGGAAACTGTCAGAGCGCGAAACTCAATAATCGTGTCCAACAAGACCTCTTGTTTATAAGTGTCTGTTCCAAAACGAATATTTTTACTCAAATCTCTCTCTTGAAACCTCTTGATCTGACGATCGATGGCAAGAAGCATATTTTTAAAGTCCATATCATCCAGAAATTCAGGGACCTGACTGGAATTTAATCGTCGAGTGGGAGTCACAATAGTTTTTAACTGATCGGCTTTTTGAGAAATTTCAATGTCTTTACAAACTCTTCTCTGAAGTGGCTCAGGCAAACTACCTATATCGACGCCATCTTCCACATTAATACAAGCCATTGAAGTGGCAGCAATAAAAACAAACAGCAGTTTTCTGCCATGTTGAATCCAGGGGGCATTCATCAATACTCCTTTTGTTTGATTTCTGTCAGAGTTTTATCAAGCACTTGCTATAATTTTGCCCTGAACAAACAATAAAGTCGAAGCTGGACTCGACTTACGTGAGATTCACCGCCTTCACTTCAAGTGAGTGGCGAAAAAAAACAGACAAAAGTGCATGTTGAATAAGCCCTAAAAATAGTTATTTTATATGTATACCAACCCGGTCTGAATTTTCTGAATTGGTATGGTATTTCAATTAAGGAGAATCTCGTTGAAGTGTCCTTCTATAGTTTGCTGTACAGGCTTAAAAGGAAAAAAGTTCTTAGAAAAAGTAACGCCAGAACTGGAAGTTGAAAAAGTGATATCTTACCCGCAGACGGGTGAAGACCTCTCCGAGTACGAAGCCATTCAATCTTTTGCTAAAATGAACAACTTAGATTTTGAAGAATCTAAAAAGCCCGATCTTTCTTTTGTAAGTGAGAATCATTTAGTTTTTTTTGTCGGATGGCAGTGGCTTGTTCATGAAGACATAAAAAATCTTATTGTATTTCATGACTCCTTGTTACCTCGATATAGAGGTTTTGCACCCACTGTAACAGCTTTAATAAATCATGAAAAAGTTATTGGCGTTTCAGCAATTCAACCCACCGACGCTATGGATGCTGGCCCTGTCTATGGTCAGACCTCCTGGAGTGTCGAGTACCCAATAAAACTGAGTGTTGCGTTAGAAAAACAGGCCAATGCTATGGGAGACCTCGCAATAAAACTTGGAAAAGAAAAAACTCAAGGGCCCCTTTCTCTTACACCACAGGATGAAAGCAACGCCACCTACTCAATCTGGAGAAAGCCTGAGGATGGTATAATTGATTGGAATAATTCTGCCGAGTACATCTGCCGCCTAATAGATTCCGTTGGGTTTCCATATACAGGAGCTATTTCCACATATGATGGGAAAGAGATCATTATAGACGATGCTTCCGTTCACCCAGATGTGCATTTTGAAATTCGACAAGCTGGCAAAATATTCCAGCTCATAGACTCTAAACCTCTCGTTATTTGTGGAAAAGGAATGGTCCTCATTGAACAAGCCCGGTATCGAAGCTCTTTAAAGCCCGTGCATTTTAAAAAAATAAAACTGACTATGGGTAAATAGCAGCTAAAAACCGACGGCTCTCAGGCTCATCAACTGAATATACGGAGAGTCGGTTTTGGCTCTCCGTATTTGTAGTTGGTGCCACAAAAGGCGTCATTTTCCATGATTATTGAAAACTAACGCCCCTCCTGGTTGTTTTTTTCTGAAAGTCCTCGCATCCAGCTCGGCCCCCTTTGGGGCTAGCTTTCAGGAAACCAAAGAGTCTGTTTTTCTATAGGTCTCGCGGCCAGGAAGGCCGTGAGAAAGGCCCTGTCAGGATGCAAAACAGTGATCTATCCGGATCAGCCTTTGTAAATAAGAAGTTGTCCAACCTTTGGGCTCTTGATCTGATTTCTGGTGACTAAACCTACTTCAGAAGAGCAAAGAAAAGCATGAGTTTTTAGAGGAAATGCTCTCTGGTTCAAAACGATTTATCTTGGTGGATCGTGATAAAGATAAACTCCCACAGGCTGCTTGACCGGAAAACTGTGAAAAGCTTCAGCACTGGGCTTGATAAGTGGTTTGATCTGGTTAAAGTCTCAGGACTGAAGCCATTAAAAAGTTTTGTAAAACTGGTGAAGAAATAGATGAGTACGTTGTTGAATAGTTCTCAGAACTAGATGTGAATTTTGAAACATGGTGTATAAAAAAGTATGTCCGTATAGATGATCCCAACTGTATTGGTGAAGAGGCTAAATGAAAATTATTAAAGAGCAACGATTGAGAAAGAGGGTAAGAAAAAACCTCATAAAACACCAAACTCCTAGTCCCCAAAAACCATTAAGCAAAAGCCCCAGGGGAATAAAGCCCCAATTTACGGCGATACCTTTTAATGGAAATACAATTAAAAATGCGACTGCAGTTGGGCCAATGGCGCCAAGAATTATTAATTTTAGAACTTGTTTTAAAGCGGAGCTTTTACATGCGGCGGCCCAAACAATAATGCCCCACAGACCGCCAAAGAAAGAAAGTGAAATCACTGCAGGCACTCCAAGCGGAGGCGTGGGAGATAAATTGAACGGCGAGATAGGAATTATTTTTAAATAAAATAATATTGCAATAACACCTTGGTGAAAAACTAAAGTCGCCAGGAAACCACTTATAAATGGCAGCATGTACTGACGCAAAACCTTCTTCATTTTATCTCCCTACAAATTATGTTGCCAGCTGCTTTACTTATTGAATTTACAGGTATGCTTTGTAAATTCAATAAAAGAGTTATGAGCAATCAGGTTTGGGCCCAGATTTGCCTTCGGTCTAAAGTCCAGCCTGCCCCTGAGAATCATCCAGCGTTATCTCATAGTCCACATAAACGCACTAGGTTTTATAAAAATAGATACAATTGATTTACGATCTTTGGGGTGATATTCCCGACAGATGCTTACCTAAGCTTAATGTAAAAATAGAGAGGTCTATTATGAGATTTTTGGCGATAATTTTATTTTTTTTAAGTGGGATCACTTCTTGTGCGGTGTTGGACCGCTCTCCATCTTCGAGTGAATTAGTTCTCAATGACATTCACTCAAAACTCAATGAAACTCAGGTGGCACAACTTATTCGGCCGCAAAACCTGCAGCAACTTCAAGAGTCGATCCAATTTGCTAAACGTCAAAAACTAAAAGTCAGTATCAGTGGTGGTAAACACTCTATGGGTGGTCAGCAGTTTGGCGAAGGGAACTTTCATTTAGATATGTCGTCTTTTAACCAGATTCATCATTTAGATTCTGAAAAAGGAATTGTTGAAGTGGACTCAGGAGTTCAGTGGCCTGAACTGATCGAATGGCTAAATGAAAACCAAAAAGATGTAAAAAAGCCGTGGGTGATTCGACAAAAGCAAACAGGAGCTGATCGGTTTTCTATTGGAGGGGCTCTTTCTTCGAATATTCATGGGCGCGGTCTGACTTGGAAGCCTATGATCCAAGATGTGGAGTCATTCACTTTAATTAATGCTGATGGTGAGCTCCTCAATGTCAGCCGCAGTGAAAACTCTGAACTGTTTAAATTGGTGATAGGTGGCTACGGCTTATTTGGTGTGATCGCTGAGGTGAAGTTGAGGTTAGTGCCTCGTGAGCGACTGGTGAGACATGTCATCATCACGGAGTCATCTGAGATTGCTGAGAGCACTCAAAGGCGAATAAGAGATGGTTATCTTTATGGAGACTTTCAATTTTCTACGGACACACCATCTGAAAACTTCTTAAATCGAGGTGTGTTTTCGTTTTATAAACCCGTCCAACCAGAAAAAAATCCTGAGCCAGCAAAAAAACGCTTGGGTGAAAAAGAGTGGGCTCAACTGATTGTATTAGCTCACACCGATAAAGCTAAAGCCTACGAAATTTATTCGAACTTTTATTTGGGCACCAATAATCAAAGATATTGGTCAGACACTCATCAATTGAGCACTTATATGGACAATTATCACCATATTGTTGACCAAACGACCAAGGCGCCAGTTGCCGGCAGTGAAATGATCAGTGAGGTCTATGTGCCCGTTAGAAAAATTCATAGATTTCTCATGCAAGCCCGAGAGCAGTTTAGAGAGCACCAAGTGAATGTCATTTATGGAACAGTGAGATTTATCAAAAAAGATGACGAGAGTTTTTTACCGTGGGCAAAGCGTGATTACGCGTCTATTGTTTTTAACTTTCATGTGGACCACTCGGCTGAAGGGATTGATAAAGTAAAAACAGATTATCGAAGACTTTTTGATTTGTCGCTTGCTTATGGAGGAAACTTTTTTCTCACCTATCATAAATGGGCAACAAAAGAGCAAATTCTTAAGGGGTACCCGCAGTTTCCTGAATTTCTAAAATTAAAACTCAAGTATGACCCAGAAGAAATGTTTGAAAGCAATTGGTATCGCCACTACCGTGAGATGTTTAAGGAATAAATAACCAGTATGGATAGGGTCGTCAATTTATTGATAGCAGTGGGATTTCTTCTTGGCTTTGGAAAAGGAATAGAGACCGTCTTGATGAGCATCGAGAAAACTACGCTCACTAGGATTGAAAAGGGGCTATCGAAGTCAGAGCCTTTTGCCCAACAACTCACTGGATACAAACTGCCATTTTAAGTGGATCGGTAAACGGATAGATAGCTTCTGGCTAAAATTGTAGCTCTGACCCTAATTTTGGATCCTTAGAGCCAATATGAGCGATTTGGCACGGATGACATTGGTTTCTTGAGCGGACTTCCGTAGACATTCTTAAAACCGAAACCCTTCCTTGGTTTAGATTTAAATCAAAAAGGTTGGGATAAATTAGTCAGATGGATATCCTAGTAGTGCTAGATCGGAGACTTTTCATGGTGTGGATTCTAATCTTACAGATAAGCTTATTTGCGAATGGTCAACAGAATGGAGACCAAAGGCCTCCACAGTACAAAGAAATATATTCGGTTACTGGAAACTGTACGTATATGAACCTTACTGCAGTTCGCTTGGTCCAATCAGACGACTGTGGCCTATCAGGCACGAAGAGAATTTGTCACGTTGTTGCTACTTGCGACCAAGCTTCCGAAGTTCAGGGGAGTTGCTTTGTTGATACTCTTTGTCCTCCTGATCCTATTGAGTGCCTCGCACGGAGAGATATCGTTAGAATCCTTCATGACTCTGATGCAGTAAGCTCAGCCGAAGGGCGCTCATCACTTGGTGGAAGCCCTTACACGCTAGAGGTAAGAGAAAGGCAGGCTCAATGAGAGTAATAGCCCTGATATTATTTAGTATTATTTCAAATTCGACACTTGCGGGGATAGACTTCATTAAGTTTCGGGTGAAGTACTTGGCTCAAGAAAAAAGCTCGGCAACGGTTTTAGTAAGAGGTAAAAGGCTCACAATTCCTAATAATCGGATAGAAAACTTCAGATCTAAGAAGACGGGTCAAATGGTTACGGCCACCTTCCTTCCCTCTGAATTGGGTCTAGATCAGATAAAAAAGAAGTAGGTTGATACCAATGCCGGTCGTATAACCCTTGAATTTTGAGCTGAAATTTTTCTTTGAATTGAGCGATCTCGTACACACGACATCGCTCTAATCATAAGTCCAAAATTATTTTTTATTCAAGAGTCATCTGGTCACCGCAGAAACTTGTTGCTTAAGAAAATCAATATTATGGGCGTCCTCTATATCGGGATCAAAGTGAATAGCTTTTAAACCGACTTTTGTTGCCGTTTCAATATTCTTTTGTCCATCATCAACAATAATTATCTGCTCCGCTCTGCGGGCATCGAGTTCATCAATTAGCCTAAAATAAAATTCAGGTGAGGGTTTGCATACTCCCAGATCGCAACTAGAGATGAGGCGTTCAAATCGTTGGGATATTTTTTCTTGCTCTAGGATGTAGTTGGTTCTTATCTTATCCTGGTTCGTTGCAATGTATATTTGGTGCCCACCTTGACTCATTTCATCTGCAAACGCTAAGGCCTCCGGGTACCAATTGAGATCATTACTCAACCAATAATCAATGAAGTCATTAACTTTATCCTTTACTTGAGCTTTTTGAAATGGCGGTGGAAGAAGGAGTTATCTCAGTTAATCCAGCAAAAGGATTACTTATTAAACTCCCGCCACCAGCACAGAAAGTATTAACAGCGCAAGAGGCACAAACTTTGTTAAGAGCAGCGAAGGAGACGAATCATTCGTTTTACCCAATTTGGGCCTTTGCTTTAATGACAGGAATGCGCTCTGGTGAAATGTATGCTTTTATGTGGAGTGATGTGGACTTGGAAGCAGGCAATATCTCGGTGAGTCGTCAGTGGACCTCTAAAACAGGAATAGGCCCAACAAAGACGAGAGATTCGAGAATTGTTCCGATATCCCCTGAATTAAAGGTTTTTCTTTCTGAGAGAAAACTTGAAGTGACAGGAGATTTTGTGCTTCCCCATCTCAGACATTGGACAAAGGGACTTCAAGCACGAGTGCTTAGAGACTTTTGTCTTTCAATTGGCATTACTCCAATTAAGTTCCATGATCTGAGGGCCACTTTCATCACCAATATGCTGGCACAGGGAGTGCCTTTAGCTACGGTGATGGCAATTGTTGGGCATAGAAGAATGTCCACAACGGATATTTATCTCAGGCTTGCTGGGGTAAATGTGAAAGGAGCGACGGCAAAACTTGGTTATAGTCTACCAAAAGCAATGGAAAATAATGTGCTAAGACTTATGCCAGAGAATGCGTAAACTCAAGAAGGTAACAGGAAGTAACATGGGTACTTTAGAGCTGAGAAATATTGAGGAGTTAGGGGTTGTGTGCCTTCTCCGCCATTATTCGTTGATCATTCTGAGTGAAACGAAGAATCTTTAATAATCATAAATATTTGAAAACACGAAAAAGAGTCTGCACATCCCTTTGAATATTACGCAATATTTCGGAACATTTCTGTAGTTTGCTACTTTTTTGCTATTGGCTTGCTACAAGCTCACCGCTTCAAAAGACTGATGATCAAATATACTGCGTTAATGAACCATCAAAAATCAACTAAGGAGTGGTTCTTTGTCAGTAAATTAAAGTTGTTGAATGCCACTTAAGGAGCGAAGCATAGTTTCCACGTCATTTGGTTTTCCATGCTTGAATTCTTTAAATGGCCTCCAAAATCTAAAAATTTTCGGCTGATACCAAGGAGAAAATAAAATAACCGATGGAGTGTGCTCCTGCGTTCCAAGAAAGCTATTAAATAGCCAAACTAGAATTGAAAATTTCTTCCATGCTTTTCTTTCTGACCAATTTAAGATGTGGGCTTTGTCCTCATATTTCTCAATGACATTATGTTGAAAATATCCAGACCAGATGGGGCTTTCGGAGGTCAGAATTAGTAGATTCTTTCCCTTGGGAAGCCAAAAGATTCGAACCAAAGTGCACAGGACTAATAGATGAAGGCTGAAAAATGCAAATATAAATCCAAACGCAAATAAAATCCCGTTGCCACTGTGGAGCCACCAGACAAAAAAGACTATTGAAATCGGTAGAAAAATTAGGCGAAACAAAACAGAAGCCTCTTTATTTTTTATTCTTTCAGATTTCCTAGCCATTCGGTCTTTGTACCCTACAAAAGGCATGTCGTCATTAAAACCAATCTCAAATGGCACGACTGAACCCATTTTTGCACTGAATTACCGACTTCCCACACGCTAAGATCATTAAGCGCCTGAAAACGAAATAAATGGCTTTCCCGGCCCAAACTCATCAAAAACTTGTAATTATACATATTATATGTATAATAAGTATATGACAACGGTGCTTCGGCGAGGACGGCTTAAAATTGCAATTTATCGGGAGAAGGCTTCACATCACCTTCCTCACTGCCATGTTTATCTTGCTGAAGCTGAGGCCATTTTTAATTTGGTGAATCTCGAATGCCTGGCAAACAATGGCTTTCGAAAGAGGGCTTTAAAGCAATTGCAGGAAATCATTGCCGGTCATCAAGAAGAGTTTTTAGACGTTTGGAGGTTACTCAATGGCGAAGGCGAATAAAAAATTAAAGATTGGTGAATTTAATGAAGGCTCAGTGGAGCTCGGTCCCGATGAACTTTCTGAAGAAAGCTCCAAGGTTCGTATTACCATGTTTCTTGATGGCCCCACTCTAAAGAAATTTAAAGAATTTGCCAGCCTCACCAATGGAAAATACCAAACACTTTTAAATGAGTGCCTGGATAAGCACGGCGATAGGTTCTTGGATCAAAAACTCAAAGAGATCAAAAAAAGCATTCAAAGTTTTGAGAGAAAAAAAGCTTAGAGTCCCGATTTCTGGTCGAACTTGCGTCTAGTGACAATGAACGAGGCCTGGGCTGTTATTGCCAACTCCAATAAGAAATGATCATCAGGGTCAGGAAAGACAATAGCATCTAAAGGTTGAGGAAGTACCATCAATGCCTGGTTAAATAATGTACCGAGCAAAACTCTCCGTTTAGAATCAAACTTAATAATTTTAGTTCTTTTGAGTACTAGATTGACTTCATCGCGAAGCTCCTTACTGATGACGGCTTGAAATCCGCCAGTGATCCATGCTTGAATCACCCTTTGTGGAGCACCACCAGCAATAAAGGCACTAACGATAACATTCGTATCAACGACGGCTCTTTTTACGCCCACGCCGGATAAGTTCGGCCATTGAAACATTTTGGATAAATGAAATCTTCCTAAGAGTTTCAACCTCATTTTCTTCGAGGTAAACTGTAGTTCTTTTTAGCATGACTAAGACCTCCTAAGTCTTAATACCATAATGACATATATATGTTATTATGTCATTATCACAGAACATCACATGGTTTGGGACATTTTGTGGACACGAAATAGTCACTTTCTTGGCGTTTTTAATAAAGAAAAATTCCAGGGACGATAGGCTAAGAACAAACCAATGGTTTCTCGTTTTGATTTTGCTAGTTGATCAATACTCGAGTCCTTAGACAACTCTTCAAGAAGTTCCTGCACACGAATTTTTAATTTCTTTTGGTTTTTCTCAGAAAGATCAATAAGCAAAAAGGCTCTCCGGAGAAACACCTGAAACTTCACAAATCTCTAGAAAACGATCTAGACTGAATGAGCCAGAAGAAAATACTCGTTTAATACTCGCCTCACTCAATGACAAAGACTCGGCGGCGGTAAGGGGATGCAAAGGGATGAGACAGTTAATTCCAATAATATATTTTTTATGAGTTTGATGTCGTTCACTGTGGGTTGTGATCCGGAGCATAAACTGCCTCCAACTCCAGTCAATGGATTCTCGATGGTGCCCGGGAAACGGAGCTTGAAACAGAGGACGGCGACGAAACCGAGGGCTGAGTCTTGACCCCTTTGAAGTTTCATCCAATAATTTTAACGGATGACTCAAAAAATTGTATACAGCCTGCTGTTTGTGATCCTGTCTTCAGGATGCACCTCTGTCGAAATCAAAAAGCCGGCCACTCGTTTGATGACTCCGGAAGTTTCCGGGCGTTTGATGGGGGGACGGGCCGGAGTTCAGTTGTTGGGTTCCGCCAATGTGAAAATCATCAAAGAGGCCACCAGCTCCACACCTTCCACCAATTCCAATATCGATGAGTCACAGGATTTTGGATTGCAATTGCATTTGGGGTTGATGTCCCGACTGGATATCTATCTGGAATCATCGCTTGTGGGGCCCAACGCCACCGGTCTGAAGTTTCAGTTGCTGGGAGACGGGCGCGCTTCAGCTGGAGCGGGAAACACGTCTGTCAGTCTTTTTGGGGCACCGTTATGGGGAAGTTGGGAACAGGAGAACACTGAAAACAGTGGTCAGGCCAATGAGGTCAAAGCCAAGTCTGAAGTTTCGGTCAATGGGTATGAAGCAGGTGTATCAGCGGGGCACCGTCTGTATGATGTCTTGTTGCTGTACCTGACTGTTCAGCATTCGGAGTTTACAGGAAAGGCCAGCCTGGATCAGACGGATTCCGGGGTATTGACAGAAAACCTTGTTGATGTCGAAGGAGAGGGGGTTGTTCAGTCTGCAGCTTTTGGGTTTGTGCTGGGCAGGGGAGCCTTCGTGCAGGCGGAAGCCGCTTATGTGATTGGCCAATGGACTCGCACCACAGCTCCGGAGTTGAAGTCAGAGGAGCTGGGCAACGTCATGTTCGGCTTAAATGCGGGCTTGGAGTGGTAAGCGCCGTGGCGTTTTCAATCGGAGAGTCGTTTTTTTTAGTGACATTCCTTGTACCGAGAGTGCCCCTCTATGCTCTAAAAAAAGAACCTCTTTCAGGCAGAAAAAATCAAAAAAAGTAAATAAAAACATGAGCCTATAGACTCACCCACTGGGAAGATCTGTGGATTTGAGGCTCAATATATACGGCATAAATTTTGTAACCCCTTGAAGCATACGTAGGAGACTCTTAACAATTCATTTTTGAGGAATAACATGACTAAAAAACAGCAGCTCGCCGGAATACTTTCAACAGCTCTTTGCATAAGCCTGGTTGCCTGTGGTGGCTCCCAGGAAAGAACTAAAATTGGTGACCGAAAAAGTGCTCGAGATAAGGTTCAAAATTCAAAGCTGCTTAAGCTTGATCTTGTTATCAAGTCATGCCCAACGGAGTCTGCAAAAAAAGACGACAGCAAAAAGATTTTAAGCTTAGACGGCCTTTCCAAGAGCTTAACAACGGCAGAGGCCAACACTCTGTTTGCCTCTTCATTCACCTCCAGAATCCGCATAACGGGCGCTAATGGTGATGATTTAAAAAACAAGCAGCTCTCACAAACATTTCTTCTCAAATATGGCCTCCAACACAATAGTGCTCCCTTAAAAGAAATGGCCCCTTCATTTTTAAATATTGTCAGTGAAGACTGTCAGCGCGTTATCATGCCCATGCCAGAGCTCAACGAAGAGCCTTCTTTATTTTTTCAAATGGCTCGGCTGGATATGGAGTACCTCAATACATTTGCTGCACTCGCAACTCCAGAAGAATTTGCTACAGAAAAAGATTCGAAAAATGCTGAGGAAGAAACGCCCTCCACAAAGGACAAGACTACCGATAAAAATGAAGAAACACTTCCTAAAACTGCCTCCAATACCGTGGAGTTTTTTATTGACCGAGAAGCCAGCTCAAACAACATGTTAGTTCTCAGACATCCTGATAACAAAATTAAAGTTATTGTAAAGCTTGTGAGTGAAGAAACTCTACAAGTGATTACTGAAACACCAGAGAGCTTGGTGGCCTGCGGAGAAGCACATAGCTTTCAACTTCGCAATGAAGCCACGCTTGTATGGGGGAAAAGCTGGCAGGAGCCAGTGACTATTGATTATGAACTTTATCAAACCATGCTGGATCTAAGTAATAATAATAAATTATTGAGCAGTGGCGCTCAAGAAAACCAAGGGGGTCGACGCGCCAAAGGCCTCTCCTCCCAATCTGTCAATCTTCCGGAAGCCTTTATCGGCCAATATGACGAAGCTATTGACCAGTTCCATAATAAGCAAAGCAATGCCTTTGATATTCAGCCTGTGAATTGTGACTAAGCTTGAATCACTTCCTGCTCAATGGTGCCAAAAATATCATTGCCTTGGGAGTCGTACATTTCAATTTTAACTGTGTCCCCCACTTTGAGAAAAGGCGTCTTCATGGCACCTTCGTCAATTTTTTCTAACATGCGCTTTTCTACAAGACAGCTACTTCCCATCTCGCGGTTTTCATTAGAGACCGTTCCACTACCTATAATTGTTCCCGCAGACAGCCTTCGCGTTCTCGCGGCATGGGCAATCAACTGTCCAAAATGAAAGTGCATTTCTCCAGCATTGGCCTTTCCAAAAAATTCACCATTGATCTCCACTTTCAGTGGTAAATGAATGCGCCCCTCTCGCCAAGCCTCTCCCAGCTCATCTTCAGTGACTGCAAACGGTGCAAATGCACTCGATGGCTTTCCTTGAAAAAATCCAAAGCCGGCCTTGAGTTCATCAGGAATTAATCCGCGCAAAGAGACATCGTTAATAATTACAAATAATTCAATGTGCTTGAGAGCCTCCTCAGAAGACACACCCATCGGCACATCACCAACAATCACACCCACTTCTCCCTCAAGGTCCGTCCCATGGCTGAAATCAATCTGAGGAATGGGCTCCATGGGTGCAAGAAAAGTGTCACTCCCCCCCTGATACATCAAGGGCACGGTTTCCAAGGTTTCGGGCAGCGGAGCATTCCTTGCCATTCTGACCAATTTAATATGGTGAATGAAGGCTGAGCCATCAGCCCACTGCCATGTTCGCGGCATGGGAGAGTGGAGCTCTTTTTGATCAATATCAAAACTGTTATTCACAGAACCATTGTTCAGCTGACTGTAAAGCTCCTCTAGCCGGGGCTTGGCCATTTTCCAATTATCCATGGCCGCGAGTAGGTTGGGTGCAATAGAGGTCGCCTTGACCCCTTTTGTATTGTCTTTGCTCACAACAATAAGCTCACCGTCTTTCAGCTCAGGATGCTTCAGGGTCGCCAACTTCATAAAATCACTCCTTAAAAAGAATATCATTGATACCCTTTTTCATAATGGATTCTAGAGGAAAAGGCTAGGGCCCACCCGGTGACGCAGAGCCGCGTTGCTGACACCTCTCCTCTGGAAGTATAACTGACACCCATCTGGCGTCGGAAAGGTGACCATGTCTTTACAAAATATTCAGCTTTACAGCTACTATCGAAGCTCCGCCTCTTACCGAGTCCGCATTGCCCTCAACCTAAAGGGAATTCCCTACGAATACAAAGCTGTCCACTTAGTGAAAAATGGGGGAGAACAGCACCAAAACTTTTATAAGTCACTGAACCCTTCAGCAGAGCTCCCTACCATTGTCTGCGGAGATCAGGTGCTGAGCCAATCCATAGCTATCTGCCTCTACCTAGATGATATGGCTCCAGAAAAACCTCTTTTGTTTTCAAAAGACCCTTTTGAAAAAGCCAAAATCCTACAAGCCTGCGAAATTATCAATAGTGGCATCCAACCGCTACAAAACCTTCGTGTCCTGCAAAAACTTGTTAAAGACTTTGAGTTCTCTGAAACGCAAAAGTTGGAGTGGATTCAACACTGGATCGGACTCGGACTGACGGCCTTTGAAGAGCTGATTCGCCCTAATAAAGGCCCCTTTTGCTTTGGCAAGTCTCCCACTGCAGCTGATGCCTTTTTAATTCCGCAAGTATTTAACGCACACCGCTTTAACTGGGACCTTTCTTCTTGTCCATCCATCCAAAGGGTTTATTCTCAATGTAAAGATATGGAGCCCTTCAGGTTGGCACACCCGGCCAATCAGCCGGACACCCCCATTGACCCAGCTTAGAAACCTTGCAACTCCTCGACCCCCTTGATACACCGATCCAAAGGGGGAGGAATACATGCCTGTTTTCAAACTTATTAGTGCCATAGCTCTGACCACGACACTGACTTTTCCAGTCCATGCAAACACGACAAAGAAAAAACTAACCATTGGAATAGGCCAAGAAGTCAGTACATTAAATCCACTGACATCCCTCATGATGGCCACAGAGTACGTAAGAAGTGCCTCAGTTCGCACATTGAACGTCATTAATGATAAAAATGAATGGGAACCCCAATTGGCCACAACCATTCCTACGTTCAAAAACGGGCTAGCTAAAATCGTCGGCAAAGGCAAAAACAAGCGCATTATTTCTCAATGGGAGATCAAAGGATCCGCAAAATGGGGAGACGGCACCCCCGTCACAGGACATGATGTTGTATTTTCCAGAGAAGTGGCTCTTCACCCCAAAGTAGGGGTTGCCAGAAAACAAGTTTATGAGGCCATTGAGAAAATTGTTATAGACAAAAAGAATCCCAAAAAATTCACCCTGTATCACAAAGAGATCAACGTTGATTACAATCGGCTGGGAGACCTCTACATTATTCCGAAACACCTCGAAAAAAAACCTTTTGATCAGCACAAAGAACAAGCCGAAGGCTATGCCAATAATTCCCTTTATAGTAAAAACCCAACCCACCCCGGTCTTTACAATGGCCCTTATAAAATCTCTGAATTCAAATTGGGCAGCCATATCACTTTAAATAAAAATCCGCATTTTTATGGGACACCAGCTAAAATTGATACCGTGATCATCAAGCTTGTTCCCAACACGGCCACACTTGAGGCCAACTTGCGCTCAGGTACCATCGATATGATCTCCATTATTGGCCTTTCTTTTGATCAAGCCTTGGCTTTAGATAAAAAGGTTAAAAAAGAAAAGCTCACTTACAAAGTCCACTTTCAACCCTCGTTGACTTATGAGCATATTGACTTGAACCCTCAAAAGAATCCAGCACTTCAAAACAAGAACGTACGAAAAGCGCTTTTGCATGCTATTAATCGAGATGCACTTACAAAGGCCTTGTTTGAGAGTAAGCAGTCCAAGGCTCTTCACTTTGCCGCACCCTCTGACCCCTGGTACACTAATGATAAGACAAAAATCACCGACTATGAATACAATGTGAAAACAGCCCAGACTCTACTCGCAAAAGCTGGCTATACCATGGGGCCTGATAAATATCTTCAAAAAGGAGGGCAAAAACTCTCCATCCAAATAATTTCCACTGCAGGCAATAAAGTTCGAGAACTGGTTCAAGTGTTTATACAAAACGAACTAAAAAAAGTAGGCATCGAACTGACTGTTAAAAACGAACCTGCTCGAGTGTTTTTTGGTGAAACCATTCCGAAAAGAAAGTTCACAGGCATGGCTATGTACGCGTTCACCACTCTACCTGAAGAAAGTCTGAGACCTTACTTACACAGCGAGTCTATTCCCTCCAAAAAGAATGGCTTTTCTGGAACCAAC
>JAUILT010000056.1 GCA_030432925.1 Bdellovibrionia bacterium | reverse complement strand
AATTCATCTCCAATTTTTAATAATTGATCAAACTGGGATCCATCTGGCTGGAACCAGTCCCCCAAGTTGAATACGTCCTTAAAGGCCAATTGAACCTTCATGATATTCTCATTGATACCCACTTTAACCTCTGGAAACCAGGCCTTCAGCTTTTGGGACCCACTCAGGTGATCTGCGTGAGCGTGAGTTTCAAGAACCAATTGGGGCTTAAGGTGAGCCCCCTTAATAAACTCCACAACCTCTTTCACAGAGTGGGTATTCACAGTAGATGACTTGGGGTCATAGTCCAAAACAGGATCAATAATCACAGCATCTTTTGTTTGTGGATCATAAGCCACGTAAGTGATGGTGAACGTATCTTTGTCAAAAAAACCTTTTACTTCCATAATTTACCTCCTTGACAAGGCCAGTATGACAGAATCGTGCGATAGTTTCATTGTCGCAGAACAATGTCCCTTAAAAAGGCCTGCCTCAATTTGATTCAAGTGAAATTTCTGCTGCAGCTTTCCATTTCTAGCCCTTTGAATGCGCCCGCCTTTGACTTTGCGCATTGCACCTCAGTAGACTCAGACCATGGTCTGGTTTCGTTCTGTATTATATATTGTTTTTCTCACGGGCATTTTATCTGGATGTTCCTCCACAGGTGAGCTTGATAGCTCCACTGCAGAAGGCGCCTTTAAATTGGGAGAAGAGTTTCGCGCTGATGAGCGCTATGAAGATGCCATAATGCAGTTCAATATTGTCAAAAATAAGTTTCCTTATAGCCGCTTGAAAACTGAAGCTGAACTGCAAATTGCTGATATCAACTACGAACGAGAAACATACATCGAAGCACAAGCCTCCTATGAAATCTTTAAAGAGCTTCATCCAAAACATCAAAAAATTGCCTATGTAACCTACCAACTCGCCATGTCCTTTTTCATGCAGTTGCCCGATACCATTGATAGGGACCTGACATTAGCCCATAAAGCTATTTTGTATTTTGATGAAATCATCACCTCTCACTCCTCGAGTGAGTACGTAGAAAAGGCAAAAGTGAAACGGCGAGAAGCATTGAAAAAACTGGCCGAAAAAGAACTCTATATAGCTAATTTCTACTTCATACGAGATAAGTTTGACTCTGCTCTGGGGCGCTATGAAGATATGTTGCGCTCTTACCCCGGCTTGGGGCTGGATGCTGAAGCTCTTTATGGAGCCACAGTGAGCGCCTCCAATATCAAAGACCCCAACAAGAGAGACTTTTATCTGGACAAGCTGAACAAAAGTCACCCCGATTCCAAATGGACCAAAAGGGCAAAACAGGAGTTGAAGGAATGAGTTCTATTGATCTTGAAGAACTGAGAGAAGAGGCGCGTACTCTTTTTAAAAAGGGAGCGTTGAAAGAGGCCGAGCTCATAGTCAACCAGTTAATTTTGAATGGTCACAAGTCCTCAGAGGTTTTTCACATGCTGGGAACTATTCTTTATGACCAGGGTAAGTTCAACAAAGCCATTCGCTCTTTTAGAAGGGCCCTTGAGTTAAACCCCACCTACACTGATGCGAGTATTGGCTTAAGTATTATCCTAAACGACCTTGGACGCTACGATGAAGGCCGCAAAGTCTTTGAAGAGGCTCAAGTCATGCTGGCTCAAAAATCAGCTCATGAAGATCCTTATATCGAAGAAAAATTAGCTCTGAAACATGATGAGTTAGGTGAGTTATACTGTCAGTACAAACGTTTTGAAGAGGGTCTTAAGCAATACGAAAAAGCCCTCGAGCTGTCTACAAGAGTGCCGGAGCTGACCATGAAAATTGTGGACTGCCTAGAAAACCTAGATCGAATGGAAGACGCTGAACAAAAGCTAAAAAGCTTGATTAAGACCTATCCAGACTTTCACAGTGCCAGAAACAAGCTGGGCAAGCTCTATTACGAGCAAAACCGAATCCCTGATGCCATTGATGCCTGGGAAAATGTGATCTCCAGGGATCCAGAAAACTCTCAGGCCAATAGGCTTTTGGGACAAGCCCAGAGCATTGAATTTGTACCTGCGCAAAGTGCTCAGCCATAAGGAGGCTTAAAGAAATGTCACAAAAACTTGCTGGAATGATTCCGTCTTTCACAGAAGAAGAAATTCAAGATATGGTTTCTCAACTCGCCCGTGAAATAGAAGCTGATTATCAAGGAAAAAGCCTTGTAATGATCTGCCCTTTAAAAGGCTCTGTTCTCTTTTTTTCAGACCTTGTCCGTAAGATTCAGCTGCCTCAAGAAATTGACTTTGTCCACGTAACTTCTCCCAAGGGAGAGGGTTGCCGCATCTTGAAGGATATTTCTATTGATATCACCGATAAACATGTGGTGATCGTAGAGGAGATCATTGATGCTGGCCGCACACTCAGCTTTTTAAAAACCCGCATCAATGCCTCTCACCCGGCATCTTTAAAGGTCTGCACTCTTCTGGACAAGCCTGCCCGCAGGGAACTGCCCTTAACCCCAGATTATGTTGGCCGCACCGTTGAAGACCGATTTGTTATTGGCTACGGAATGGACTCCGAAGAGATTGGTCGGAACTACAAAGATATCTACAACTTTGTTCAGTAGCTTAAGCTCAGCTCCAAAGCCGCGGCATTGGCCTTAGGGGTGTTTTCTCCCGCAAAGACAGTCAAATACTCCAGCCCTGCAGTAAAATAGGTCCGTGAAAAATCGTTGTAGCTCCAAGTCCGGCTGGTATAGCGAACTCCAAAACGAGCAAGCTGTCGCTGTTCTTCGGTGTTTTTCTCCATTAAATCATACTGCCAAGGCTCGTATTCAGGACCAGAATATTCATCTTTGGTTTTTTGAGTCACCTCAAGACCCGCTGTCATCCAGTACTGTTCAAAAAGTTGATATACAGAGCTCAGACGAGCAATAAAAATATCCCCCAGATCTCGCTCTACGTTATTGTCTACTTTCCAGTCCATAGGAGAAGAGTTTTCGTCAGGTACCCGCGCCGCCTGAGTGTCTGCCGTCTGCATAGTATAACCTAAAAGAGCCGTCAGAACCCAACCTTGAGCTGCTTGAATATCTAACAAAGCGTCGGCCCCCACATCTATTTGCCCATCAGCAGAGTTAGATTTAAAGTATGTAAAGGGCCCTTCATTTTTTCCGCTGGGAACTACGAGTCGCTGCCTGAAAGACACGTACAATCGATGAGTTTCCAACAACTGAATTTGACTCAGCAGCTCTACATCACCGAGACCTTGGTATTCAACAGTTCCGCTCACCTGATCGTAGTCATTCTCTTCTAGGTCCAACTCCAGAGATTGGAGTCTGCCTTTTTCCACAAAAGTATCAATAGGCTTCTCTGTGTTATGGGCTTTCAACTTATCCTTAAGCCTCTTGTACTCCGGGTCGAGCCTCTGAGCGCTTTGCACCTTTGTAGAACTTTGAATGTAGGGAATACTTATACCAACCATCCAGAAGGGCGTAAGGCCTCTGGACCAAGTGATCTCGGACTGAACTTCAGTCGTCTCCATGGAAAACTCTGTCGTGTAAACAGGTGTGGACTCTGAAATCCCCTGCTTTTTTAATAAAGAACGAATCTCCAGTCCCTCTTTATTACCAGAACGATCAATCAGATCTGAAAAACGAGTTGTATATCCATAAGCTCTTCCTGCAGGAACTGGGACACCGCCCTTAGACAGCTCTGTGGATGTTTTGAGGGTCTGAACTTTAAAAGTCACTTTTTGTTCGCCAGGAGGAAGCAACCGAGCCTGGTTCCAAGAAGAACTTCCCCACTTCAAAACCCGAGCTTGTGATGGTGCGACTAGCAGTAGGCCGCAAACAGCCGCCACAACTCTCCACCATTGAGCCAGAATAAATTGTCCATAAAATCTTTGATTCACTTGTAGGGCCTCAAAATGGATAAGAAGCAGTCTTAAAAAAGACTCTGTTTCCGCCGGACTCTAACCAGATGCGTCGAATACGTCAATGAGACCCAACAACGTTGAAGGAATTCCCCTATGTGAAAATCAATTAACCAGTACGTTGACCAGAAAAAAGATAACCACAGAGCAAACAAAGAGTGTGACGAAATTTCCCTGAAGCACTTAAACCAACCCTCCCCTAAAGACCCTACATTTTTATTGCACCAGCGCTGACTCTGATTGTCAATAAAAATGGTCCTGTTTCCAGAGGCTTACTGCGGGCTGCTAGACTCGACGATAGCCCCGACCAAATCGTAGTCATGAGCCTCATTGATTTCGACGGTGACCATCTCTCCCACCCGGGCCTGGCCGTCGTTGATATAGGTAACCCCATCAATATCCGGGGCCTGCTGGGAATTCCGGCCCACCAAAAGAAGATCCGTCTCCTCGGAATAGCCCTCTACAAGCACCTTGTAGCGCTTTCCGACCATGGCCTGATGTCTTTCGTGGCTGATATCTTTTTGCAATTCCATCAGCTGATCATGACGTCTTTGCTTGGTTTCCTCGTCGAGTTGTCCAGGCAGGGTCCCCGCTTTAGTCTGCTCTTCCTGAGAGTATTTAAAGCATCCCACCCGATCGAATTTCCATTTTTCCACAAACTCAAGCAGCTCCTGGAACTGCTCCTCGGTTTCCCCGGGGTAACCCACAATAAACTGGGTTCGGATGACGGCTTCTGGAATTTCCTGACGGATGTTTGTCAGAACAGACTCCACCTCTTCGCGGGTCATTCGGCGGTTCATGGCCTTGAGCATGTCATTGTTGATGTGCTGAAGAGGCATATCAAAGTACTTCACCAGATTCTCTTTTTCCTTGATGAGCTGAACCATCTCTGGTGTGATCCCATCGGGGTAAAGATAAAGCACACGAATCCACTCAGCGCCGGATTGTTCGGACAACACTTTGAGCAATTCATAGGGGGATTCTGTGGCGGTCTCCTGCTTTTTCTTCAGATCCCAACCGTAATCGGTAAAATCATGAGAAATCACAATCAGCTCTTTCACTCCGCCAGCCACAAGTAATTTGGCCTCACTCAATACGTTTTGAAGTGTTCTGGATTGCAGGTTGCCTCGAATCAAAGGGATGGCACAAAAAGCACATCGTTTTTTACAGCCTTCAGAGATTTTTAGATAAGCCCGGTGTGTGGGCTGAGAGTTGACTCTAGGAGAAGATTCTTCCTGAAGGTATGTCGGCAAATGAAAGAATTTTTTTTCGGTATTTCCAGATCGACGACCTTTTAGAATTTGAGAGATATTCTGGAACTGCCCAGAGCCTACAAATAGATCCGCTTCAGGCAATGAATCCACTAGCTCATCTTTGTACCTTTGGGTTAAACATCCCGCCACCACAAGGTCTTTCAACTTTCCATTTTGCTTGAGATGGGCCATCTCAAGAACGGTGTCTATGGATTCTTTTTTGGAGTCCTCAATAAACCCGCAGGTATTTACAATCACCGTATCAGCATCATCGGCATTTTCGACAACGGAGTAGCCCTCCTGATTCAGGGAGCCCAACATGATTTCTGTGTCCACGAGGTTTTTGGGACAGCCGAGACTGATAAAGTGAACTTTCTTGCTATTTTCAGACATTAATTGAACTCACTGGGTTTGACGCCTTTGGGAGGAGTGTATTCCAACTGCCATTTTTTGATTTTGGCCTTGAACTCGGTCTTTCCAAAATCATAGATCACCTGGTTTTCCAGATCGTCTTCATAAGAAAACGAAACCAGCTGTTTTTTGTTTGTTGAAATAGAAATGGCAATTTTTTTATAGTCTGCCGCCGGTTTTTTAGGTTCATAAACAAATGTTTTGGTGTCATCTTTATTGTCTGTAATCGATTGAAGACGAAAGCCCTCTTGAATATCTCGGCCATCAAATAATATGGCAAACACAGCGTTGGCCCGGCGGGTGTCATTCATAGTAAAGCGAGAGACCTGAACCTCTCCGCCCATGCTGGGGTCCAGCCGCGTCTCCAGCCAGATGTTTTTGCCATCGAGAACCATGATGGAACTGTCAGGTTTGTCCAGATCCATGCGAAAAATCCCCTCACCCAGTTTTAGCTCTCCTGAAGAGACTTTTTCTTTCACTAAATATGGTGAACGAACACGTTTTCGGATTTTCACTTTCACTGGTATTTCTGTTTTATACCTTTGGATGAGTTTTGAGACCACAGGGGTTTCCACAGAAGAAGATGGCTTGGCCTGCTCCTGTTGAGGTTTGGCAGAGGTTTTGACAGGAATCTTTGTTGCCCTTTCTCCTGCTTTAAGGGCTTCTTGGCCACTGCCACTGGCTTTGGGGGCACACCCCAAAACCAAGGATGAAATCATAAATACATGTAAATACTTGTATATTTTCATTATCTCCCATCCAGACACAGAGTTGACGCCCCATGATAATTGGGTTTGCCTAGATATGCAAGAGAACCCTTAAACCTCTCTCCTTCTATCAGCAAGACACCAACAGCTGAACCCTGAGGGCTTTCCTAAAGCTTTCCAAGCAGCTGTTAGAGTGGCACCAGAAGTCACCACATCGTCAATAAACACAATGGGGGCTCTGTCTCGAAACCTGCAATACCTCCGAACTCTTTTTCTGGAAAATTGCATTTTTGACTTTTTTCTTTCGCTAAGGCCTCTTGACCTTTGCCGCCCCTGCCCCCTGAGAAGAGGTGAAAACTCTATCGCACTCGGTAGATGCTCACTAAACCCTCTGAGAAGCACCAGCGCATGGTCTTCTCCCCCAGGTTTCAGCGAAGGGGCCGGTATCAATGTTCTAGGTTTCCTTTGGTTTATTGAGTGCCTAATAAGAAATAGCTCCACCAAATATCGAGCCAATATCTTATTTTTTCCACCTTTAACAGCGTACAAAATTTCGGGAATAACTCCTAAAGAAGATTTTGGTTCCCAAACAAATAATGAACAGATCAAAATGCCTTCAACAGCCCGAAAACTAACAGGTGTCTCATGCAACTCTTGCAACAAAAGTCGACGGCAGTAGTGACATAATGGTTGCGGGTGCATGTGAGGACAGTCACACAACGGACATAGGGTCGGAAGTTGAAAACCAGCAGGCAGAAACGCTCGAGATAAAGCCATTTCTTGTTATAGCTTACAGTTCTTGTGCCAGGTCACTCCGACCAACCCTAATTATGGTACGGAATATTTCTGTCGATGGTGAAAGCACGATAGACCTGCTCCAATGCCACGACTGAGGCCAGCATATGATTCATTGTCAACGGCGACAGAGACCACGTCTGATCAGCTCTTTGCTTTAACTCTTTAGAGGCACCATAGGCTCCTCCAATCAAAAATGTCACAGACTGTTTGCCAGACTCTAGGGTTTTTTTAAAATTCTCTGAAAACGCCAAAGAGTCCGAAAAGCCTTTGCCCCTTTCATCAAAGAGTATCGCCAGGTCTTTTTCAGAAACCTGGTCTAGAAGTATCTGACTCTCTTTGTTTTTTTTCTCATCAGAGTTTTCTCGCCCCATACCTTTGGCTTTCAAGGTTTTGACTTCAAAGTCCGTAAAGGCAGAGATTTTTCTTTCGTAAAGGTCTAATGCTTTAAGAAACCACTCTTCTTTGCTGGATTGAATAAATATAAACCGAGCTTTCATGTTTTCGCCGCTGGCTCTAGGTGACGAATGTCCATGGTTTTGCCAGATGTCCAAAGCTCCTCTAACCGGTACTCCATACGAACGTAGTCATAAAATATATGAATAATTGTGGCCCCGTAGTCGAGCACCACCCAGCGCCCTTCACGCAAACCTTCTGTGTGCTGAGGGTAGGTTCCGTATTTAGTTTTGATTTCACGAATCAGATTTTGTGCCATAGCCGAAGTCTGCTTGGTACTAGTACCTGATGTGACAATAGTGAATTCCGAAGGAAAATCCATGTCTCTCAGATCAAAGGCTCTCACCTGAATGCTTTTTTTGCTGAGCAGGTATTGAATGCAATATTCTGTGAACTTTTCAAAATCACCAATCTTTGCACTGACGGCCTGATAGAGCCCGTTCTCTCTCACGTAATCAGCAACAGCTTTTGGCACCATTTCGTGCACACTCTCTTTATCTCTAAAACGCTTGCGAATCTCCGTGGCAGACAGGTCCACATCTTCCAGCTGAAAAAACAGTATAGACTTACCTGTATTGAGCAGCGCTTGTTTGCCATCAAAGTCCTCAACCAAATCCACCAAGCCCAATGGAAACTCCTGCAACGACTCTGGTAGATCTGCACCTGGACGAGAGGTGACGATCAGGTGACTACGGTTCAGAATTTTTTCAAAGCTTTTCCAGCGGTCAAACCCCTCGAACTGATCCATTCCCACAATAAGATACAGCTCATCGTCTTTATGCTCGGCCCGAACGTGATCTATTGTACCAATGGTGTAGCTGACACCACCCCTGTCGACTTCTTGGCGATCCACTTTGAGAATATCTTTGTAGTTTTCAAGGCCTCTTTCCACCATTTCATACCGTTGCTCAGGAGTTGGGCCCGCTGTCGGCTGCCGAAAAGGACTCTGAAAGGCTGGGACAACCCGAACTATATCCAAGCCATACTCTCCAGCAGCTGAAATCATGCTGTTAATATGTCCCATATGAAGAGGGTCAAAAGTTCCACCAAAAATTCCCACTTTACTCATTTGAATTCTCCGGTTGAAAAACAAATTCTGCCAGCAAGTCCACAATTTTATCAAGGCCCTGACCGGTCGCTGCGGATATTATCTGCACATCTACCCCATTGTCTGAGAACTTCTTTTTTGTTTTCATCATGAATTCATCTGAGACAATGTCAGCTTTATTAATGGCAACCACCTGAGGACGATTCAATAATGGCTTATACCCGTGCTGAGCTTTAAGATCTTCGTCCCTTTGTCGCAGTTCATTCATAATTTCCAAATAGGACTCCCATGGCTCAACATCATTCATCTCACTCATATCCACCAAGTGCAAAAAGACCTTAGTTCGTTCTATGTGCTTGAGAAACTGAATACCAAGCCCCACACCTTGACTGGCTCCCTTGATGAGCCCTGGGATATCCGCAACCACAAAAGATCTAAAATCATGATAACGAACCACACCTAAATTGGGCGTCAATGTAGTAAAGGGATAGTCTGCAATCTTTGGTTTAGCTGCTGAAACTTTGGAAATAAAGGTGGATTTTCCAGCATTGGGTCTGCCAAGCAACCCCACATCGGCAATCAGCTTTAACTCCAGAGTTAATTCCTGGATTTCCCCGGGCAATCCTTTTTGGGCCTTTTCTGGAGCCTGATTCACGCTTGATTTATAAAAGGTGTTGCCCTTGCCGCCCTTGCCACCTTTCAAAAATAAAAATTGACCAGACTCACCCATATCTTTGATGATCTGGCCACCTTCACCCCGAATCAAAGTGCCTGCAGGGACTTTGATTCGGGCGTCCTCACCATCAGAGCCCGTCTGATGTTGGCCTCTACCTGGCTCTCCATTTTTGGCAAAGTGGTTTCTTTGAAACTGATACTCAAGAAGACTATTCAGATTGGGATCTACCTCAAAAATGACGGAACCTCCGGCCCCACCGTCTCCACCATCAGGACCACCTCTTGGAACCTTAGCCTCTCGACGAAAGCTGACGGCCCCAGGGCCACCACTTCCCGAGCGCACTGTTATTTTGGCTTCATCAACAAACTTCATATCTTTATTTATGTCCTTAAAACAAAAAAGGTTTCGCACACGTCATTGCGAAACCTTTTTCTGAAAAAACCTGTGTTCTCTTGCCCTCTGGGCCCCAAAAAGCTTTATCAGGCCGTTCGAGGATAAACACTGATTTTAAGGCGGCGTTTGTCCATTCTTTCAAACTTCACCTGCCCATCAATCACCGAATAGATGGTATGATCACGGCCCATTTTCACATTGTTACCAACATGAAACTGAGTTCCTCTTTGACGAACAATAATGGTTCCTGGCTTTACGTTTTGACCACCAAAACGTTTAACACCCAAGCGCTTACTCTGTGAGTCTCTTCCGTTTTTAGTACTACCTGCGGCTTTCTTCGATGCCATTGTTAACCCCTATAAATAATCAATTAAGTCGTTTTCTTTTTTGTTGTCTTCTTTTTGGCCACTTTCTTCTTGGCCGTCTTCTTAGCAGCTGTTTTCTTTTTCTTGGCTGTTTTCTTTTTAGCGACTGTTTTTTTCTTGGCCGTCTTCTTTTTAGTTTTTGTTTTTTTCTTGGCCGCTTTCTTTTCTGGCTTTTTACCCTCGGCTTTCGCAGCCTTTCTTTCTTCTGCTTTCTTTGCTTTCAGAGCTTCTTTTTTAGCAGGATCAACAACCTGTGCAGAGCCTTCGGCAGCCTTGGTTTCACCTTCAGGAGATGTGATCGACTTGATAAAAATCTCAGTGAAAAACTGCCTATGACCGTGCATACGACGGTATCCCTGACGACGCTTCTTTTTAAAGACTGTCACCTTTGGGGCCTTTTGTTGCTTGGTCACAACAACAGTCACTTTTGCATTTTCCAATGTGGGCTCACCAAAAAAGGTCTTCTCACCGCCGACGACCAACACATCTGTTAGGTCTAACTCAGCCCCAAGATCACCATTAAATTTTTCAACTCTCAAATACTCGCCCGGCTCGACTCTATATTGTTTTCCACCGGTACGGATGATGGCGTACATCATTGACCTCCAAAAATTCAAAACTCAGAACCCGAAATATCTGCCACGGTGCGCCTTCTGTGTCAAGGTGCCAAGCTCTGTTTATTGACTCCTCGCATACGTAAACGGGGTCTGGCATTTTTTAAATTGTATAAATTTCAAATTGCTCAATATGGTAATTAGGCTCCACTTTGAATACAACGGGGTGCCCCAGCTTTTTTTCAATAAATTCAAGTGTTTCTGACTCTTCAGCATAAATCCAGTCCGCCACATCTCCGTGACAGTGAACCACAGTTGTTGCGTCCTCTCCTCCACGGCTGATTTCTCTTTCCACATCACGAACAATTTCACTAGCCACTGTGGAAGTGCGTTTGACATAACCTTTTCCGTCACAATAGGGACAAGGCTCGCATAAAGTAGAAACCAATGAGGGTCGGATCCGCTTTCTAGTCATTTCTACAAGCCCTAGCTCTGACATTCCACCCATAATTGCTGTTTTCGCAAGATCACTTTGAAGCTCATGCTCCAACGCCAAAAGAACTTTTTCTTTGTGAGCCTCTTTTTCCATATCAATAAAGTCAACAATGATAATTCCACCACAGTTTCGGATTTTCAGCTGGTGAGCAATTTCTCTAACAGCCTCCAAGTTCGTTTTAATAATGGTGTCCTCCAAGTCCTTCTTACCAACAAAACGACCCGTATTAACATCCACAACCACAAGTGCTTCGGCTTCATCAATGACAATATATCCACCGGATTTCAGCCAAATTTTTCTATCTAAACTGCGAGAGATTTCCAAATCAATCTCATAAAGATCAAAAAGAGGCTGAGGCTCTTTATAGAGTTGGATATTCTTTTTAAACTTCGGCATAAATTGACCAACAAAGCTATGCACTTTCTTGTAAACCTCCTGGTCATCTACAATGACCTTTGAGACCTGCTCGTTTAAAAGGTCCCTCAAGGCGCGCAGCTCGACATCCATTTCTGAGTGAATGAGGCCTGGTGTTTTACGCTTTTCATAATTTTTTTCCACCTCTTTCCAAAGGCGGCCCAAGTAGTCCAAATCCGATTGGATCGCCTCTTTTCCAGCCCCCTCACCAGCTGTCCTGATAATTAAACCCCCTTCTGGGCTCAACTCTTCTACCAGTTGCTTTAGGCGCTCCCTTTCATCTTCTCCCTCAATACGTCTCGATATACCCAAATGTACCAATGTGGGCATGTACACAATGCTTCGACCAGGTAGAGATATATGCGTGGTAATCCGTGCGCCCTTAGTTCCTAGGGGGTCTTTGGCTACTTGAACAAGCACAAATTGCCCCTCTTTAATGAGGTCCTGAATCGGAGTTCGAATTTCTTCTTGAGAAGATTTTCCTTCATCCAAAAGAAGCGCATCTTCCTCAGGCTCTTCGTCAGAATCTGTATCGACAAAAAGGTTTGAGGGGCCATCAATATCTGGACGAATATCTCCAACATAGAGAAAAGCCGCACGATCCAACCCTATATCCACAAAAGCAGCCTGCATTCCAGGAAGAACCCGAAGCACCTTGCCCTTATAAATAGAGCCCACCAAGGTGGGCGACAGCCGTCTTTCGATTTTTAGATCCATCAAGGTTCTGTCCTCAACATAGGCCACACGGGTCTGTCCAGGACGAACATTGATTAAAATCTCTGAAGACAAAACTCCTCCCATTCTGTTTGACACCCTAGGGGCTCAACACAGTCTGACATAATTCAATTTATTGTCACTTTTAGCACTAGTGTCTCGACCAGTTCAAGGTCCAGATTTCGTGAGCGAAATGTTCTCTCAGCCCTCAAAAAACAAAGCAAAACCCACTTTTGGCATAAAAAACCCTGTCCTCAACTCCGATAGATAAATAGGAACATAGGAGAGGCCCATGGCTGAAATCGACAAGCTTTTTAAAATCATGGTTGCACAGAACGCCTCAGATATGCATTTGTCTGCCGGAGCTCCTCCTTACCTAAGAATTCACGGAAGCATGGCAAAGCTAGACCACCCCCCTCTCGACAACCAGGGTGTTCAGTCGCTCGTATTTGGAATTCTTTCTGATAAGCAAAAGCGTCAGTTTGTCGAAAACTGGGAGTTGGATTGCAGCTACCAAATCTCTGGCGTTGGCCGTTTTCGTGTGAATGTCTTTATGCAAAGACGAGGCATGGGAGCTGTCTTCCGCGTCATCCCCGAAGATATTAAAACTGTTCGTGAGCTGGGATTACCAGAAAACCTCTTAAGCCTTGTGGATGTTCCGCGAGGTCTCATTGTTGTCACCGGCCCCACAGGGTCAGGAAAGTCCACAACTCTGGCGGCTCTGATTCATACCATCAATATGGAAAAAAAAGAACATATTCTCACCATCGAAGACCCCATTGAATTTGTGCATCAAAACCAAAGCTCACTGGTAAACCAACGAGAAGTTTCTAGTCATACAAAGTCCTTTGCCAGTGCCCTGAAGGCTGCCTTGCGAGAAGATCCAGATATTATTCTCGTCGGTGAAATGCGTGATCTTGAAACCATTCAACTTGCAATGACAGCGGCCGAAACAGGTCACCTTGTCTTTGGCACCCTCCACACAAATTCTGCTGCAAAAACAGTGGATCGAATTATTGACGTTTTCCCTGAAGCCCAACAAGCTCAGGTTCGAGTTATGTTGGCAGAGAGTTTACGAGGTGTGGTCGCACAAACCTTATTTCCCAGGGTTGATCAACCTGGACGCGTGGCAGCCATTGAGCTGCTCATTAATACCTCTGCTGTTTCTAACTTAATTCGCGAAGGAAAAACCTTTCAGATTCCCTCTTCCATGCAAACAGGTGCTGATGTGGGTATGATCACCTTTGAAACATCTGTCACAAAACTGGTTCAGGAAGGAAAAATTGACGCCACAGCCGCAGGTAATTTTCTTGGTAAAAAGAAAAAGAAGGACGATGAATCTGCAACAATAGCTCCTGGAGTCAAAAAGCCTGGCTCTTCAGGAGCTAAGCCTTCGGCCACTGGGGGTATTCGTTTTGATAAACCTGGAGACAAAGCGACGGCTAGCGGCTTTCTTTCTGGCCTCAAAAAGAAAACTGGTAGTTAAACCCCACTTGAGAACTTTTCTGCTGATGCATCAAAAGGTCCTCTCCCAACTCCTTACTCGGTCGATCATAATATCTGAAATCCGTATTATAAAACTCATACGGTTTCGTAGCCGCCTGATACGTTGTGTACCCCGTTCCTATGATGACCCCTATAGCAAAGCCAATAGCAATATTCGACAAGTAATCCTGAGGACGGCCATAAAAGCTCAATGTACTCAGCCCCAAAATCGCCCCAGCTAGTCCGGCAAAAATAATAGTCGCCAGTTGTTTGCGTGGTCCATTGGTGGACCCTTCAATCTGCCCACTGCCTCCTTGGGGAGGAGGGTATTGGGCATAGACAGGGACCGCCAGACTCAATGAAAGCACGATGACAAATAATCCTCTCAGCATCTCCTCAAGTCCTTTCTCCAAGAAGTATTGATCAACTGGTATTCACCGGAAATATAGGCTATGACTCCCTATAGGATAAAAAAGGGAAACAACCATGGCTACAAAAGAAAGCTTGATGCGGGGCGAAACAATTGCTCGGTTCATTGATCACACACTTTTAAAGGCGACAGCCTCTCCTAAAGAAATCTCCCACCTTTGCTCGGAAGCCCAAGAGTTTGGCTTTTTTTCCGTCTGCCTCCCTTCCTGTTATGTAGCCATGGCCCGTGATGCCTTAAAAGGCTCAAGTGTAAAAATCTGCACGGTGGCTGGTTTCCCGCTGGGCAATAGCTCCACCGAAGCCAAAGTGACTGAGACAAAAACCGCTATCGCTCAAGGAGCACAAGAAGTAGATATGGTCCTGAATATTGGCCAGCTGAAAGCCGGGCTCACCCAGTCCGTAAAAACAGATATCGAAAAGGTCGTCCAAGCGGCTGGTGATGCCAAAGTCAAAGTGATTCTGGAAACCTGTTATCTCGACAATAATGAAGTCATGAAAGCTTGTGAGTTAAGCGCCCACGCCGGTGCCGCCTTTGTAAAAACCTCCACAGGTTTTGGAACTGCCGGTGCCAAGACTGAACATGTACAGCTAATGCGCCAAGTTGTCGGCGATAAAATGGGTGTTAAAGCCAGTGGCGGAATTCGGGATATAGAGACCCTTATGCAAATGCTTGAGGCTGGCGCCAATCGGATAGGTTGTAGTTCCGGAGTGGAAATTATTAAGGGCCTAAAGGGCAACGGATATTAATATGAAGTTTGTCGTTACAGACCTCATTCGAAAGAAGCGTTTTGGCAGCCCCCTGCAAGATCAGGAATTGAAGTTTCTTGTGGAAAATTATGTCAACGGAGATATCCCTGATTACCAGATGTCTGCCTTTTTAATGGCTGTTTGCTTTCGCGGGATGACTGCAGAAGAAACCGCCAGCTACACACAGTTTCTAAAAAACTCTGGTTCTACTTTGAGCTTTGAAGCTCATCACCCTCATGTGGTGGACAAACACAGCACCGGAGGCGTTGGAGACAAAACCAGTCTGATGCTGGCTCCAATTGTTGCCGAGACAGGAGTCCGTGTTCCCATGATAGCAGGGCGAGGGCTGGGCCACACCGGTGGCACTTTAGATAAGCTGGAAAGTATACCCGGCTTCAGTGTGAAACTCACTTTGACAGAGTTTCAAAAAAATCTGGAGACCCGTGGGTTTTCCATTATCGGCCAAACCAATGAAATCTGCCCCGCCGATAAAAAACTCTATGCTTTGAGGGATGTGACCGGAACCATTGACTCCCTGCCATTGATTTGCGGGAGTATCATGTCCAAGAAACTAGCTGAAGGCCTCAGTGCGCTTGTCTTAGATGTTAAATTTGGCTCTGGCGCTTTTATGAAAACAGAGAGAGAGGCCATTGAACTTGCTCAGCTGCTAAAGACCACTGGTGACCGTAATGGCGTTGATGTTCATGTGTTAATTACAAGCATGGAAGAGCCCCTAGGGTGTTTTATCGGCAACTCCCTAGAAGTCTTTGAGTGCCTTGAAATTCTTCAGGGTAAGCAAAGAATCATTGATGGAGAGGACTTTTATTCAGACACAAAAGAACTGACTTTGAAATTAGCTGGTGAAATGATTTATGCTGGCAAAAAAGCCGATAACCCGGAGGCTGGATATAAGATGGCCCAAGAAATTCTGAGCAGTGGCGCGGCTTTAAAAAACTTCAAAAATATGGTGGAGTTCCAAGGAGGAGGCCTTGAAAAGGCCTTTCTCGGCTGCAAACAGGTCTATGAAGTTCCGGCACTACAGAGTGGATTTGTCACTAAAATGAATGTAGAAGCCTTGGGCATGGCCAGTCTGCTACTTGGGGCCGGCAGGCAAAAGGCCTCTGATGTCATTGATCCCCATGTCGGCATGGAAATGCAGACTCGGATTGCCATGCCCGTTAAAAAAGGAAGCCCCCTTTGCCTGATTCACTCCAATGGACATGAAGAAAAAGAAATACTCACACAAAAAATCCAGCAGGCTGTGTCTATTGGCAACCAAAACCCTGGCGCTCCTCGATTGATCAGAAAAACACTCAGATAGGATAAACTGATGAGAGATATCATTAAAAGTCTGGATGAAGCTGTAAAGTTTATTGATTCAAAGACAAGTCTTCGACCGGAGATCGGCATCACACTTGGGTCCGGCCTGGCCTCTTTTGCCGACTTAGTGGATGTGGATGCCGTGATTCCATTTGCTGAAATCCCTCACTTCTCACCCTCAAAAGTTCAAGGACACCCCGGAAAGCTTGTCATTGGAATGCTCAATGGAAAGCCTCTGGCTGTTTTTCAAGGGCGCATTCACTACTACGAGGGCCACTCCATGCAACAAGTGGTGTTTCCCACACGCGTTCTTAGACGCCGAGGAGTGAAAACACAAATCATCACCAACGCTGCAGGGGGCATTGATCCCAATATGAACCCTGGTCACTTGATGATCATCAAAGACCATATCAACCTAACAGGTGATAATCCCCTACGAGGCATCAATATTGATGAGCTGGGGCCGCGGTTTCCAGACATGACAGACCCTTTTATGCCCGCACATATTGAAACCCTTGATGCTATCATGAATGAACTTAAAATCGCTCATTCCATTGGTGTCTACTGCGGTGTTCAGGGCCCCACTTATGAAACAGCCGCAGAAGTTAGATATTTACAAACTATCGGTGGACAGGCCGTTGGCATGAGCACTGTTCCTGAAGTGATTGCTGCGAGGCATATGGGAATGGACGTGGTGGGCATTAGCTGTATTACCAATCTTGCCACCGGAATTTCTAATGAAAAAATATCCCACAACGATGTCACAGTTGTCGCCAAGCGGGTAGAAAAAGACTTTGTCCAAGTTTTAACCCAGTTTATTGCAAAAATCGGATAGGTAATGGCGCACCCACTCATTTTAAAAGGTGGCACGATAGTCACTATGGATTCAAAAAGACGATGCTTCAAGGGGGACCTTGAAATCATCGGTAATAAAATTCACCGTATCGGCAAGAGCTTGAAGCCTGGCTCCAAGGCCCGTGTTGTGAATGTTTCTAACCAGTTTGTCATTCCCGGACTCATTCAGACACACACCCACTTGGTACAATGTCTGTTTCGCGGTTGGGCCGATGACATGAGTTTATTGGACTGGTTGAAAACCCGTATCTGGCCCCTGGAACAGGCCCACACACAAAAAACTATTCAGACATCGGCCCGTCTCGCTTTAGCTGAAATGCAAATGCTAGGAACCACATCCATTCTGGATATGGCCACTGTTAAAAATACTGACGCTGTCTTAGAGACGGTCAAAGAATCTGGCATGAGATATTGGGGCGGAAAATGTCTGATGGATCTAAAAAGTTTTTCCGGGCCCCTTTATGAAGATACGGAAACATCTCTCAAAGAGACGGAGGCCTTGATTAAACACTGGCATAACGACAATGACCTGATGAATTATGCCCTGTGCCCCCGATTTGCCGTTTCTTGTACGGAAAACATATTAAAAGCCTGCGTCTATCTTCAGGATAAATATGACCTTCTCATTCACACCCACGCCTCAGAAAGTCTAGAAGAAATTGCCATCATCAAAAAACGGACAGGTTTCGACAATGTCTCTTACCTGAAAAACCTGGGAATGCTGAATTCAAAAACGGTGATTGTCCACGGAGTGCACCTGACTGGGAATGAAATAATGGACATGGTTAAAGCTAAAACACCTTTGGCTCACTGCCCCAGCTCTAACCTGAAACTGGCTAGCGGTATTGCACCTATTTTTGATTATCTGAAACAGGGCATGACGGTTTCCATGGGCTCTGATGGAGCCCCTTGCAACAATACCATGGACCCTTTTATGGAGATGCGCTTGACAGCTCTTTTGCAAAAACCAAAATTTGGACCAGAAGCTCTCCCCGCCCTGACCGCATTGGAAATGGCCACCCTTCAGGGGGCCAAAACTATAGGGCGTGAGGATGAAATTGGCTCACTAGAAAGTGGTAAACTCGCAGATGTAGTCACCGTACGAAGAGATCATCCTTCCGTCACAAATGTGGAAGACCCCTATTCAGCTCTTGTGTACTCCTGCTCTGGCCGCGATGTGGCCCATGTGTTTATCAATGGCAAATGTGTGGTCAAGAACGGTCGCCATTTTCGGTGGAACCCTCAGGAACTCGGCCAAGAAAGCCGTAGCCAGATTCAATTTCTAATTAAAAAAATAAGCTGTAGCACAACTCTGTAGAAAAGTCGGTAAGCTGTCGTTATACCGATCCGGCCTGAATTTTCCGGGTCGGTATAATAAAGTCAAACCATCAAACCAATAACTTCATCGTGTAGGGAAGAAATATTGATCGGCTTGAAATAAATTCTATCAGCGCCAGACTCACGGCTTTTGTCTTCAACATCGTCACCGGCCATGCCCGTAAGCATTATGACTTTTGGCTGTTTGCCATCTTTAGCACGAACGTTTTTACAAACTTCGTAACCGTCCATCCCGGGCATCATTATATCCAGAAGAACAACATCAGGGTTAAAAGACTGTAATGTTTTTAGAGCTTCAGGGCCATCCGCACAGCTAACGACTTCCACATCGACATCGTCTTCAAACAAATCTGAGAATAACTCTCTATTAAGTTCTTCATCATCTACGACCATTATTTTCAACTTCTTCTCCTCAGTACATTTCTTTTGTTTATTCTACCCCTGTTGTCAGTCCTATGGCAAAAAGTCAAAACTTCTGAAGAAAACTTCATGATTTTGACTGACTCTTGAACATATGTGACATATTTTGAGACGAACAACCTCTCATTTTGACACAAACTGAAAAGAAGCCCTTTCCGCTCCTACAAAGGCTTTCGTCCAGTTTTTTTGATTAAAGCCCGATCAAATGCCCATCATAAATCCGGACTAACCCCAACCCCCTACATACAGCTCATAATATCTGTAGGGGTCAGGATGATCCTTTTGAAATGGGGGAAGCATGAAGCTTCAATGGGTGGTTGCTCTATTTGTAGCTATGACGGCTTCTTTAGGGTGTTCAGATGTCAATAAGTCTAAAGAAACGGTATTTGCCAAAGAGGCTCCTAACTGCCTGACTGAGGCCATTAAAGGTGAGTACATTGTTTCGTGGGAGAATGGCCAAGTGACAAAGGTCAAAGCTGATGACCTCAATGCTTTTAAAAATGGCTTTGTGACTAAGAACTTAAAAAAAATCAAATATATCG
>JAUILT010000153.1 GCA_030432925.1 Bdellovibrionia bacterium | reverse complement strand
CAGCGCGAAAAATTCAGAAATATATTTGGGGAGTACCGCAGCAAGAGACAAGCCTATTACAAGGATTTGGAAGATAAGTTGAACAACAACTTAAAAATCAAACTTGACCTGATTGAGCAGATAAAGGAGATTGTAACCAAGGACGAATCTATTGGTGACACCTTCAAAGAGTTTAATAATATTCAGCAGGAATGGCGCAATACCGGCCCTGTGCCCCGCAGTGAGTCTGGTGACTTGTGGCGCACCTATCATCACCATGTTGAGAATTTTTATGAATTCATAAAAATCAACAAAGAGCTTCGTGACCTTGACTTTAAGAAAAATCGCGAGGCCAAAGAAAAGCTGATTGAAGAAGGTGAAACGCTGATAGAAAAAGATAACGTGCCAGAAGCTTTTAAAGCTTTGCAGCAGCTGCACAAAAAATGGAAAATAATAGGCCCGGTGGAGCGCGAAAACCGCGAACCTATGTGGGAGCGCTTTAGCGAAATCACAAAAAAACTGCACGATAAACGCGAGGAACACTATGCCTCTATGCGCGAGAAGTCTGCAGAGCTTATTGAAGAAAAAAAGAAACTGGTGGAGCAGCTTCAGGGCATTGATTACAGTCACATTAATTCGCACCATAAGTGGCAAGAAGCTATTAAGAAAGTTGAATCTATTCGTGAGGCTTTCCGTAAAATGGGAAGAATAAATCACCCTGACAATGACAAAATCTGGGATGAGTTTAGAGAAATACTTAAGGACTTCAACCACCAGAAAAATCAATATTACAAAGACCTGAAAAAGGCGCATCACGTAAATCTTGAGAAAAAGCGTGCCTTGGTAGACATAGCTCACAAGCTAAAAGACAGTGATGATTGGAAGGAAACTACCAATGAGATGAAGCGCATTCAGGCGCAGTGGAAGCAAATTGGTCACGTTCCAAAATCTGAATCCGATAAGATTTGGAAGGAATTCCGAGCAGCATGTAATCATTTCTTTGACCGCCTCACACAGCAAAACAAGGACAGAGATAAGCAGTTTGAAGGAAACTTTACTGCCAAAAAAGCTGTGCTTGACAAGTTGAGCGCTTATGAGCCAAACAAAGATGACCAAGCTAAAAGTGTGAATGCACTAAAAGAAATCATCAATGAGTGGAAACAAATTGGCCGTGTTCCTCGTGACAAAAACCAGATAGAATCAGACTTTAATAAAACGCTGGATGACAAGTTTAAGGCTATAGATATGGACCGTAAGGAGTCGCAGCGCATACGTTTTGAAAATAAGCTTGACTCACTTACTGATGGCAATGATGACCGCCAGTTGCGAAGAGAGCGCCAAGCCGTGCGCAAGCAGATTGAAGAAGCTCAAAAAGAACTCACTCAGCTTGAGACCAACCTTAGCTTTTTTAGCAGCAGCGACCCTAATAGCCCCTTGCTGAAAGATGCCAATAAGCGCATAAAACATCAGCAAGACCAAATAGAAATGCTAGGCGAAAAAGTGAAGATTCTAAATGTGAAGATTCGTGAAGTACAAAAAGCGGATGAGGAGGAAGCTCCAGCTGAAGACGAAAATAAAAGTGGAGAAGAATAAATAGCTGGAAATTACATTTTTTTATAAGGAGGCCATTGGTCTCCTTTTTTATATAAAAAAGGAATCAATGTCTGATAGCGATTCACCTTTGCACGCAGCCGAATGGTTTGGTGCCTTGTGGACTTATACTTTTAAAAGAAGGAATAGGACTTTTAAGGAAATCTACTCTCAAGAAAATAGGTTTAAGAATCAATTGATTGGTTACATACTTCAAATTGTAATGCTGAGTTTATTTTTGTGGATCGTGATCACCTCCTGGCTGTAAAGTATAAAGTAAATAAAAAAGCGTTTCAATCTCAGTTCCCGCCCTTTTGAAACGCACGGTTTTGTTTTTATTTATATTCTGGTTCTATAATCAGGATACTTTTTTCTACCCAACTCTTACCCAAAATATCCCCTATTTCCGGTAGCTCCATTCTTATACTTTTTCTCTATTTTCGAAAACCTAAAACTAACAGTAAGTGCTTAACTCCTCTCAAAATCCTGCCTTTTGCCTTGGTTTCTACTAGGAGTACTCAAGCCGCTGCTGCTGAGTTGGTTGAATGAAAAATAATATAGTGGATTTAAACCAAGTTGGGGTAGCCGCTAGTTGGCACAAATTTAAAAACACCAGACCATGAACGAAATAGAATTGTTAAAACAACTTGTTAGTCTTGAACAGCAACAATATGAGCTCGAAATCCGAATTGACGTTTGGAGTAATGACAAGGAGGTCGATGGATTTAAACAAGAATTAGCTGTAGTTAACGAGGGAATTAAGAAAACAGAACAACTCCTTGTCGAAGTTGACGACAAGAATTACAGCAGAAGCGCTAAGAAGGCTATGATCAATCAACTGACGTCCTATGTGACAGAAATCAATAAGGCTCGACCTGGATTGAAACTCTCCAGAAATCAGGGGCTTATTCTAGAAAACTACCTTTTTTCAGGGATTCTACAAGATTTACATTATCTAATTACGGATGAAGTTTTTGGATATCGAATTCCTGCTTATCTCTTTTATACATATTCAGAAGAAGACTCAGTGGAAATCGATGACTTAACTGAGTTCCTCAATATTGAAATTCAGACCCTAAGAAACATTCAAGATCCGAACTATATAAAATTGAGAGAATTCTACGATGAATTCAGAGACCGAATACTAGAAAGATTTGTAAAATAAAAACTTGTGCCAACAACAAATAAACGCAAGTCGGCTTTAACCCTCCTCCAGTAGAGCCTTTACCGTGGACAAAGAAACATTAGTTTCTTTACAACACCACGGATGAAGCAGCCCTGCCTCTATTAAAACCGTTGTGCCTAATGTAAATGAAACCGATAGACAAAAACATATTTGCTTTAATAAAGTACGAAGGACACCTTGTTGAAGATGGATTTCTTGACGCAAGAAGAGCTGGTGAAGCATTAATCGGAATTGACGAAACTCTTAGATACTTTCTTTATCAAGAAAATCCAGACTTTGAAAAAATGGATTTTGAAGTTCCTGTTCGAGTAAGAAAAGGTAGTTGGGAAACTATTTTTCCTGAGAATATAAATGAAGTTTTGATAAAGACTTCATTGACATGGGGAGCAATGAAATACTTTGGAAGTGCCTTAAGTGAAATGGCAAAAAAGGACTTTAAGGATTTTGGATTCAAAGACATTTTTCAAAAAGCATTTAAGGGCATGACTTGGGTGGTTAAAATTGCGGTGCATTTGGGCACTTTAACCAAAAAGAAACTTGATAACTTAAGATTTTCAAAAGACAACAAGCAAGTCGCCATACAAAATGACCAAGGTGAAACACTTTGGGTACCCACAGAATATATAGAACTATTTGCCAACTGTCCTCCTAAACTTTTTACCAATTTGGCCAAAGTAATTGAGGAAGAAAGAGAGCTTGTTATTAGCTATAATCAAGATAATGAAGTAGAAACAGCACGTGTGA
>JAUILT010000055.1 GCA_030432925.1 Bdellovibrionia bacterium | reverse complement strand
GTGGATGGAGCAACTCTGGTAAAGCAAAAAGAGAGAGCGCCAAACAAACAGACAGAACCTGCATTTATATTGCAGTATTTGCAGCTCTACTCATTGGAAGCTTTGTTCAAGCCGTCAACTGGGACAAGTACTTTTTAAAAATCGTTCCCTTAAAAGCTCAGCAATACATGGGAACAGCCAATACTGAGCAACTCAATCAAATTGCTAATATCTGTATGGAGAGGAAAAAGTACTCCTGCGCTGAAACAGCTCACTTTCAAGCTTGGAAAAAAGAGCCTCAAAATCTCACTCACCTGGAAAAATTAGGTGATTTGCAGGTCAAACAAAACCTCATGCTTTCAGCCGTAAAGACTTATGACACTTACTTTGGCCACAATGGAGACAACTTAGATGCACAGTACAACTACGCCAAAGCTCTTGCTGCCACCAATAATACCCAAAAAGCCGAAAAGTATTTTAAATCCGTTCTAAAAGCTAAACCAGAGACTCTTCAAATCACCGTAACCAGGCACTACATAAATATGCTAGTAAAGAATGAACAACTGAAAAAGGCCCAGCGAGTGATTGAACACTTTCGTAAAAAAGGCACCAACACAGGCCTGTTCATGGACAAAGAATACAGACAGATCAAAAGTCAGTTGAGCCATAAGGTGGCTGGTTTTTAAAAAAGGGGCGAGTGAGATCCAAAAAAAGCCGCAAGCAGAGTCTGTTTGCGGCTTTTTTAATGTGTTATTAAAAATTAAGAAAATATATAAAATTTAAAACATATTAATTGTAGCGGAGAGTGCCACATTTGTTTTTTCAGAGTCAATATCATCTGGAACAAACTGAATATTTGGATACAAGAAAATATCTCTCGTGATCACCATATTTACACCCACTGATTGATAGCTCTGCTGCTTTTCCATTCCCACCAAAGGCGATTTATCTCCTGTGGACCTTTTATGTCTATAGTTAAAATAACCAAAAACTGTTCTCAACTGATACTTATCTGACAATGCGTACTCCGCATAAGGATAAAGAGCCGTTTTATATGCAGTCAAACCGTCTCTATTGTCATTTCCGTAAATATAGTGCTGGTAGACTAAAGAGGCACCCACAGTAATGTGAGAGGCCCCAGGAATAGTAGTCAGCATATTTTGGTCTAAGGCCAGTACATTATTAAGATCAATTCCATCCCACGAGTCAGATGTCCCAAAATAGAGTGTCCCAGAGGAAATTGTCTGAAATCTTCCTAATTTGTAGACCCGACTGTACCCCACCCTTGGGTTACTCACATTTGATTGGTCCTCATTTCGGCTAACATCTCCCTGAAAAGGAGTCAAAATTCCAAAGCCCGCACCCACCGTAAAACTGTCGTTCTTTGTCATTCTGTAACGAGCACTAAAGCTCCCACTGATCTCTGTAGAGTCTTCCTCTTCAGGGTTTCCAACGATATCAGGCCTTTTCTCGCCAAAAGGTTTTCCAATAGTGCCACCGTCATAAGCAATACCCATACTTAATGAATATTTTGACTTGGAGCCAGAAGAGGCTCTCATTCGCGCATTGGTGATGTCCTCGTCGATGTCACCCTTTACTTTGTTTTTAGGTTTTACATCCTCCACCTTCAACTTGGATTCAGTGGATGCCTCATCAGCGGCGTGAGCTGTGTTCAGAAGACCGGCCGCCATAAGTGCCGTCATGATGACAAAAAGCCTTTTTGGTGTATTCATTCTTTCCCCCTATGGAATGATTCAAAACGTCAGGAATTGTTCACAAAAATAAATGATACTGAAGAAAACCTAACAAAAGTCCAGGTGAGTAAAAACTGTCAGGAGAGCAACAGCAAGCTCAAATGCAGTGCGTTGGCATGTATTTCTAAAAAACCTTGCCCTCCTTAACACCTGTAACTAACTGAAATTATTAATTGTTAAGAAAATGTTACAAAAAGCCTTCAACAGGTCTTCTTAACTAGAGAATCGCATCCGCAATCAAGGGAGCCAGTTATGAGCTCTTAAAGGCCCCCGCCTTGAGCTTCCTAAAGTAACTGTTCACCTCATTGCGTAGCTTTGGAGTCAAAAGTAACACGGCAATAAGATTGGGGATCACCATAAGCCCTAGCATCATATCAGAAAAATTAAGAATGGGACCAATACTCCACACAGCGCCAATCACTGCAGCTATGCAAAAAACAATTTTATAAGGGAGAATTCCCTTTTTACCAAAAATATAATCTATGGCCATTTCACCGTAGTAAGACCAACTGAGCAACGTCGAATAGGCAAACAAAAAAACAGCTACAGGCACAAAGATTCCCCCAAAACCCGGCAAAGCTGAGTCAAAGGCCACAGCTGTGAGATCTACCCCCGTGAGTCCCTCCTGAGTCCAGGCTCCACTAATGAGAATCACCAATGCCGTCATGGTACACACCAAAATAGTGTCCACAAAAGGCTCTAAAAGTGCCACAACACCCTCTCGAACGGGCTCATTTGTTGTCGCTGCCGAGTGAGCAATCGGAGAGGACCCCAGCCCAGCTTCATTGGAAAAACAAGCTCTCTTCACCCCTTGAATCAAAATTTCACGGACAGCCAAACCATGAATGGCTCCCAAAGCCCCCACCTCAAGCTTATTGAAGGCATAGTAAAAAATAGAAGACACAACAGCTGGAATCTCGCCTATGTTGGTAAGTACAACAAATAAAGCTCCCAACATATAAATACCACCCATCAAAGGGACTAGTTTGGAAGTCACTTTGCCAATGCGTTTGATACCCCCAATGATTACAACTCCTGTCATAGTGGCAAGAACCACTCCCGTAAATAATTTATTCACTTCAAAGCGGTCGTACAGGATAGATGCCACTTGATTCGTTTGAAACATATTAGCAGCCCCAAAGCTGGCAGCCACACAGGCAAAAGCAAAAAATAAAGCCAGAGGCTTCCACTTTTTGCCAAGCCCCCGCTCGATGTAGTGCATAGCCCCTCCATGCACAACTTTGTTCTCATCCACATGACGATACATCAACGAAATAGAGACCTCAGAAAACTTTGTCGCCATCCCGACAAACCCAACTAATACCATCCAAAACACAGCTCCAGGTCCACCACTGGCAATAGCTACAGCAACCCCAGCAATGTTGCCCAACCCCACAGTGGCAGAAAGAGCTGTGGTTAGAGCTTGGAAGTGTGAAATCTCTCCAGGGTCATTGGGATCATCAAATTTTCCTCGCACCACATCCAAAGCGTGCATAAATCCACGCCATTGAGGAAATCCCATAATCAGGGTCAAAAAAAGGCCCGTGCCAACCAGTAAAATCACCATGGGAAGCCCCCATACATACCCAACGGCTACGCCCAACACCTGATTGATGGAATCAATCATCCCTGCCCCCTTTGGCTAAAGAATAAGAATAAAAACAAAGCTCAATTAATGATGGCGCTTCTGACAAAATTCAAACAAAATGAAAATCTGTGACGCAGAGGTTTATCAATCATGAGTAAAAAAACACCTAATTATATAACTCCTGGAGGCCTCCACAAGCTTCAACAAGAATTTGAAGACCTCTTCTACATGGAACGCCCAAAACTGGTGGAAACAATCGCCTGGGCGGCCTCCAATGGAGATCGCAGTGAAAATGGTGACTATATATACGGCAAACGAAGGCTGCGACATATTGACTCCCGATTGAAGTATTTAAGGGACCGTATTGAAGCCGCTCAGGTTGTGGACCCCCTTCAACAAAAAACTCTTGAGGTGCGTTTTGGAGCTACCGTAGAGCTTGAGGACGAAGATGGGCATATAAAATCCTATCAAATTGTAGGAGAGGATGAATTTGACCCTCAAAAAAACCGCATCTCCTGGAGGTCCCCTATGGCTAAAGCACTTTTGGGACGCAAAGTCGACGATGAAGTAGAGGTTCAAAGACCTGTGGGCAGCATCTTTCTGACCATTACTGCTATCCACTATAAATAATAGATAACTTGATCACCTCTGCTCACATGATATAAGCATCTTCACAAAATACTCAAACCAGATCGGTACACCTTTTTCAACAAGGAATTCTTATGACATCTTGGATGCACCTCCTGCTTTTATTGACCACAGCCCTCATCATACTCCCCACATGGGCTGAAGAAGAAAACACCCTCACCATCAATAAAGAGGTCGAAACACTCAAAGTTAAAGAAGAGGGATGGCACCCATCTTTAAATTTAGGGGCTAATATTAGTTTTGGCTCTAGCAGTAATGTTATTGGGCAAACAGACGGTGACTCCAAAACTTATGGAGCCAACCTGGACGGGGCTCTTCACTATAAAAGAAAGCAGGATGAGTGGCAAAACACCCTAAAAATCAAGGGAGCGACCTCTAAAACTCCAGCACTTCCTCGCTATGTCAAGAGCAATGACGAATTGGATTTTACATCTATTTACCTCCACTCCCTGAAGTCCTATGACTGGCTGGGTCCCTATGTTCGAGTCAATGCCAAGACATCCCTCTTTTATGGTGAAGATGTGCGCAGTGAAACAGTCACTTATGAAAAACAGACTCGCGCTGGAGCTGTCAAAGAGACTATCACTGGAGACTCTCTAAGATTAACAGACGGATTTAAACCTTTAAGTACCAAAGAGTCTGTGGGTGTTTTCGCTAAATTTATTGATAAAGAAGATCAAAAGTTCATTGCCCGTTTAGGTTTTGGATCCCTGCAGGTAGATGCCTCAGGTCAATATATTGTTAAAGACGATGAAGCCACCCCCAATATTGAAGTTATTGAGTTGCAAAGCTACACTCAGCTGGGGGTTGAAGGTGGATTTGAGTTCTCCAATGTGATCGATAAAAAAACCAATTACAAACTGACCTTCGATTTCCTGACACCCATCCAGCCTGATCTTGAGGCCGGTGATAACCGAGACGATCTGGAAATGACAAACATAGAATTGAATTTCAAGCTGACCTCTAAAGTCTATGAGTGGATGAGCTTCAGTTACGATTATAATCTAAAGTCAGAGCCACAACTTTTACCTTACAAGATTCAAGAGACACACCTTTTAAGTATGAGTTTTGCGTACACATTGCTCTAGCAGGTCTGCTCATGTCTCAACACCTCCATCAAAATTCATTGATTTTGAATATTTTGAATTTCAAAATACCGAGGTGTCGTCCAGTTAGAAGTGAGTGTATCGTACTCGGCACGAACTCGCCAATAAATAGTCCCTTGAGGAACCACATCGTTGACAAAGTATTGATCTTTGGCAATCACTTTGTCTAAAAAGACTTTTCTGAATTTTTTATCCTCAGAAAACTGTAATCGGTAACTTTTGGCCCCGTCCACTCGATTCCAATCTAAAATCATTGAGTCTGGTCGACCAGATCCAAAAGTCACCACTGTAGTTCCATTCACTGGATAAAGAACTTGGGGTGTTCCAAATTTAAAGGTTTTCTCAAAATTAATTTGTGCAGGCTGAGAAAATGGTGAAATCCTCTGTCCATCATTGTTCAGAGCAGCCACCATAGCCAAATAACGCCCGGCTTTTTCAAACTCCACCTCGGCTCTGGGGTCTTCAACAATCTTATCATACACTCGTTTTTCATCGCCCTCTCTAACAACTACAACTTTGTATTTTTCAGCCATAGGAAGGTCCTTCCATTCAAACCCTATCGGTGGGCCAGGAGAAACAAACTCCTTAGGACTTTTAGCTTCAAATGATCTGGTGATATGATCTTCCAGAACGGGGCTCTCCAAACCCACATTCAAAATATGCCCTGGGGAGTATTCACTAGCTGTGTCTCCTCCCCTATGAGACCTGACTCTCCAAAAATACTGTCCCACTTGAGCCTTTTCCCAGGTAAATGTGGTCTCTCTCTGGCGCTTTCTTAAGACTGGCGTAACAAACTCTTTATCGGAGCTGATCTCTAAGTCATATCCATTAGCTCCAACCACAGGCTCCCATTCCAAAGTCGGAGGGTTCGTAATAGCTTTTTGCACAGCTGCAGGCTCTCTAGAGCTCAGCCCTGGGTCAAACTGAAGCAATGTTGTTTTTTTAGTTTTTGTAACGCTCGGTGAGCGCAAGGGAAGGTTTCGTTCTGTTGTTTTCTCCCCCAGTAGAGCTAAATCCGGCTTCCGGTAAGAAGGAGATCCTGAGGAACTTTGCCCCAATTCCAACGCTCGCAATCTTTGCTGTTCGAGGTCGGCGAGGATCTCTTTAAATTCTTCAGGTGCCCCCACTGAAAACTTTGAAGGCTTTGCCCAAAACCCAACTCCTTGAGCTGGGGCTGTCACACGAACACGCCAAAAATAATCTCCACGAGGAAGAAGCACCTGATTTTTAAAAGTATCTGGCAACTCCTCATTAACCAGAACTTTTTTGAATCCGGCATCTGCAGCTACTTGGATTTGATATCTTGTGGCTCCCATTTTTTGCTCCCACAAAAATTGAACTTCAGCAATGGGAGGTCCTCCTTCCTCAGAAAACTTGGATTTTAAAATATCTTTGTCTTTTGGAATATACATTCTCGGTGGCGTTTGAATAGCAACGCGAAAATCATGCACTTCACTCACTACTTTGACATTTTTACTCCCGGATTTTTCAACAATTCTCCAGTAATAAAGCCCTTCTTTAGAAACCCCGGAGGCTCGGTGAACTTTATTTTCTGCTGGCTGTTCATAAATCACTTGCTTAAAATCAAAGTCCTTGGCGACCTGAAGTGTCAGTGCATTTACTTTTCTCAAAATATCCCAACTAAATACAAATTGTCTTTTTGGATCATGCCAGATCGTATGTCCAAGAGGTGGTTGAATCAACTCTACAGGCTGAGAGTTGGCCTCTTCTTTTAACTGTGAGTTTAACTGCAGTGTTTTTTTGGCGTCGATTGTTTTTTTTCCATCCAAAAGCTCTAACTCAAATGCATTCTCCAAAGAAGCCAATTTGATTTGGCCTTTCTTAGTTTTATTAATAGACACCTGAGAGTTTGCACCTTGACTTCCCTTGATCGTGGCTTCTTCACCATCTCCAACAAGCTTTAACTCACCCCCTTGCTTGACGTCAGCAATCACACTCCCCAGCTGTAAATCCAATTTAAACTCATTATTTTCTTGAGAAAGTACTACCATTGAATTTGCTCCCATATGAAATCCCACATCACCATTCAAGCGGATATAGGTTTCAGAATTATCACCCGTAAAGATAGCATCTTTTTCGTAAAGTGCTTCATCTGACCCCACATCATACCAGAGGAGGCTTTGCTTAAGTCGACGACGAACATCGTTGTTGGCCACCTCCACAAAGCCTATAATCTTGGCTCCCTCTTGTACCGGGAGAAAGTGAGAAATGAGATCCTGAGAGTTCAAAAGAAGATATGAAAAAAACAATGAGCCCATCACTGACAGCACCACCAGTGTTCGGTCCACCCAATTCAACCTGTCATTGTTATTCATATATATCTCCAGTTATTTTTTCGGGATTTTCTTGTTTAAATTCAATCGATCTTAGTCGAGTTTTAAACCTATACCTAAGATTGAGCGCAATTGAATACAGACTTCAGGCCTGTTAATAGAGGCCCTATATATACCGAAATAAAATTGAGATGAGTATATTCAAAAAAATTTCACTGAGAACCAAGTTCATGTTTATCCTGGTGGCTGTAACAACGGGAATGTTATCTATCTACGCCTACCTAGCTCTCAGTGATTTCCAGTCAGACAAAGTGGCCTACGTGTTTGAGAGCAATACCTCTGGCTCACGAGCTACAGCTAACCAAATTCGCTCTGAGCTCACATTTGTTCTTGAGAAACTGGAGGTCTACTTACGAGGCTACGACCTAAAGGCCAAAAAATTTCACAGCTTTGCTCAGTCTCAGTTCCAAACAGAGACTCTGATTGAATCTGTCTGGACTTATCATTTTGACCCACATATTGGCGACCACCGTTTTTACACTCTCGTTGGCCAAGACTCTCTTGGCCTTCTTGAAAGCACTGCTTGGCAGGATTACTTTCGTAGTATTGTTCAAGACGCCATCGCCAACGAAATCACCATCCGAATTTTTGACCCCAACCCTTCTAAATGGATTGTGGCTCTAAGATTTCAGGGAAGCTTAACCGACAGGCCCAGCGTGATCATGGGACTCGTTACCAAGTCCACATTTGTTGAATTCTTTTCTGGCTCAACACTGTTTGATTCAATTTTAGTCAACGGTAAAGGGGATATTGTTATCAGTCCCGTCAACCCCAACTACTTGGATGACCCTGAAGACACAGCCCTCGCTGTTCAATCCACTCTTGAGAAAATCAAAGCTCCTGTAGGGACTCACAAATACACCTCCGAGCTCACCGGTGAATGGTTAATTTCTATGGCCAGTGTTGGACTGGGAGATATGCGAGTGATTTCCATGTTGCCTGAGAAAACAGCGTTGGAAGCTATTCAAGTTTTATTTATCAAATCAATTTTACTTTTTCTTATATTAGTTTCTGCTACCATTGGAATCTCTGTCTTGGCATCGAGTCGACTCACTAAAACCATAAAAAACCTTTTTGAGGCCACTAAAAAAATATCTGAGGGGGATTTTGATATTCAAGTGACTGTGAACAGTGAGGATGAAATCGGTGGGCTGGCCAACGGTTTTAACCATATGGCCGGAGAGATTCAGCGCCTTCTTGCAGATACAGCCGAAAAAACTCGAATGGAAGCAGAACTCAACACAGCCAAACTTGTTCAAGCCACCCTCTTTCCACAAAATAGTTTTGAAAACGAAAGCCTCTCATTACGTGGTTTTTATGAACCGGCCTCTGAATGTGGTGGTGACTGGTGGTACTTCTCTCAAGTTGGATCAAAAACCTATTTTTGGATTGGAGATGCCACGGGACACGGGGTTCCAGCCGCACTCGTAACCGCAGCAGCCAAATCTGCAGCCAGTGTCATTGAACGTTTTCCAGATCTCAAAGTGTCGGAAGTCATGAAGCTTATGAATGAGGCTATTTTTGGGACTTCTGGTGGACAGGTTCTTATGACCTTCTTTCTAGGGTGTTTTGATAATAAAACAGGAGCACTGACTTACACTTCAGCATCTCATGACCCTCCCTATTTAATCCCTTTTAAAAACGGTGATAATATAAAGAAAAAAGATATTATTCCATTAATGGAGGTCATTGGTCCTCGTTTGGGTGAGGCCCCGGACAGTGAATATGCAGAGTCCGTTATTCAAATCCAACCTCAAGATCGGCTTATTTTCTACACGGATGGCATCCCTGAATTAAAAAACAATGAGGATGAACTTTGGGGTGAAAGAAAATTTCTACGCACCCTGATAAATTCCTTTAATAAGAAAAAAGACCTTGAGACTTCTGTCGAGGATCTCAACAAAGGTATAGCTGATCATAGAAAAGAGCACCCTCTTGAAGATGACATTACCTTCTTTATGGTCGACTACAAAAAGTCTGCCTGACCCTCTCCAGCAAATCTTTGACTTCCCCCTCTTATTTAGAAACAATATCACATAGATAGTTGTACAGACCGACACTCCAAGGATTGATGACTTTGAAAATTCTGGCTGCCTTTTTGCTCATTCTGACTGCGGGAGTGGTCTGCAATTTCTCACCGGCCTCAGCACAGACAAAAACAGAGCCTTCCGTAACTCATCAAGACCTCAATGAATTCGGAGTCAAACATAAAACTCCTCGCCCTGACAACGAAGAAGAAGAGGAAGAATATGATATTGAATCCGATCAAGAGATCATGACTGCCAATAAAACTCCTGAACAAAGTGTCAACGTTCAGTGGTACTTACCTGAAATTGGCGAAACTCAAAAGAAAAGACGAACTCGAGTGATTATACCTGGAAAAACCACACCTGGCGCTCGAGTTTTTGTGAATGCCAAGGCCATTATTGTTATTACTAAAAAAAATCGCGTGGGCTACCTTCCCACCAAAAAGGCTATGGCCGGAAAAGCTGTTGCCGTTGCTAATGAAAATGGACTTTTTGAACTGACCTTAGACCTTCCCAACTATACGGTTCAATTGCCTCTTGGAATTGTTCCTCCAGGAAGTCGTAAAGTGACTCGAAGGTTTCAGTTAAATCTCTCCGTTGAAAAAGAGCGGGTTCGCTACACCAACCTTAAAATTGTTAGCAAATCACCTGCCTATACAAAAAGATACGGCCTGTGGTTTGGTGCAGGATTCAATTACTTGAAATACGCTCAGACCAGTGCCAAGATTAACTCTAACCTCAACTTTCAAACCCTTAAAGGCCCCTCTGCATTTGGCAAAGCCTGGATGTGGCTTTCAGAAACATGGGACATCTCTGGCACTGCTAAAATGTCTCCCGGTGGCACATCCTCATCACCCAATATTCAAGTGCAGCAAAACAGTTACCAGTGGCTTATTTTTGCCACTGAAGCCACCTATTACCCAGAGAGTCTCAGATACAACTTTTGGGGAAACTATAAAGCCCAGCTGGCTTGGCGCTTTGGACTTCAGCACCACATTGTGCCCTTTATTGCACGAACAGCCAACGGATCTGGCGTGGACGCCACAATCCTAACCAATGATATAACTATGGCCACAGCTGGCTTTAAATTTTTAATTCGAGAGCATTCACGTTTTACTTATGAAACATTTATGAGATTCCAATACCCCATTTCTAATGGAGATACATTTGAAATAGACCCTAAATTTGCTTTTGACGGATCTATAGGCGCCATTTACGAATACACCAAAAACTGGAGGGTAGGACTTTTCTGGTATGGTCAGTGGCATGAGTATAACTTCACTCATACAGATGCCTACAGAAAATCTTTAGGTTATGATCCTACAATTAATGGGTCCACAACCCTGTTCTTTTCAAATGTGGAGCTAAGAGCGGGCTTTGAATTCAATTAAAAACGATCTTAAAAAGACCTTTGTCATTGGAGATGTTCATGGATGCTACGATGAACTGCAAGACCTGCTGTCTGCCGCTGGAGCCTCCCTCTCTCGACACAGGATTATTCTTGTTGGTGATATGATCAACAAGGGTCCAAAGTCATTTCAAGTCCTCAAATGGGTTCGAGACAATGGTGTTGAAACTGTCATTGGTAACCATGAGTTGCGCTTTCTCAAGGGCCTTCGTCAAGATCAGTCTCTGTCTCCGTCCTTGAAGGAACTCAAAAGTCACCTGGGTCATCAATTAGATCTTTGGATGGGGTGGCTGGATTCCATTCCCAGTTTTATCAAAGATAAAGCCTTTTGGGTGGTTCATGCCGGTTTCCAACCTGGAGTCCCTCCTGAAAGCACCCCCCGATCAGTGCTTGCCACCATTCGCACCTGGGAAGGGGCGAGTAAGCCTATGTATCGCCCCGGAGCACCTGCCTGGCATGACTTCTATAAAGGAAAAAACCCCGTGTTTTACGGGCATTGGGCCTTACAAGGCGTCCACGTCAATAACAACACTTATTGTCTCGACAGTGGCTGTGTCTATGGCAAATCCCTCACAGGCATCTGGGCAGAAAATAAAAATATAATTTCTGCCCCTGCCCGCAAAACCTATTGCCCTTTGCTTTAACGGCGCCTTTCGACACCGTGTCCACTGACATTAATATATACCTGGTCAAACCCTCCAGTGATTTGACGCACAGTAATGCCACAGCCTTGGTAACCAGCTCTCCGTGGGTGAAACTCTACACGAAGAGAGCACGAGCCATATCGCGAAAGAGATCCACAATAACCCGAAGTATAAAAATCACCCATACAAGAATCACTCACACTGACATGAATATCTTCATCGGAGTTATTTCGAATAAAGACCGTTTGAGAACGAAAGGCTCCAACATCAACACTAGAAAAATTGACCGAAGACGGTGATGCCAATAAGCTCGCATGAGCCTCAATGCTAAATATAAAAAAACACAACATTGCGAATATAGATTTCATCTTACCCATCTCCCTTGTTTCATAAAAAATCAGAAGCTGTAATTCATTCCCACTTCAGCAAACATTGTATTTGCATTGAATTGCCCTGATCCGGCACTTCCTGCTCCAGAAAATGTCGCATCCATTGTTAAACTTTCACTCCAAATAAAGCCCACACCTGCAGCCACAACTGTATCATCGGCATTTATATTTTCTGTGGTATTTCCAGCTGTATCTTTGGTTTCGTCTTTATTAATGATAACTTCCTGGGCAATAGACCCTCTAAATACAAGCCATTCTTTTGCCTTTGTCTCTAGTCCCAAAGCAATGGGAAGCGCTAGTTTTTCAATGGACATAGATAAACCACCAGGACTGAACTTTAACTCTTGATCCCGATAAGACAAACCAAAGCTATAATAGAGAAAATGGCCCTCAGTTTGCTTTAGTGTTCGAAACCAGTTCAACTGAGCCTTGAGGTCTTCACCCTCCCCCTTAACACTAGTAGTACCATTATTTGTATCGTAGGCATGACGATCAATTTCTATGCCCAGTTGAGAATCGCCAGAAATGTCGTAGCTTCCGCCGAGCCTCAACGTCAATTGACCATCGTACTCTTTTGTTACACCCGAAGTTTCATTCTTCAAAGAATTTGCAATATCCGCATGTAAATAGCCTTGTATTTTACCTAATATCACACCAAACTTTCCGGTCATAATTTTAGCTTCCGTAGCAGAGTCTGTCTGGGAGTTTTTGGCTTCATTATTAACATAGTGAAATGCGCCCCCCCAAAGCATGGATCCTTCTGAACCAAAAAGCAGTTCTACAGAGTCTTGAGGATAATCACCTATAGTAAGATTGGCCTGTGAAGCCCCTGCTCCAAAAACAGCATCTGATGCCGCCTCTCCCACACGACCCAGTTGCAGCCCCAGCTTCATGGAGCCTGTCTCATGAACAAGTCCTCCCTCGGCCTTGGGTGTCACATTGGAGTCCTTGTCCCCCCACTCTAGATTCACTTGATTTTGCACACTATTTATTTGTGCTGGGTTCAAGAACATATTTCGTACATCTTTGATATATAGGGACCCATTGGGATTTTGCCCCAGAGCTGTCAAGCGAGATCGACTGGCGCTGGCCAAAGGATTCCATAAAATGGCAAATATTAAAGTCATATAGAAAAGTTGTTTTTTCATGGTGCCTCCCAAATAATAAATGAAAAAATTTTTATGAACGACGTCTATCTACATTTTGGGTATTATTCAATAATCCTGATACCAGAAATACATTGTTCTGCACTCCGCCATCTAGCCACAAACACCAACGAACAAAACAAGGTGCGTTATTAAAGATAATTTCATTGATACCCCACAGGTTCCTGATTACTCCCAAGAGATACCTCATGCGATGGATTTTACCTAGAGCTGGGTGTATAGCAAAAACTCTCAACCTGAAATGAGGTGTAACTATGATGCGCATAATACTTATTGCTGCGTTTGCAATGTTTGTTGGAGCCTGTGGAAACAGTGGAATGTTTTCTTCTGACTCCCAAAATGACAATGATCTTTTCAATTACTCCATGGTGCCATCAGGCTACCAAAAAGTGGCCTCCGATGATGACATCGACGATATGGCCTCTATTGCTCAGGCCATTAAAACTCTGGATGACCGTATTGCTCAATCCACGGCCATGGGCGAACTCAATGACCTAACCCGTATGCAAGGCCGTAGTAACCACAACTATGTCAGTCCCTACAATAGCTTGGGCTCTGAACTCTCTTCAGAGCTAAGATTTTGCACCGTTGACACAGCCTCTGATAATGTTGGCAACTCCACAAGTAAGACTTACGGGTTTATGCCTGATGACAAAAATTGCAAATTTACCTTGGGTGGCAACTACAAAACAACAAATGGTATAATAGGACCTCACACTCCAGGAGCCCCTTCAATAGCCACTGTGACAGAGTCTTTTACATTACAAGCTTTGCCTACCTATGCAGGCGATATTGCCACTATCAGCTACTCTCTGAGCAGTGAAGAGCTTACCCTAAATAAAACAAAAAGAGGCGAAACCAGCCGCAACGAACGACAAACCACCATAACTGGCACCATTGTCTACAAAGATGAAAGTGCCATTCACTTTGGAATGAAAATAGCCTACGGCAAGACTTCGACCAAAGTTTCAGACCGTAGAACAAACTCCAATACAACAGCAGATTTCCGTGCTGGGTTCGTTATAGACAATAACACTATTCTTTATCAGGACTACTACCAAAAACTGGCTGGCCAAGACAAAGCCAACCAGTTTAAAGCTCTTAATGGCTATAAATTAGAAAAAGAAGACTAACTACTGAGCTTTACTCTTTAAAAAAGCTTACCTAAAACCCATTTCAGGTAAGCTTTTTTATACACATACTGGTCTGACTTAAACTTTTGTATTTTTTGAAACCAATGGACAGCCGCCTCAGAGCCTCTCCCCCAAATTATAAAAAATATATCTACCCTCTCCTAATAAACAATGCTAGTTAATGAGCCCAACATAAGGAGGATTCAATGAAACTCATTTTTACGTTATTTTTAGGTTTATTTTGGGCTCACCCGTCTTTGGCCAGTGTCGACCAACCTGGTGGACTGCAAGTCAATCCAGAAAAAATAGTTGAAAACTTAGCTGAGCAACAACTAGGTAATGACTTTAATACAACCATTACTTTTTCAAAAAACTCAAACCTCTGCGGTATGGAAGGAAATGTCTATGTCGTTGAAGTTCAAGTTAAAAAATGGATGAAAACTTTCTGTGAAAATGATGGTGTTTGTCTCGTACCACGCTGGGAGGTCGTAAAAACTTATGGAATCCTAGAGTCTGAGGTTTCTGAAGACGCCTCATTGATGGATTTTGATACTTGCCTTGAATAATTACTAGAAGTGGTCTCAAAAATAATCCTGCTCGCTTCTCTCGCGATGAGGCTTGGCATAGGCTTTGCCTCTATAACCCCCGTAACAAGCTTTTTCCATACGTTTGGGGCTAAAAGTCTCAAATGTTCAGAAAGGATGAGGCAAAACAACCAAGGAGTAAAATATGATACATTATGTTACGGGGGATATTCTAAAAACCAAAGCTGAGGCTTTAGCTCATGGTGTTGCCCCTAATGATGACTTTAAACAGGGGCTGGCACTCAGTCTTCGAGAGCAGTGGCCGGCACTGTACAAGGATTTCCGGCACTATTGCCATACTTCTCACCCTAAAGAGGGAGATGTTTGGACTTGGAAAGGAGTCGGCGGGCCTTTTGTTTTAAATCTCTTGACTCAAGAAGCCCCTAAAACCAATAACGACCACCCTGGAAAAGCTTCTGAATCCCATGTGAATCATGCTCTGAAAAATATGAAACAATCCATAAAAGAAAATAATATCAGTAGTATTGCCATCACCAAGGTCGCCACAGGTGTGGGAGGGTTGGACTGGGAAAGTCAAGTCAAGCCGTTGATTGAAAAACAGTTGGGCGAATGGGAAATTCCTGTTTTTGTCTATGAAATTTATAAAAAAGGCGAACAGGCTAACGAAATGTAGCCAATAACTTAAGCCCCTCACTGGCAGCAAAAAAACCAAAGCTGCCTGTGAGAAAACAAAGTGACCCCATACCTTCATTGCAATCGAGAAAGCGGTGATGAGGACGGGCTTCGACATCCTGACTTACACTGCCATCAGGCAACGGATACACTGGTGATTCATCTGAGAATACTGCTGGAATTTGCCATTTTTTTTTCAAATCCCTTGGAAACCCATGTTGAGTACGAAGACGCTTTCTCAACTTATGAAGTAATCGATCTCCATAAGTTCTCGCTAAATCATCCACTTTGACCATTTCCGGTGACAACTTACCTGCAGACCCCCCCACCACGACAAGAGGATGCTCATTTTTATAACAGTGATCAATCAAAAAACATTTGGCTGACAGGGAATCCATACAGTCCAATATAACTGCATTGCCAATGGACGCTAATAGAGCCTGAGCTGTTTGTTCACTGAAAATCTCCTGAACTTCTGTGACTTTCAACTCAGGATTGATAGATAAAAATCTCTCCTTTAACACTGTAGTTTTCATTTTTCCCACACTCTCTGTGGTTGCCTGAATTTGTCGATTGCTGTTACTCAGGCAAATGTCGTCAAAGTCCACAAGCGTAATGTTGCCAATACCAGTTCGCACTAAAGCCTCTGCCGCCCAGCTTCCAACTCCTCCAACACCCATGACGAGTGCATGAGCCGAAGGCAATCGCTCAGCCACAGTCTTTCCATAAATTCTTTGAACTCCTGAAAACCTATATTCCCAAGATTCAGACACGACTTGTCTCCTTCTTTTTCATACCGATCCGGTTTGAATTTTCCAGGTTTTTTACTAACTGATTTTTAAGTGCCTCTCTGGAAATAGACTTCAAACTGCAGACTTGATCTATAAGCTGCAGCAATAACTGATGCCCCTCATACCCTCTTGCGTCTTTGGGACTCTCTGGGGAGTCTGATTCTAACAACAAAAACTCCAGATCTAAGGCCTCTACAGTTTTCTGCAATTTTTTAAAGTGGCCCTTTAATAGTCCTGGTCCTACTGAAATAAACAATCCTCTAGATGTCAGTTCCCGAGCGATCTCAGGAGCGCCGCTAAACCCGTGCACAAAACCTGAAACTGGATAAGCATCCCAGCATTTTAAAAAGTCAGCCACTCCTCCCACCATATGGAAAACACAAGATTTTTTATAAACTTGGGCTATTTGCAACTGCTGCTGAAAGACTCCCATTTGTACATCTCGCTTCTGTTGAAGTGCCTTTGAAGAAACATCCAAACCCACTTCTCCCACCCAGTCAGCTCTATAAATAAGGCCCTCCAACTCAATAAGAGCAGAGTCCACGCTCTTAGAACTCAAATTCGCAGCCACCCAAGGATGTAATCCCAAGCAGGTTTGTATACGGTCTGGCCAACGGTCTTTTAATTCTATTTGACGTTGCCAATCTGCAGGATCGTAGCCTCCCAAAATCCATTGGTCCACCCAAGGGGCTGGGGTGTCTATCACCAAGGCCACCTGGTCATTATTGAGAAAGCTTAAATGAGCATGAGCGTCAACCAACATGAGCCTATCATAGAGGCCTGCACTAAGATTGTCCATACTGGGTCACCCATGATAGGCTGCTCGGCTATATATGAACTTCAAAGACACTCTGATTATTAGCTTTTATCGCTTTATGCTATCCCCCTTAGCACTGACTGTACTCGTTTTTTTTGTAGCTCCGTGGAACAAAAAAATCCGAAAATCCCTATCTCTTAAATTTCGTCCAAAAGTAAGGCTCTCCCACCACGCTCTCTGGTTTCACAGCGCCAGTGGGGAGTTTGAATACTGCAAGCCCCTCATCGGCTACCTCAATCAGTATCATCCTAATAGTAGAATTTTTTGCTCTTACACATCAACAAGTTACGCCAAAAGAATTCAAAACTTTAATGGTGTGGATGGATTTGGCCCTCTCCCTCTAGACTTACCTGGCTCAGTTCACCAATTCCTCAAAGATCTTTCCCCTCAGGTATTACTCATTGCCAAAACTGATCTTTGGCCAGAATTAATTTTTCAGTGCTGGCAAAAAAAAATCCCCGTGGTGCCCTTTGCTGTTGTGGCTAAAAACCCGGATAGAAGTCACCTCTTTACTTTTTCATTTTTTAAACGATGGATGTATAACAAATGTGAAAAAATTCTTTGTATTTCTCAAGAAGATGCCAAAAATCTAAAGCGCCTGGGAGTTGTGGTTCCTGTGGAAGTCACTGGAGACCCTCGAATAGATCAAATTATAAATCGAGTGAAGTCCCCAGAAAATGAAATCCCTGATGACTTAAAAACAAAACACCCCACTTTAATTTTAGGATCCAGTTGGCCTGAAGATGAAAAAATCATTCTCCAGGCTGTTCTGAACTATGCAAAATACAAAAATCTAAACGTTATCATTAACCCTCATGAGCCCTCAGAAAAACATTTTGAGCAGCTTCAAAGGTTCTTTCAAAAACAAGATTTGAATTTAGAGAAATACTCTCAAACAAGATCTTATAAACCTCAAACCTTGATCTATGGGGATACAATTGGAATTCTTGCAGATCTCTACTCTATCTCTGATATCTCCTTTATTGGGGGGTCCTTCAAATCTCAAGTACACTCTGTAAGCGAAGCCATTGGCCACGGAAACCGTGTGATTGTAGGACCAAAAAACTCTAATAACCGAGAAGCACAAATTTTCAAAAACTGTTTCGTAAATGGATCCCCTGTGGTGAGTGAGGTCTCCAACTCTAAAGAGTTCTCTGCCGTTTTAGAAAAGCTTCTCTCCCACCCAGATCACCTCATAGAAGATCGAGGTGCCATCCAAAGAGTGTTTCAAAAACACTCTGGCGCCACAGAAAAAACTCTCCAATCCCTAGCCCGGTGGCTCTAACCGCAAAAAGGTCCGACGGATATTTTTTTATACCGATCTGGTTTGAATCAATTGCATAAAAAAACCAGCCGAGTGGATAGCAAGGCTGGTTTCAAAAAAAGAAACTGGTGTCATTGTATTGCCAACCGGACGATGGCTCCACGCCGTCCACCAATCTCTCTAAAATGAATTTATTGTTTCAATTCCTTTCTCATACTCCATCTGACTTTTTGAATCTGCTCCTGGAATCACCATATCCTGATACTGACCCAGGCCCAGTCCAAAGTTCAATGGTTGAAAAGATTGGTTAGACTGTTCATCTCCCCAGGGAAAATCATGGGGTTCGTTCCCAAGAACTGTGTAAACTCCAGGAAATGTAGGTTCTATATCTAGATAGGTATTCACAAGATTTTCAATAGGCCACGTGTATGTAGTTCTCTCTGAGTGGGCCACTGGTGAAGACCAATCCCAAAGCCTTACTTTTTTATTGGTGTAAAACCCATTAATAGCCGCCATAAAGATATTAAAGTCTCTTCGACCTCTGAGCATAAGCAACCAAGGATGATTGTAAAGATCTCCGGAGTCTAGCATATCTCCCTCGGTGAAGTGCTGAGTGAAGTAGTAATAACGCTCTCTCACCGCATAGGGCTGCAGCTGGCCAGGGTTTTCAGGATTTTTGGGTTCTTCTAACTCACCCGTGCAGAGAAACAGACCAAAAATAGAAGATCTTAAATACTCTTCTTCACTCAGATTCGATTTTAAATATTGAGTCATTAAAATGTTCTGATCCAACATTTGGCTGTCATATTTAATAATCAGACACTGCTCAAATGATTGCAGCTCAATATCAAACGTGGCATTTTGCATCACGAGGTAGGTTCCGGCATTTAAACTTAAACCTGAGGACTTTCCAGCAGCCTTACCAGCTCCAAGTCCCACACTAAAACCACTCAATACTGAGCCTACAAGAGGGATTTTCTTCACAAGGCCTCCCAGCATTCCTAGATCCGCCCCACCAAGACCATATTTGATCTCTTTGGCTTCCTTTTGATCAATTCCTGTGCTGGACCCCACATTGACATTCATGGACTTCCCTCCCTTAAATAGGAATCTCTTGGTCTTGTCCACACGAAGTTTTTTATCAATGACCATCAGGTTT
>JAUILT010000054.1 GCA_030432925.1 Bdellovibrionia bacterium | reverse complement strand
CACAGCTCCTGACGCATATCTAATGCTTTTAGTGCCATGGCTTCGGCCTCGAATTGTAACTGTGGAGTCCCCGTCAACTCCTGTAAACATTTGAGGGCTTTGGGGCCATGATCATCGCCATCCACCTCAATGTGTCTTTGAAGATAATAAATCAAAGTCCCACAAGGAATTCTGGATTTTTTCAAACCAACGAGAGCTCGTGTGAACATTTCAGGAATAAGGTTCTCCCTACCGTAAAAGAAACAAGAGGCTAGTTCGTGAACACGGTTCGAGCTGGCAACACTTAGATGAAAATCAACAACATGGACGAGTCTTCTATCCAGAGGTTTCTCATTCTGACCTCTAAGAAAATTTAAAATTGAATCTGTTTCGGCTCCAACTTCTTTCATGGCCTTCATATAAAGATCAAAATGACTACAAGGGTATCCATTTTGATCCACATCGGACTCTTCCCCGGCAACAATTTCATTGATCAGCTGAACCAGTAAAGGATTGTATTTGGAGGGCACCCAGGGCACATCAACGCAGGTAATAGTTCTTTGTAGCCCCTTTAACAGGGACATAAAGTCCCAGACAGCAAACACATGATATTTCATAAAAATTCTAAGATCTTCCACAGATCGCAGTGCTGAATAAATAGGGTGATCCACCAATAATTTTTGCTTTTGCAGTATCTTTTGAGTCATGTATTCACTATCGTAATTTCAATACCCAGATTTAATAATCACAGTAAAAACTTCAAGGGAACTTAACTAAAAATAAAACTGTTGTGAACTGCGACTTAAGTCGTGACATATTGAGCTGAAAAAGGTGTATCTATAGACTTTACTGAAGGAGCTAGAATGACCCATAAGGAACTGGCCAATGCTGTTTATAAGGTTGCTCACTTAAAGGGAGAATTCCTCCTACGTTCGGGGCAAACCTCCACTGAGTATTTTGATAAATATCGATTTGAAGCACAACCCAGTTTGCTGAAAGAGATAGGAAAACAACTAGCACCCCTTGTCCCCAAAGAAACTGAAATTTTAGCTGGCCTAGAAATGGGGGGCATTCCCATTGCTGTGGCTCTAAGCTTTGAAACCGGATTGCCCGTGGTTTTTGTGCGCAAAGAGGCCAAGGCCTACGGTACTTGCCGATTTGCAGAAGGTCTTGATATCGAAGGTAAAAAAGTTTGTATCATTGAGGATGTCATTACCACAGGTGGACAGGTCGTTCTTTCTGCAAAAGATCTGCGCGGAGTAGGAGCCAGCGTGGAGAATGTCCTTTGCGTGATCAATCGGGGTGAAGTGCCCAATCCCAAACTCGGTGAAGTCAATCTTCAGCTCAAGAGCCTATTCACTCGTTCTGATTTCAATCACTTTTCTCCAACGACGTAGGCCACCCAAGACTCACAATCTTCACCATGCTCAACCCGCTTGAATTCGCCATCCCCTTCACCGTCATCGGTAGTTCCCTCCCAATAAACGTGGGTCTTGCTAAATCCTGCTTCATGCATGATCTCACGCAACTCCGGAATACTCCACATACGCCAGTCATAGGTAAAAACTTTTTCGCGTTTTTTTTCACCTTTGCGCTTAAAGTGGATGTAAAACATTCCTTCATTAGTTACAGGGTCCCAAGAATCCTGATCCCAAAAATAACTGAATTTGTGGTCGGTGTGCTCCGTCTCTTCTTCGTTGGGCTCATAACACTGACTACCACCAAAAATATCACACACAAAAATGCCATTCTTGTTTAGGGTCTCATAGGAATTTTTGAAGTACTGTCTCAATAGATCCCTAGTCTTAAAAAGAGAGTAAGAAAAATTCAAAGCCGCCACAATATCCGCCTGTGGCAGGTTGGAGTCCAGGACATTTCTCTGCAAAATATTGATTCGGTCTTGTTGGTAGTCCTTCAACTCCGGCAGATAATTTTCCATTCCATACTGAATAGGTTCCGGATCCAGGTCTACACCAATAGCCTGATGGTCGCCGTGCATTTTAGCCCATTCACAACAAATTAAAAAAGTTCCACAAAAATCCTCACGCAATGTCGTCGGGTTTGTACCTTTTAATTCTTTGTAAGCATCACGTAGATAAATCACGTCATTTTCAGGAGACTGTACGGACTTCTGATAGTAGAAGTACTTGTCAAAGTCCGGCAACTGGCTTCCTGACTTTTTACCTTTGCTCTTTTTACTGTCTTTACTTTTCTTACCCTTTTGGGCTTGTTTTTTTGACATTGTTGCTCCTGAATTCCTTTATGGAACTTCTGCAAGAAGTTCATCGATTTCTTTTCTAATATTTTTAACCTGGGGCACTGAGTTCTCCTCCAAGTTAGCATGCAGACCAATACCCGGAAGGTTCAATCCTGCTAGAACTCGGGGCTTTGCGTACAGCTCGTAAAACAACTCTGAGGTCGTACGGTAGGCTAAGTGCTCTCCAAAGTTAGTGACCTCTGTGTCTTCATTGACAAACAACACCTTGCCAGTCTTTTGAATGGAAGCTTTCACCATCTGCCAGTCGTAAGGGTATAGAGAGCGAAGGTCTATCACTTCCACTCTTTTCCCTTCAGAGGCCAGGTCATCGGCCACCTTATTACACATAGCCACATGGCGCCCATAAGTGACAACAGTGGCCTGGTCTCCTTCACGAGTGATCTTTCCCTGCCCAATGGAGATGTCCAGCTCTTCCATTTCTGGCCACTGAGCTTTCCACTTTGAGCGATCCCCAATAGGGGCATCGATCATTTTTTTGAGGGTTTTTTCACTGGTTGGTTCTCCAGGTAGCAACTCTTCACCCCGCACCCGCAAAAGAGCTTTGGGTTTAAGAAACAGCACCGGATTAGGATCCTTGATAGCGCTGATCAGCAGTCCATAGGCATCCAAAGGGGTTGAGGGCATGACCACCTTCCAGCCAGGCAGGCGGGTTGCCCAAGCATCAAAACTATGGGAATGGTAAACGGAACCACGAATACCTGCCCCAACAGGAGTCATCACAACAATAGGCATATTGTAGTTGCCATGGCTCACCCAAAGAGTATTTCCAGCTATTTTTAATAGATCGATAGTATTAAAAATATAATCACAAAATTGAATCTCCGCCACACAGCGCTCACCGGTCAGACCAATCCCCATGGCCATTCCAATAATCCCTCTTTCATCAAGCGGAGTGTTCCAAGTCGTGTCCAAACCTTGGGTAGCTGTAAATACGCCTCCTAGAGGCATTCCCACGTCCTCACCAAAAATGTCTTTCACTTGTAGGTTTTGTTCACCATAATGAAGCGCCAATCGAATGGCCTGTGCCATATTTGCCATTAGAACTTCCTCCAGTCGCCATTTTCCCCATCTGCATAGTAGTGATCCCAAAGGGAGTCTGCTTGAGGTGCAGACTCTCCCCGAACTTGTTCTAGAGCTGCCCGACCTTCGGCCTCATACTCACTCCAAACCCTCTGAATATCGGCAGGTTTAAGGAGGCCAGCACTTAATAACTGATCTTCAAAAATTTCAATGCAACAATCCTGATCCTGTTTACGGTTGGCTCCATCTGCAGAGGAGTGCCCAAATAGCCGACTAAGACGAGCCTCTAGAACCACTGGCTTTTGGTTTCTACGAATATAGTATATCTCTTCTTCCAAAGCCTTGTAGCTCTCAATTGGATCGTTTCCATTGATCACACGGGTACGCATATTAAAGGCGGCCCCTCTGTCGGCAATTGTTGTTTCACCATGTTGCCCTTCATAACTGGTGGAAATTCCCCAGGCATTGTTCTGTACAGTGATCAACATAGGTAGTGGATTGGCAGGCCTTGAGGCCCAGACAAGACAGCTGGCAAAATCTCCTTCAGCAGATCCAGCATCTCCACCAGTAACAATAGTAATGCCATTACTTTTTGTACGACGTTGTACATGGGCAGTTCCAATGGCTGTAGTGTATTGCACCTCAATGGGAGAACTCACTGGGACAACATTCCACTCTGGAAAACAATAGTGATTGGAGAAATTTCTTCCCCCCGTACAACGATCTGTGGACTTATTCATAATCAGTCGGATGGAATCAATCATGGGCATTCCCATGGCTACGAGTGTTGGCGTGCATCTGTAATGTAAATGTAAATAATCGTACTCCGGCCCTCGCCCTTTTTTGGCTAATAACCCCAGAGCCACTCCAAACGCCTCTTCGCCCGGACCACCAATCCAAAAGTAAGCATCACCAGTTTTATAAATTTTAATGAGCCGCTCCTCCAGAACCCGAGACTTCACCATTAAGCTATGCATCTTTAAAAGAAGCTCATTAGACAAGCCCAACTTGGGTGACTGCTGGGAACGATGGATTGCTGTTTTCTTTGTCGTCTTTTTCTTTTTTGTGGCCACATTTACCGGGCGTTTTTTCTTACCCCGGCTGGATGTGGCCGTGCTGGTCCGAGACATAAAATGACCCCTTTTAAAGTGACAGTTTCCAGAGTAAAAAGAGGTACTTGGACTCTAAGAGATTGTCAAAAAAGAAAGCCCACAATTGGCTGTGGGCTTGTTTTTAAAAGACATGTATAACGCGATGCCCACGACATCTTGGCAAAATCAGTTCTTAGCACCACTAGACTTAGGCTTTGCGTCCTTCTGCGTGACATGCACCTTGACACCATTAAACTCAGCATAAAGGTCAGCGGCCACATTGATGGCTTCCTGAACATCAGCCCGCTCTAAATACTTTTTCTTACGCTCTTCACGGCTAAGAACGGCGGCTTCATCCTCTTCTTTTTCCTCTTTACTCTTGTCAGCGTCTTTATCTTCAAGCAACTCGGAAACCTTAATCTTTTTGCCATTTTTTTCACGCTTTTTGATTTTTTGGATCTCTTCCTTCACCTCTTTGAACTCCTTAGAGGCAGCTACCCGTTGACCAGAGGCTTTTTTAAGCCTTTCAATGGTGCTTTTATCCACCAATTTAAAGACATCAGGACCTTTTTTTACGTAGGCCTCTTCTGAAACAAAGTTTGGAATCTTTTTGGGCGGAAGTGAGTAATCTAAGTTTTTCTCACCAATATCTTCAGAGGCGGAATAAGCACTTGGTAATACAATATCTGCATCCACTCCTCTATGCTGAGTGGAGTTTCCTCCAGCGGTAAAAAACATTCCAACTGTGGTCTTAATGGCTCCCAGTCCCGGAGGAAGATACTCCACAGATTGCACACTTCCTTTTCCAAAGGTATGATCACCGCCAATAATAACAGCACGCTTGTAGTCTTGTAGAGTTCCTGACACAATCTCCGAGGCGCTGGCAGAGATTCTTGACGTCAAAATCACCAGAGGTCCTGCATAGTCCACAGCCTTATCATTGTCCCTAAGAACATCGTAGTTGACGGTATTGGACCCGTCTGATTTTTGAGACTGCTTCACCACGTTTCCCTTGGCAAAAAACAAGCCGGCAATATCCACAGCATCCTTCAGGCTGCCCCCCCCATTATTAGAAAGATCTAAAACTAGGGCATCCACTTTGTTCTTCTTGACCTCTTTAAGAAGCCGCTTCATGTCTCTAGCAGCAGAACGTCCATTGGAACGACGACTATCATTATAAAATGAGGGGAGTGTTAGCAGACCTATTTTTTTCTTCTCACCGTTGATGGTTCGGTCCATGTACTCAATAGCAGCCGCCTCATCTTCTAGTTTAATTTTGTCACGAATCAATGTAACCTCAAACTTCTCAGTTTCCTTGGCCAGCTTTCTGAGAATTTTCAAGCGAACTTTAGACCCCTTGGGACCACGGATTTTTCGAACTACATCTCTCAGATCCATTTCTACAACATTGTCATAAGGTTTTTTCCCCTGAGCCACAGCCATAATTTTATCTTTGGGCTTAAGCTTTCCAGATTTAAACGCAGCTCCCCCTGGAATTAGCTGTTCAATGGTTGTGAAACCATCTTTAGAACTCAATGTAGCTCCAATTCCCTCAAGGGAAAGGCTCATCTGGATTTCAAAGTCCTCCAGCGCATCCCTAGAAAGATAGCTAGAATGAGGATCCATGGCGCGAGCAAAAGAGTCCACCCACAGAGACCAAAGGTCTTCATCGGAGAATTCGACAATTCTTTTTTCAGCACGCTCATAGTTTTTTAAAATTTTCTTTTTAGCCTCTTCTACAGTCTCATCTGCTGCAATATAGGTCGAGACCTGGTACTGCATGTATTTATTATGAAAAGCGTTAGCCTCTTTCAAGGTTTTGGCTCTTTTTCGGTGATCGGGGTCCAGTGTGACTTCGGTTTTTTTATTAAACTTGAAGTTCTTGCCAAGATACTTTTTGGCATATTCAATTCTTTCCTTCACCCGATCAGTGAAAAGTTCGTGGGCCTTTTCAATAGACTGACAATCTTTTTTTGCCAATTGACTGAAAATGCTTTTCATAGAGGTCTCAATCTTTTTCACGTCTTTCTCAAGAAGATAAATCTTTGAGGGATCCAACCTTTTAATAAACTGCTCAACAGAGTGCTTTTCTAGGCTCTTATCCAGCTCATCATGATTAATATGACGGGCAAGGTACTTTTTCTGAATGGGGTATAGATGAACACATGACAACTGCAGAGACTGGGGCCTCGAACTTCTTAGCTGCGCCTCAGCTAAAGAGGTATAAGACACCTGGCTCACCAGGAGAAAAGCCACTGAAATTAAAAATGTTGTCGTAGAAGAGAGTACTAAACGCATATTTCTGTTCCTTCTGTCAGGTGTTACATGACCTTATCGGACAATTATATTCTAAAATGTTGAATTATTTGCGTATTTTCTTAAAGGCCCGTCAAATGTCTCATATTAGGAATCAGACTGAATCCCTTTGAGAAATCCACACGGCGCACAAATGGTTATGTTACATGGGTACTGGTGACCGTCGAATCCACAGTAAAGAGAGATCAAGAGTTGCCGCCAAACAATCGTAGCTGCTCTTCTTTTTCCAGCTCATGATCTTCCACATGGTCCGCAAACACTTCGTGCTTCACAAACCGACCAGCATGGGTTTCAATCACATAAAATGACATTTCTGGGTATCGCCCCTTTAAATGGGCCATTTCTTCTGTAATCAAACGAATATTTTGAGGGTCATCATCGGACATGCCAAACCGATGATAGGGGTTTTCACCGTACGTCTTGAGGGCTTTTTCGACAGAGGCCCTAATGGCCGCCCGCTTCAGCTGGGCAATGGGTGTATCAAACCTCAGACCCATTTTTCTTTTCACATCAGGGTGGCTGACAGGGTAAATACTCAAGTAATTGGGCTCGTTAGGTAGATATCCTTTACGAACCATTACACGAATGCCTTCTTTGACTGTTTCTGGATGATGTCCACGGGCTGTAATCAATGAAAGGGGCCTTTCATTAAAGACTGCATGGTAAAAACATGACCAACTAGGCCCTTTCCAGTGAAACTCCGGGTGCCCCAAGGCTGCAGTTAAATCTCTGACAAAGGGTTGGCGACGCCCCATAGCTCTATGAAGGGCTTTCATATCTTTATCTCGAAAATGGCGAAAAGTTCCCCTCTCCTCACAGTAATCAATTTTGTAATCCTTATAGATACCACGCTTTCCAATGTCTGCACTGTACTGGGCAAATAGTCCACTGCTCAATGACAACTCACTGCCAGTTTCTTTATGAAAAATAAATGATGGTGTGGAAAGAAAAGCTATGTTGTCATCAAAATCAAAAAAGTAAAAGCTTCGACCACCGTGCATATAATTACGGTCCGGCTCTTTTTTTCGCTCAATTCCCAGGTCCAATTGGCTCTGGTTTTTGTTACGAAACCTCAGATTTTTTATCGACGAAATCATTACTTCCTCTAGGAGGTGGTCTATCTAAGTTTTTTCTACCAACTGCCTGGGAGGAAGTCCACGCTACTGCAAATTTGTAATTTCTACTCGATGAAATCGAACTCTGAAGAGCCTTTTGGCCCCCCCTCACTGGAAAAGCTCGGCTCAGGAGCGAGTTGTTGCAGAGTTCGAGCCTGTGGCCTTTTTCTTTTTTAGCACCACCTTTTTCTTTTTGATGGTTTTTTTCTTGGTTGCCGTTTTTTCGCCTGCTTTTCTAGTTACGGCCTTCTTCTTAGCCACTTTCTTCTTTTTAGCTGCCTTTTTCTTTTTAGCACCGCCAGCATCAGCCCCCTTGGCTTTGATCAACTCCACAGCCTCTTCCATACTAAGCTTCTCCACGTCCATATCATCGGGAAGAGAGATATTTTTATTTTTGAATTTGATATAAGGGCCGTATTTTCCAGTATAAACATTCACCTCCTCTTCAGAGTCCGGATATTTACCCAGAACCTTAATCGGAGCCGCTCTACCACGAACCCGCTTCGGTTGCGCCAGCAGTTCTAAAGCCCGTTGGATGTCCACATCAAAAATGTTGTCGGTTTTTGGAATAGAACGAAAGTCCCCATCATGAACAACATAAGGACCAAATCTTCCCAGCCCTTTTTTTACCACCTTACTGGTATCAGGATGCTCCCCAAGGGTCTTTGGCAGCTCCAACAATGATAAGGCCATAGGCAGATCCACATCTTCAGGCTCCACACCTGCAGGCAACGCCATACGCTTTGGCTTTTCATTTTTGGTTCCATCAGATTTTTCTGCATCCACTTCACCCAACTGCACATAGGGACCATAACGACCTGTCAGTACATAAACGGGCATGTCAGTTTCAGGGTCTTTTCCAAGAGCATCTGTACCATTTATTTTTTGATCAATCAGTTTGTTGGCAATTTCAGAAGTGATATCACCGGGAAACTGACTGTCTGGCAAAGAAGCACACACTTCATTACCATCACTCTCCGTGCGACAGACGTAAGCGCCATAACGGCCAATCCGAAAGCTCAAGCCGTCCAGACCTTCCAGCTGAATGGCCCGAGACTCTTCACCGTTGATCTCCTCTTCTTGCTTATCCACCTGACCTCTTAGTCCCTTATCACCATTGTAAATTGAGCCCAGATATTTGAGGTGATCCATCTCACCTTCAGCAATGGTATCCAGTGAGCGCTCCATCTCAGAGGTGAACTTTAAATCCACATAGTCAGGTAGATGTTGCCTCAGCAGTTTTGTCACGACCAGCGCTGTGAACGTGGGAACCAGGGCGTTTCCCATTTTCCGCACATACCCCCTGTCCTGAATAGTGCTGATAATCGTCGCATAGGTGGAAGGACGACCAATACCCTCTTCTTCCATTTTTTTGACCAGTGAAGCTTCCGTAAAGCGGGCTGGCGGCTTGGTTTCATGCTGATTGGGAGTTAGCTTTTCACACTTGATGGTTTCGCCCACTTTCAGTGGTGGTAGTACAACTTCTCTGTCTTCCAAGGCCTGGTCGGGATCATCACTGCCTTCCACGTAAGCTTTAAGAAAGCCTGGAAACACCAGTGTGTTTCCATTGGCACTGAAGATGGCCTCCCCTACTTCAAATTTGACACTGACTTTTTTCTTCTGAGAATTGACCATTTGAGAGGCCACAGTTCTTTTCCAAATCAGATCATACAGCTTCCACTGGGCTCCAGATAGTTTTGCATCCTCCGGTTTGACAAACTCTGTTCCTGCAGGGCGAATAGCTTCGTGCGCCTCCTGGGCTCCTTTGGCTTTTTTACCGGTGTAGACCCGTGGCTCATCCGGCAAGTACTTGGCACCGTAAAGAGACTTGATACAGTCCCTGGCCGCAGTGATCGCCTGCTGGGAAAGGTTCGTAGAATCCGTTCTCATATAGGTAATAAAACCTCGTTCATAAAGTTTCTGAGCCAATTGCATAGTCTCCTTGGAGCTGAGACCCAGCTTAGAGTTAGCCGCTTGTTGCAGTGTGGATGTAATGAACGGAGGGTAGGGCTTGTTGGAGATGGGCTTTTCCTCATAATCAGAAACCTTCCAGCCCTTGCCACTCAGCTCCTTAATAATAGAATCCGCGTCACCGTCTTTCAGGTGCTTCATGGTGTTCTTTTTATCACCTATCAATTGACCTGTTTCAGGATCGAAATCCTTATTGCCCAGGGCAATTCGCTTTCCACCATAACTGTGGATCCGGCTTTCAAAAGGGATCTTGTCCTTCAGGTGATTCCCTGTGATAGACCAGTAGTCGGCTTTTTTAAAGCGGATACGCTCATGTTCACGCTCAGCAATCAGCCGAACGGCCACAGACTGCACCCGACCGGCGCTCAGACCATAAGCTACCTTCTTCCAAAGCAAAGGAGAGATTGTGTAGCCCACCAAACGATCCAGAATCCGACGAGCTTCCTGAGCACGAACCAGGTCAAAATCCACTTCGCGAAAATTTTCAAGAGCGTCTTCAATAGCCTCCTTGGTGATCTCATGAAATACCATGCGCTTGACGGGCACTTTTGGACTCAAAACCTCCAGCAAATGCCAGCTGATACTCTCTCCCTCTCGATCTTCATCCGTTGCGAGGATCAATTCATCGACATCCTTAATTTTGGTTTTCAGGTCTTTGACGATTCGAGTTTTAGTTTTTGGAATACAATAAATGGGTTCAAAATTCTTTTCCACATTCACACCCAAGTTGGACCAGGGAAGTTTTTTGAACTTTTCCGGAATGTCTTTAGCCGATTGCGGAAGGTCTCGAATATGGCCCATACAAGACTCTACGATAAAATCCTTACCGAGATATTTCCTGATGGTTTTTGCCTTGGTGGGAGACTCCACAATGACAAGCTTTTGCCCAGATGACGCTTTAGCCATGACGATTCCTTTTCTGATGACGCGCTACATTGATGCGGCCATTTTCATATAATATAGATAAAAATCCTGCGGATTCAATTCCCTAAGATAGAGCCCAACAATTCTTTCAATCAAGTCTTAATGTTAAAATTGGCACCTTGTCCTAAGGACAAAAATCTGGGAAGTTCATGTGAAATGAAAGCTCTGGACCAATTACCAAAATTCTCACTGAAATGTGTCTTTACTGACATCGACGGCACTCTCACCACTTCTGGCCGCATTGGACGTCGCGCCTATGAAGCCCTTTGGACGTTGCATGACAAAGGCGTTGCCATTGTGCCCGTCACGGGTCGACCCGCAGGCTGGTGTGAGATGATTGCTCGCACCTGGCCGGTTCATGGGGTGATTGGCGAAAATGGAGCTTTTTATTTTCGTTTTTCGAAAGGTAAAATGCAACGGCACTTTGTTATCGAAGAGCGCGAACGCCTGAACTTTCAAAAAAAATTAAAAGTCATCGAAAAACAAATTCTGACAGAGGTTCCTGGCAGTGCACTGGCTTCTGATCAGTTCACTCGTATGTTTGATCTGGCCATTGATTTTTGTGAGGATGTTCCAGCCTTACCTGAAGCTGCTATTGACCAAATTGTGACGATTTTCAAATCTCACGGGGCTATAGCCAAGGTTTCTAACATTCATGTGAACGGTTGGTTTGGCAACTATGACAAACTGACCACCTGCCGAGCATATTGTGAGAAAGAACTGGGAAGCACTTTTGAAAAAATAAAGCATAAAATTGCTTTTACAGGTGACTCCCCCAACGATGCACCCATGTTCAAGGCCTTCCCCCTGTCTTTTGCCGTAAAGAATATTAAAGAGTTTATTGATCGCATTGATACTCCGCCTCAATTTGTTTCATCACTTCCTGAAGGCGAAGGGTTTGCAGAGATTGTAGATCACCTGATAGAAAAAGTAGAGCCCTCATCTTTTTTGATCCAAAATACACCCAAATACTAAAAAACCATTGGACTCGAGAGGCATTCATTTTTGTATATACCGATACGGTTTGAATTTTTAAGAATTTTTGAGATTGAGTTGGACATTTCTGCTTGGCCTTTTTCACTTCAATCCTTTAATCAACTCCTTAAGCTTCTCCCAATTTTCTGGATTCCATTGTTTTTTCCACTCCTCCACAGCCCACTTAATACTAAGTAATTCCATTCCACTGGCATTGCTCTTTATGGTGCCATAGACCTTATACACCACAGGAAAAATCACATCATTCAAAGTTTCGGGTGAAATAAATTTAGACTGTAAATTTAAAACCTCCAACCAAACCTGAAGCAATTTAGGGTAGTTTCCTCTAGCCAGGTATTTCAAACCAATATCAATATAGGCTTGAATATTCCCAATGCGCTGCCAGCTATCATTTCTGGTATAGACCACCACATCTCTAAAGAACCGCAACACCAAAAGTCGATCATCTTTTATCGATTCAAGGACTACGTTGAATAACTCCGGCACCTCATGCCTTTGATGACTCTTGATCTCAAACATATTCTGATTCAAAATTCTCAATACGATTCTGCGAGCCACACGAGTTTGCGCCCGTTGAACAGCGTACTTCAAAAGCTCCAGATGGAACTTATCAAAGCTTCTCACTCTTCGCCGCAAATAATGGCTGTAAGAGTCCAGAAATCTTTCTAGCAAACCGGGAGATGCAGACATTACTTCTACAAGCTTCAGGGGGGCTTCTTCATTTTCTCGAAATCGTTGGTCTAGTCTGAAAAACAAGGGGTGCAAGAGTGCTTCATCTTGGCTGCGCAGGGACCAAAGAGAATCAGTAATTACTTCCACAAAATCCTCTCTTTGCATGCTGCGAATGGCCCAAATTTCATTTTTTAGAAAAGGCATTATCTGAAAGGACTGCTCAATAATGCTAATAACTTCCCGTTTTTTCTCTACTGGCAAGTTTTCAAAACTCCTATCGATGAGAAACTGATAAAGTCCGATACTACGATCCTCTTTTTTCACTTCTTTTTTAAATTGATTCAAAGAAGCCTGAAGGTCCCGCCCTTTCGCCATATCGGCTCGTAATCTTTCCACAGCCTTCTCTGCGGAGCTGGGAAAAACAAACTGCCCCGAACTCAAGTCCACCGATCGGCTTTTTAAAGTTTCCTGCAGATTACTTAACCTTTCCTTAGCCCACTGAAAAGCTGTCTCAGCCGCTCTCCAATCAAGGCCCATCAGAAAAATGACTTTTCGAACCTCAGGCTCAGGTGCCTGCAGTAAATAATCAAATAACACGCTTTCAGGCTTTCCCCATTCAGCAAACAAAATAGATGCAAAATCAAAATAGAACTGATTCACAGCCGGATTTAAGTTGCTGTTAAAAATCCGTAATTCAATAGTCCCTAGCTCTTCAACATACCTCAATACTGTTCTGTTTTCGATCACATCAAAACGCATGTCTCTCAAAAGAGTATTCGGGTGCTTTTTAACAAATTTCTCCAAACTGACGATTTGGGCTCGAAACTGAGGAAAGTCGATATCTTTCTTCCGATCCCCACTAAAGGCAAAATTCTCCTGAAAAATATCAAGTAATTTTCCAACAGCCTTATACAGTCTCAATATCTCCTCATAGCTCGTATCCGGCGAGACGCCCCAATGCACATGATTCCCCCCCACATTGGGACGAGACTTCAGCCCATAACGTCGAAGATCTTCAATCAGTTCAAAAAACAATTCCACCTGAGACCGAGTTCGCATAATGGGTGCAGAAATTTCAACAGGCTTGATTTCAGGCTCAACTTTGGGGTCAATACTCAGTTTCTCAGGCTCAATTGTGTAGCGGTACTCCCACCCATCTCTCTGATGAATCACAATGTAAACCCCTTCATTCCAGGGACGAAGGTTGGCTTCAATAGTGATACTGTCACCAGGAAACCGAGTTTTCAAAAAGGTAGAGATTCCCTCTGCCAACACACGATAATCCAAAGCCAAGGGAATAGACCCCTCTACCTCAAAGCCTGTCGTTGATAATAGAGGAAACTTATTATCGATGGACTCGGCTCCCTCCATCAAGGAGTTGCAGGCCCCACTGTGTATGGAACTGGGACAGCGCCAGGTCGAGCGCTCAGACATATTGGAACAGCCCAAAAATAAAAAATATAAAAGGATTCTAAGCTCCCGAAGCATCACCGATTCCTATCGACAATTACTCTTGGGAACCTTATTCTCGTTGAGATACTGGACTCAAGTCCAGTCTAAAAAACAGTGTAAATAAAAGGGGCTACAGGCGATGTTTGAGAAAAGACAATCAATCCCGCCAATAGAGCCAAAAATACCAGAATCGGAAGTAGCCAGTACTTCTTGCGAACTTTCATAAATAGATAAAACTCTTTAATAAAGTCCACCATCAGAACATCCTTTTCCAGTGCTCGGGATCCGGCACAGCTGAGTCCACAAAATAACTGTCATTTTTTTTCAACCATTTTCGATGCATAGGATCCTTGCGCAACACTCTCCACATTAGACTAACAGGCATAACTGTCATCCAAAAAACCAACAACAGAGCCACTCGGGCAATACTGTCCCCAATAAACATTCCAAATTTTTTCCAAACTCCGATCAATCGGGCACAAAGTTTTCGGGCCATGACCTCTCCTCCCGAGAAAAGTTCTGCAACGCCTTATCAATGATACAGTTTTCTAATACCAAATAGTCAATATCTGTATTTTTAAAGCAGTCCAACGCCTCTTGGGGTGTACAGACAATAGGCTCACCACGCACATTAAAAGAAGTATTAATCAACACGGGGACACCAGTGATCCTCCCAAACTCCTCCACCACCTTGTAATACTCAAGGTTATCTTCTTTAGAGATCGTCTGTACCCGAGCCGAATTATCTACATGAGTCACACTGGCAATCTGTGAACGATTGAGCTTGAGTTTATCTAGCCCCTGTTTTTGATGATCAGACTCGTTCAGGGTCTTTCTCATTGCTTTGGCCACAGGAAAAGTCAAAATCATGTAAGGGCTTTTTGTAGCGCCTTCAAAAAAGTCTATAGCCTTATCCTCGGTGACCACGGGAGCCAGTGGTCGAAAAGACTCCCTAAACTTCACTTTTTGGTTCACCACACTTTGCATTTGAGGACTTCTCGGATCTGCCAAAATACTTCTCCCCCCCAAAGCCCTTGGGCCATACTCCATACGACCACGAAACCACCCCACAACCTGTTCTTCACTCAAAAGTCGAGCCACCTCCTTACAGATTTCATCACTACTCATGGTTTCAAACGTTATGCGATTTTCAATCAGAAAACTTTCTATCTGCTGCTGCGAGAATGAAGGTCCTAAATAAACATTGGACATGGCACCTTTGGCCTCAGGTGCTCGACGAAGTTGCCTCTTATACTGATGCCAATACCCCAAAGCTGCTCCCAAAGCCCCGCCAGCATCTCCCGCTGCCGGCTGCACCCAAAGATTCTCAAAAATCTGATGCCTTAAAAGGTGGCCATTAGAAACACAGTTCAAAGCCACACCTCCAGACAGGCAGATGTTTCTCTCTCCAGTGAGCTCCTTACAGGTTTGAGCTAATTTAAGAATAATTTCCTCCGTCACTGCTTGCACTGAAGCCGCCAAATCCATGTACTCCTGCTTTAACTCTGTTTCTGGCAGTCTTCGCGGACACTGAAAAAGCGTCTCAAAACGCTTGTTAGTCATTTTCAAACCTACGGCAAATTCAAAGTAATCCATATTCAAACGAAAACTGCCATCACCTTTAACATCTATCAGATGTTTGAGAATCCGGTCTTTGTAGATGGGCTCTCCATAAGGTGCTAATCCCATCAGCTTGTACTCTCCTGAGTTTACTTTGAAACCACAATGATAGGTGAAGGCTGAGTAAAGAAGCCCTATCGAATGAGGAAACGGGATCTCCTTGAGAGGCTTTAACTCATGGCCCCGAGCATGCCAAAGAGATGTGGTGGCCCACTCCCCCACACCATCCGCACATAGCACCGCTGCCGATTCAAAAGGACTAGGATAAAAAGCCGAAGCTGCATGGGATAAGTGATGATAAGAAAAGTACAGCGGTGGCACTTGCTTTCTTTTGATTTTGAAGTGATTTTTCATTTCATGGTAAATCATAGATCGCAGCCCTAATTTTTCCCGCAGCCACAGAGGCATGGCTTTGACAAAAGAAGCAAAACCATTGGGTGCAAAACTAATATAAGTTTCCAACAACCGTTCAAAGGTTAAAAAGGGTTTTTCATAATAGACAATGGCCGAGACGTCCACAATTGAAATGCCAGCTTCATTTAGGCAATACTCCAAAGCTTGAATAGGAAATCCCTTATCATGCTTTTTTCGGGTGAATCGCTCCTCCTGAGCTGCTGCCACCACGTAACCATCCTTGAGAAGAGCCGCAGCACTGTCATGATAGTGCGCTGAAACTCCAATAATATATTCCGACATAATCCTTAGAGTATAGAAGGGGTTTGAAGAGTTCAAGTTCGAGGCGCAAGGAGGACGCTGTACGAACGTACCGCAACGAAGAAATTGGGCCATACAGAGCCCTGTTAGTTATTTTTGATATTGCTGAGAGCTGCAAAGGGGTTGTTAAATGGGTTCGCCGGCTTTTTGGGGGGACGCTTTCCCGAAGCACCACCACCTTTACGAGAACCTCCCTTGCTTTTGGGCTTGCCTCCCTTTTTCCCTTTGGTAGAGCGCCCCTTGTCACTAGAGGTTTTCTTGTGAGCACCAGTTTTTACTACAGGCTTGTCAAACTTCATGGATAGAGAGATCTGACTCTTTTCCTGGTCCACACTCAAAACTTTGACCTTTACCTGATCGCCCGGAGATACTAATTCTCTAGGGTCACTGACAAACTGATTAGATAGTTCTGAAATATGAACCAGTCCATCCTGATGCACACCAATATCAACAAAAGCTCCAAAGTTGGTGACATTAGTCACTATTCCGGGACAGACCATGTCTTTTTCAAGATCTTTAACCTCATGAATGTCCTCACGAAACTTAAACACTTTGAAAGGGTCTCGAGGATCTCTCCCTGGTTTAATGAGCTCTACAACAATATCGTCAAATGTGAACTCTCCAACCAAAGGAGCCCACTTTTCACGCTTGTCTTGTAGAGCCTTAGCTCCTTCACCCATCAACTTACCTACGGTAACACCCAAGTCAGCGGCCATTTCCTTGACAGCAGAGTATCTCTCCGGATGAATCCCTGTATTGTCCAGTGGAGAATCCCCACCAACAATCCTAAGAAAACCCGCGGCCTGCTCAAAAGCCTTGGAGCTGAACTGTGGAACTTTGCTTAATTCGCTGCGCTCTTTGAATAGCCCGTTGCTCCCACGAAACTCCACAATATTTTTGGCAATGGCAGGCCCAATTCCAGCCACATACTGAAGCAGAGACTGAAAGGCGGTATTGACATCCACGCCCACCTGATTCACACAGGATTCCACAACCTCATGCAATGATTTTTTTAGTTTAGGTTGTGAGACATCGTGCTGGTACTGACCCACACCAATGCTTTTGGGCTCAATTTTGACCAATTCCGCCAATGGATCTTGAAGCCTTCGGGCAATGGAAATAGCTCCTCTCACTGTTAAGTCTAGATCGGGGAACTCCTCACGAGCCACATCTGATGCTGAATAAACACTGGCTCCAGACTCATTCACCATAATAATAGGCACATCTTTTTCCAGACCCTTGAGCACTTCGCGAATAAATTTTTCGGCTTCCCGCCCACCAGTTCCATTTCCAACAGCGATCGCCTGAATTTCAATTTGCTTTAAAACTTCATCAAAAAGTTTTTTGGCTTTGTCTTTGGCATCGTTACCCAGAAGATCCATCACCGTATGAGAGATAAATTTTCCACTATTTTCAACTAGGGCCACCTTACATCCGGTTTTCAAACCAGGATCAATTCCCAAGACCACCTTGGCTCCAAAAGGGCTCGACATTAGAACTTTTTTGACATTTTCAGCAAATACATTGATGGCCTGAATATCTGCAAAGTCTTTCGTCAGTCGATGCAGCTCATTTGTAATGGAGGGAATCACATGAACATCAAGAGCTGTTTTGGCGCAGTTTTTTAAAAAAGAATCTGCCTGACTTCCCGATTTTTTAATTAGGTCATTTTCAAATTGCACCAGCAAAGACGCTTGATTGGGAGACTCAATGGTGACTTTGAGTTCACTCTCCTGCCAGCCCCTTCTCAACGCCAAATACCTGTGAGAGGCCTTGGCTGTTTTCAGAGATTTCAAAGACTCTTGATACTCCTTGTACATTTCGTATTTTGAGTTGGTTTTAAATTTGGGACTGGCTTCGCATTTGACAACGCCATGGGCTTCAAAGTCCTCCTTCACAGCAGCACGAAGCTCTGGTTTGTTGGACACTTTTTCAACAATAATGTGCTGAGCGCCTCGCAATACCTCATCGTAAGTCGCATAACCTTTTGTGGGTGCCAGAAAGTCTTTGGCTTTCACTTCAAGAGTTGTCTTATCAGAGGCCTCACCGCTTCCCAATAAAAGGACCCAATCAGCCAAAGGCTCAATTCCAGCTTCTCTGGCCAAAGCTGCTTTAGTCTTTTTCTTTCGCTTGTAAGGGCGATAAATTTCTTCAATTTCAACCAAATCCCAAGAGTCTTGAACCCGCCGCTTCAAGCCTTCTGTCAGTTGCCCCTGCTTGTCAATTTCTGCCAGAACAAACTCCCGACGCTTTTGAAGCTCGGTAAAGTCATCTGCCAGATCAATGGCCTCACGCACCTGAACCTCATCGAGGTTTCCTGTTTTCTCCTTGCGGTACCTAGCAATAAACGGAACCGTCCCTCCTTCTTCTTTTAGGGATAGAACAGCCTCAATCCCCTTCAGTGGAAGTTTGTTATTTTTGGCTTTAAGAAAGTTTTGAAACTCTGGAGCCTGAGTGAGTGCCATAGTCGTTTTACTTATGTCTGTACATGATCAAGCCGTGGGTTGGGTCATAAGGTGAAACTCCCACAGTCACGCGGTCACCAACGACCACCCGAATATTAAATCGACGCATTTTTCCGCAAAGCTTTGCTGAAATTTCAATATCATTATCCTCTAATTGGACTTTATAAATGCCGCCAGCACCAGCATCCACAACTTTTCCCTCAACCTGCGCCAAATCGTCTTTTGCCATGTAATTCCTTTTAACCCTTATAGTTGGAAATTAAAAATTTGATACCATCTTTGAATAAAACTTCAAGCCGATCGTTTTTATTCGCCAGAATATAACCCCATCCTAAAATATCATGCTGGATAGGAGTTCTAGCATCGTAGCACTTTCGCATACTGTAAGGCGTGGCTTTGATCGACATTTTCTGAGACTTTCTAAGGAGTGCTGCCCACTTGCGCCCTAGTTGGTCCAACTCCTCTTCAGCAGCCATCTGCTTTTTAGTTTTCTTTTTAACCTTTTTTTTGACTACCTTGGCTGTCTCTTTGACCTCTGTGGTTTTGGATTTTTTCTGAGCTATAACAGATGCTTTGGTAACTTTCTTTTTGGACTCAGCCTTTTTAATGACTTTCTTAGTTGTTTTTGTGGTTTTCTTTTTAGCCGCCTTTTTGGCTGCTTTTTTCACAACCTTCTTGGCCGCTTTTTTGACCACTTTCTTTGCTGTTTTTTTGGCCGCTTTTTTGGCCGCCTTCTTCTTTGCCATTGCTACTCCATACCAAAAAGCTGTTTTTTAACTTAAAATTCTTTAATTGACCAGCAATCACGGGGGGAAATCCCATAGAATCCGCCAATTTTCACCAATTTAACAATGAGCGTCAATGATTGTTGGTCACTGCTTTATAATAGATAGTTCAACAGAATAGAGGAGAATGCAATGAACATTG
>JAUILT010000152.1 GCA_030432925.1 Bdellovibrionia bacterium | reverse complement strand
GCCTGTTTTATCAGCCGACCCGTCGATGTTATCAGTTTTCTTCCCAATAGACTACAGTTGGTCGTCCTTTTGGAATTTTTATTTCGGGCTGTTGTGGGTTTTGGGGAGTTTGTGATTTCTCATTATCACCATTGCCGCTCTTGTCCCCATCCCCATCGCCGTCTCCATCACCATCACCAGTTTTGGGAGCGGTGTCTTCTTCTTTGTTAACGATTTCAATATAGCGCTCTTTTAGGTTTTCAAAATCGTAGGTGACAACTTGGATCTCTCGATTGACGTTGGCAAATTGCCCGGTAGAAACCACTCGAAAGTTATATACCGCATCATAATACAGGGGGATTTTACTTTCTTGAATGGGGGTGACATCCACTCTCTCGGCCTGAAGAAAGCCAAAAAAATCATCATCTCCTTGAAAAGGCCCTCCCTCGTCTGGGTTGGATCGACGGGCCATCACTTTTGATACGGCTTCTTCAGTCATGGTAGGGGTCAGCCCCATTAAAACTTCTTTGGGGGCATAGTTTACATTCACTCCTTTGACTCCAAAGACTGTCACTCGGGGAGCAAGAACTTGAAAAAAGTCCGCATTCATACCAGCCACCATATTGAGTTCCTCCACGGTTTTAAATGGGGCATTGGGAGGAATAAACTCTCGGTCCTCGATGTCCTCATACTCGGCATTTTCCGGACCTCCGCCATTGAGGCTTTCTTCGTTGGTATCAATCCAATCTTGAATGTTATTCAGCAGTTCATTGAAGTCATAGCCGTAGTACTCATCAGAAAACTTTTCATTACTCTCTCTTTCTGCCTCAAACATGGTGAGAATTTGTTTGCGGGTGGACTCCCTTAAGGATTTAACCTCAGAGCCCAGGTCATTGATGTCTATTTTTCCACCTTCCACGTAAATTTGGGCTGAAAACTGCCCATCAAAAGAAGATTCTTCCACGACAGCACGGATTCTGTCTTTGTCTACAGAAGAGAGGTCTTCTGGGAGTATAGCTGTCGGCGGCCAAACAAAAGGCACCTGCCATATGGGGTCCAGCATGGACTTGTTGCTACCGAGGTTTTTACCAAACTGGGCAATGGCTTTTTGGTAAATCAGAATTCTCAAAAGGCTTATTTCCACGCCAGCTTTGGCGGCGTAATAGGCACGGATTCGATTGACCTGCTGGCTAGCCACAAGAAACTCAACACTCGTGTCATAACTCACCTCTACCGCTAAAAAAATCATTAGTGTTGTGGCAAAAATAGCCATTAAAAGGGCCATACCACGGTTATTACGGATTGGTCGGAGTCCCACCGTTGCCTTGATTATCGCCGTCAGCATGAGCACTTTCCTCTTTAGGTTTTGGGTTATTGGGATTTCGAATTTGTGCCACCATGGTCATGCGGGTGGTTTTTTTCTTTTGATCTTGAAGACCCTCTTCTTCTACCTCTAGCGTGATTTCCACAGCCATGGGAAAGTGCCCTTTGGTATTTGCATCCAGGTTACCATCGCTTTGCCAGCCGTCATCCCACTCGACCTCTGTGCTACTGGACTCGGGTCGTCCCAGGTAACGAAGCCGAAAGGATTTGACGTTTTCCAAGAGGACGGTTTTTTCGCCGCCGGTTTTAACGTCATCGTCAATGATAGCACTTTTTCTGCGCCACAGGCACTCACTGCGTTTTTTCTTGTTGAGTCGTCCCCGGCAGGACTCCATAAAGTAGCCCACCTCCATTTGGTCAGATTCTTTTTTGCCGGCCACAGTCCGTACATTATTCAGCGATGTGAAATGCAGCTCATCTTTGTCACCGTAAAATGCTGTTAAAACTTTTTCTTCTTTGGGCTCAAAGGGCTCAATACTTTTTGGAGGAGTGGCTCCACCAGCGGTTTTTCCCTCAGTTTCCTTGGCTTGGGCTTCTTTCAATCTTTTTTCACGCTCTTTCATGGCTTCGTTGTAGAGCTTGATATTGATATCTTGGTAGTTAAAGGCTTTGTTGATATCGGCCTCCATCACTTTCAGTGCGTCTCGGATCAGCCCATAATTACGAATGTCTTTTTCGATACGCACTTTTGTACGAGCCCCACTTTGGATGGTGGTGGAGATATAGTAGGTAAGAACGGACATAATGGCCATGGCTACTAGAATTTCGATGAGAGTCATGCCCAAGGGGGAGTGAAGAATTTTTAAGAGGTCTTTCTTCAATTCAAATTCCTCCTACAGCCATGTCTTTTTCGTAGTCGACAAAATAAGTCGAAACGGAAAAAGCCACTTCCTTACCAGCGGCTTTGACATAAACAGTAAGGGTCCCTTCAAGAACGGCTTCTGAGATATAGTCTTGAGTGGTTTTGATGATAGTGAGAAGCATTTGATCTCCTTCTCCCTGTTTAATAAACACAGATGATAAATCAGGCATTTCAAACTTTTGGGTTTTGAACTCCCAGCGATATTGCTTATAGTCAGCACCAAAATCACCAGATTCAGATTCGGGGATTTCTTCTAAAGGGCGATCATTGTATTTAGCTTGAAGTTCCGACATTTTGGATTCTAAAAGTAGGGCTACATTGTTGTAGAGGTTAGAGGAGCGAACACGCAGTAGGTTTCCTGACCAGCCACTAGAAACAATCACTAAGGCTCCTGATAAAATCGCCAAAGCCACAATGACCTCCACAAGGGTGAATCCCCATTGCTGACTGAAATGTCTTTTCATTGCTGGCGCACCTCTCTTAAGGAAACATCTTCAGTGATGATATCCGCACGGCCTGTTAAGGGATGGATGGCAATAGTCCATTCCAGACCATCTCCACGGGCTTCACCATATTTGATATGAATGGCTGCCTCTTCCACCAGACCTTGCTTGTGGTAGTGAATATAAGCTAATCCTGTTTCAATAGGGCGATCCAGGCCAACAATTTCAATGGATTTAAAGCGAAGTTCGGAGGGGAGCTTTTGTTTGCCTTTAAGAATGCCTCCATCTGGAGTGAAGCCTTCGGTGTTGGGGTTTTTGGGGCTGCTTTTTTCGGCCTCCTCTTTGGCCAACTTATTTTGAGCATCTATTAGAATAGATTTATCTTCAGGTAAAAGAATACTAGAGTTAGATCTTTCAATCCAGTAGGTCTGCTCGTCTTCAGGGCGTTCTTTGAGGTCAAAAACAATTCGATAGGAGGCCCCTTGAAGTCGTGCCGTGGAGTGCAGTTGTTTGGAGAGGACAGTGAGCCGCCGGACGGCGGCTTTCATTTTGTTATTTTGATTGTTGATTCTTGGGACAATCACTGTAAGAAGACCGGCGATAATGGCCATAACAACCATGACTTCTAACAATGTAAAGCCACGCGGCGGTGGGGAGTAGTGGCCAAAAGAATCCTTCTTTTTCATTGTCCTCCACTTGGGGCAGCCAGGCTTCCAGCTATTGCTCGTCTGAGCGGATGTCCTTATTTAGGCCATCGCCACCTTCGCGGCGATCTTCTCCCAAAGACATCAGGAAGAAACTTCCTCCATCACGCTCATAAACAAAGGGAGTCCCCCATTTATCCTTGGGAACCTGCTTGAGGTAGGGCTCAGGTCCCCAGTTGGAGC
>JAUILT010000053.1 GCA_030432925.1 Bdellovibrionia bacterium | reverse complement strand
TTCCGATCATGCCATCGTTGAAGCCTCTAATAATATTGCCACTGCCTATCTTAGTTTCAGTAGGTGTCTCGGTGCCGCCTTCAATTTGAACACCTTTATTGGCAAGAGCTTTCGGGTCATAGACCCAGGCGGTGTATTTATAAACGGCAGTTTGTCCGCTCTGTAGAGTTGGTCCTTCTCCAACGGCTAAATCTCGTTTCACCACCCGTTTGACATTGATTCCCCCGTAGCTAGGACGTTCTGGCTGTTTTTCGACAGCCTCTTTTTTTCCACCCACATTGGAGCAGGACTTTGTACAACCGACAATGCTCATTACAAAAATAAGGCTGCTAACAGAAAGAATAATTTTTTTGCTAGTTTTCATTGAGTATCTCCTTGGGAGTGTTCAGGGGATGTAGGTGTTTCATTTTTGCCTTTTCCTGGTATAAGCTTGCTGTATATAATAGGATTGACCAGTACAGTGGAAATTCCAAGAATGACTAAAATTGAAAAAACTGTGGAATTGATGTAACCGCGCTCAAATGCCAGGTCTGCCACGATTAAGTCTAGCACACCTCTAGAGTTCAAAAGTATGCCAGCCTTTAGACAATCGACCTTATCAAAACCAGCAAATCTGGCGCCAATCCAAGAGCCAAAAGTTTTAAAGATATAACCGGCACCTAAAATAGAGATAGCCATCCAAACTTGGTCAAAGGCATCAGTAGAAAATTGTAAACCAATATAGGCAAAGAAAACAGGGGTTAAAAAGCCATTGGAGATACTTCCCAAGGTATGGCTCATTTGCTTGAAGTACTCTTCTCCAATAATATCTCTATTGAGGAGGAGGCCTCCAAAAAAGGCTCCAATAATAAAATGAAATCCTAATTTTTCTGAAATGGCAGAAAAGATCATGACAAAAAACACGCCCAGCCCAAAGATAGCCTCTTCACCAAATCGATCAATCAGTTTTTTGAATAGACGTTCGGTGCGTTTGACATGATGAATTTCTGAACGCAGGAACTTGTTGACCAACAGAATTACAGTGAAAAATGCAATCATTTTTAATCCTGTGGAGCCAACAGATGTCAGTAGAGTTTTAAAGCTGGTAATCTTACTGGTATCAAAAACAATTCCAAGAACTAACAGAGCTGCTATATCGATGATAATTGCAGCTCCAATGATGTTGTGCCCGAGATCTGAATCAATAATATTAGCGCTACCAAGAAAACGAATAACTACTGGCAGAGCTGTGATTGCCATACAAAGACCAATACATACGGATTGAGTGAGTCCTAGGTGAAAGGCGTAGCCCACACCCACTCCGGCACTTAACGGAATAAAAAAACCACAGGCAGCTAGGAGTAGAGATTTCTTTTTTAGGCTGTCGACAATTTCTCGTAGCTCCATTTCAAGGCCAGCAGAAAAGATCAATAAAAACACTCCGAGTTCAACAATTCCGGCAAGTTCTTTTGAGGGCTCAACAATTCCTAGTAGGGCAGGGCCAAGAATCAGGCCCGCAATAATTTCACCAATAATTTCTAGATAGCCAAATGAGGCAAAAATTCGACCCAAAAGACGCGACATAATCACAAGAATGAGAAGGTGAGTCATGAGTTCCATAGCTGTAGTTGTCTTCCTTTTTCTGTATGATTGTCCACTCAAACCAGACCGATATATAATAGCTCACAAAGTGTGGAAACCTAAGAGGAACTGTTCAAAAATTTTTCAATACGAGTCTTTTGTTGGTAGGTATCTTCGATGCCTAGTTCCACAAGTTGGGTGCAGTAGGAGGAGTCGAACATGAGATAGCTTAATAGCTCCGAAGATTCTTCAGCACTTCCTAGACCATCGAATAGGTAACGGATAATGGTGGGGAGTTTATCCTGATGCTTTGAGGCCAGTTCGGCAAGATCCATAGAGGGGTGAATATAGAGGGTTTCAATGGGCTTGAGTTCTGTATTCATGCCGGAGTGCTTTAATTCAGTGACTGTTTTGTTGATAAGTTGCAGGCGCTCCAAGTCGCTTTCTACCGAATCAAGAAAAATAGCATTGATTAACACTGAAATCACTCGACCCAGTGACGGGTTGAGTTTATTGCGACTTTCTAGAGTGACTCGGGCCCAGTTTCTCACTCCGACAACCAGTATACGATCTGCTCCAAAGTGAATGGCTGGACTTAAAGGGGCAGAATTTCTTAATGACCCGTCTCCAAAATAACGTCCACCCACGTTCACTGGAGGAAAAAATATGGGGATAGCACTGGAAGCCATAATGTGTTCAGTGCTGAGTTGAGCCTTTTGGCTCAGGCGGTTGTCGCTGACCCAGTCATCAATATCAATGCCTGTTTGCATGAATGTTACGCTTAAAGCCGTAGAGTAATCCGTGGCTGTGGCTGAAATAGCTCGGACACGGCCAGCATCAAGGTTGGGTTGAATTCTGTCAAACTCAATATTGGACTCAATAAGGTGGGATAGGGGCTGGGTATTGAGCAGCCCAATGCTTTTGCTCACAGTTTTTTTGGAAAGAGGGCCAAACCCAAGGTTGCGAACCACCTTCAATGCGTTGCGAGTGACAGAGGTGTAGTTGGTGTGAAACACTTGATCGGCCTCTAGGTTTCTCCAAGTATTGCATAGATGAAGGGTCGCACTGTCTAAATCTTCAGCTTTTGAGGCTAGGCTACAGGCATTGATGGCTCCAGCACTGACGCCACATAGGGTACGAAACAGTTCAAAATTCCTATGGTTTTGACAGATTTCAAAAAGGGCTCTCATAACTCCAGCTTGATAGGCGCCACGGGCACCACCGCCAGATAAGACTGTTGCAAAACTTCCCATCTGCTGAGACTAGCATGCTAATAGATGCACCGATACTTTTAACTCACTTAGTCGCAAAAGGTATCGGGGATGAGCACAGTTAAAGGTTTTTCAAGATCTCGACAAGACCTGGGTGGTCTATAAAGGGGTTCCTATTGCCCTGAAAGCTAAATATTCTTTGATTACGTTCTTGCTCTTGCAGGTCAACAGGGTCTTGTCTGTGCCACCTTCTTAAAAATACTTCCTGTTCGGGGTCAATATCCATTTTGTAGCGAATCGCAAAATAAAACAGCGCTCGAGCTACATTGCCCTTGTGATTATCTGGTGGTTCAAAGACCACTCGACCTGAAAAGGTGCTGCTTCCTTTTTTTGAGGCTGGGCAGACTTGACTGGAAATATGATCCACTTCACCGAAAGGGTCGTTGCTTCTGGAAGAATTCACTCGAGAGTACACAGGGTAAAGAGCATGCAGGTCAGATTTTTGAAAATACTTAGATTGTGATTGGTTGAATCGGCTTTGTGGCCAAGTATGTTCGGCATTCACCACATAGGGATTGGGAATGCGGCCTGGAGCTGGAGGTCTTGATGGAAACTCATTAGCGGTGCGGAGGGTGTCGCAATACACATCTTCAATGGCATATTGGTTTTTAATTTTCATGAGGTGGATTTCCCCAAATAGAGACTCACGAGCACTTTTGTAAGAGAGGGGATGGTGTCGAAAACAGTTCCACTCTTCACAGCTTTCAACAATTTGGTCAAAGCTATCTTTTTCAGTGAGGTGCCAAAGTGAAAGCACTCGGTAGAGTTCTTGTTTAATATTATGGCTTTCGGATGTATTTTCCACAATTTGATAGAAGTCTTTTCCGTAATAAGGGATGCGGTCAAAGGTTTCGGCTTGAGTTGAAATGGTCGTAAGTATGCTAACTATTCCAACTAACAGTTGCTGTGTTATTGAGCCCATATCCATCCTTGGTGAGTGGGTTCTCTGGGGATATATATACCCACCTGGAAAATTCAAGCTGGATGGGTAATAGCCCCTAGCTTCGTCAGCCTCTCGCTACGGTGGTATTTTTGAGACCGCTTCTAGATTTTGATGCTATCAGAAAGTGGAAAATGGGAAGAATATTTATCTTTAATCAAACAAAACCCTAATGAGGAATAAGACTATGGTCGAGTGAGTTTTTCAAAGAAGAGGAGAAGTCTTTTAAAATTTATTGGGTTTTCACAGTTTTTGCGAGCACGAAAGGTTGAAGAATCAAGAACTGAAAACTATTTTGAGTGTTCAGTGAAGTGTTGTCCTCTTTTGTAGCTTTCCAGATACTCCCAGACTGCAGCCAATGGGCTACGGACTCTTTATTGTCAGTAGCAAAAGCAACGCCAGCATCAATAATATCAATCTGAGAACCAACAAAAATCAGTGCGCCACGTTTAAAATGAGGAATAAGAGCCTTTCCATCTACAGTTTCAAGTTCTTCCAGTAGTTTTTCACGGATAGACATAGACCTAAATAATGCACAAATTTGAAGCGAATGAAAAGGTCTCATTGACAATGGGTGAAAAAAAAACCAACGTTCCGTCATGACATCAGCATCTTCTTGGATCAAGGGCCTTAACGAAGCTCAAAAGCAGGCGGCCCTTCATAACAATGGACCCCTATTGATTCTTGCCGGAGCAGGATCTGGTAAGACCACTGTGCTTGTTGCACGAACAGGGCGTTTGATTGATGAAGGTGTGGCAAGGCCTGATGAAATTTTGGTTTTAACATTTACTAATAAAGCAGCTCGAGAACTCAAAGAGAGGGTGGCCAGTAAAATAGGTCATAAAGGTAAGAGTATCTGGGCGGGGACATTTCATAGTTTTGGTTTGTCTATTTTAAGGGATCATCATAAACAAGCAGGGTTACCTAAAAAATTTGCTATTGTAGATAGTACTGATGCACGTGCCATTGTTAAAGATTTATTAAAGGAGCACACTCATGGGGACAAAGAGGCTTTTGACCCTGAGGTACTTCTGAACTTGATGGCTAAAAAGCGTGAAGGTCGTAAAGTGCCTGTGGACGCACACCCCTCTGATGTGGAAATGGTGGAGGTGATTCTTCCTAAATATTTGACTCGCTTGAAAATGCTTGGGGCTGTGGATTTTGATGGACTTCTTTTGGAGCCTTTGATTCTTTTCAAAAAATATCCGGATATTCTTGAAAAGTATCAGAGCACCTTCAAGCAGGTTATGGTGGATGAGTTTCAAGATACTAATCGAGTGCAGATGAAACTCATTTCACAATTAGTAAAATCCCATGAAAATATTTCTGTGGTTGGAGATGATGACCAGTCTATTTATGGATGGAGAGGTGCGGTGATATCTAATATCCTAAACTTTCCAAAGCGTTTTGAGAGCTGTGTTGTAGTGAGGTTAGAGACAAATTATCGATCCACTTCGAAAATTCTGGATGTGGCGAACTCAGTGATTGTGAAAAATAAGGCTCGGCACGATAAGCAGTTGAGGCCCCATAAGGTGTCAGGTGAGGAGGGGCTGCCGGAAGTGTTTACTTATGACACCGATGAAGAGGAGATTGAGGAGGTGATCTCACAGGTTCGTTATTTTGAATCTAAAGGATACAAACTCAATGAAATAGCTATTTTATTTCGTTCCAACTCTCAGGGAGGGTTGCTTGAAGGAACTCTCAGAAAGAATAATATAGAATATTCTCTTTCGGGGGGCAGTGGGCTTTTTGATCGTAAAGAAGTGCGTGATATACTCGCCTATATTCGTTCTGCAATAGCTCCTAATGATTTAAGTATTCGTCGCATTCTTAATACTCCTGCTCGTGGGTTGGGAAAAGTCACATATGCTCATTTAGATGAATATGCTCAAAAAAACAATGTCAGTTTTTATAAGGCCTTGAGGGACTGGGAAAATGTTGATGGGTTACCCGAAGCAATGGGCAAGAAAATCCAGGATTTTATAGAGATTCTTGAAGGTTTAAGGACATTTTTGTCACAAAAGGACTCAGTGGACTACAGTGTGGCGTTGACAGATTTTTTTGCTCGTATGGGTTATAAGGATTATGTCTACTCGAGCTATAAGGATAATAATACAGCTTATAAAAAGTGGCAGCTTCTTGAAATTATAGGTCGGATTTTAGATGGGTTTATTTCTCGTAGTGGTCGTGGCATTAAGACTATTCAAGAGTTTATTGATAGTATGGAGTTAAGGGATCCGCTAGATGATGAAAAAGAAGATGGCCCTCCTAAGCTTCAACTGCTTACGCTCCATGCCTGTAAGGGTCTTGAGTTTCCTGTGGTGATTATGATTGGTGTGGAAGAAGGGTTGCTTCCTCATGAAACTCTTGGCATGGATACAGATGAAGAGCGTCGTTTATTTTATGTAGGGGTTACTCGAGCACAAAAAAGCTTAGTCTTGAGTAAAGTACGGAAACGTAAAAGGTATGGAAAATGGCGACTGGTGACACCATCACGGTTTTTATGTGAGGTTCCAGAAGCACTGTTGATGCACTTTGAAAATGGTGCAAGGCCCCTGGGTGAGCAGGGGCGACGCTCTATGTTGGATAGCTTGTACGCCAAATTAGATCAAAAGATCCAAAAGGGGAGCCGTGAAGTCGACGGGTGAAGTGCTCACGCGTCTCAGCCAAGACGGAGCTGCACAAAAGTGAGGCTTTTTAAAAAGTCAGTAAAACCTCTGCATCCTATTGGCATTTGAAGCCGGCATTTTCTAGGTTACCCTGGATACGGTCTGCAATTTTCTGGCAGTGCTCGGTTCCATTCATAGAAGTAGCGACGACTTCTTCATTGCCAAACTTTTCATAGGCAAGCTCGCAGCCCTTTCCAGTAGAGCGCACTTGGATATTGCGTTTGTCATTTTTCATCATGCAGCTAACTTTGTCGCCCGTCATATTGGAAGCAGCTGTTTGACCCTCTTTTTTAGTTGCGCCTTCAGTCGCTTCCATTTTTTTATCGGCGCCTTTGGCAGAGTTATCCATTTTCTTTTTGGAGCCACAGCTGGCTACGAAAAAAGTGGAAACGATGAGTAGAATTAGCATTTTCATGTTGAGATGGCCTCCCGTTGCAATTAATTGACAATTAAAAGTGTAACGAGATTCAATACTTTAAGTCAATCAAAGGAGTTTTTTAATATGACCCGCCTCACACGCACAGTCTTTTTGCCAGTATTGATATTTTTTGCGCTGTTATTAGGCGAGGGATGTGCCATTAAACATAAGCGTGAAGCCGACGCTAATAAAATTATTGATGCTTATAAGTCTCAAAAGCAGCAGGTTAAAAACTGCTATTACAAAGCTTTGGAAATCCGTGCGGATCTGCAGGGAGAAGTGACTTTGGCCTGGATCGTAGATGGAAAGGGCATTTTGCAAAAGGCCTGGGTCAAAGGCACCACAGTGAACGATGCGGGTATGGAGTCCTGTCTGTTAGATCACCTAAAGACAGTGATTTTTCCTCAAACCCAAAACCTGGCTAGAATCACTGTAGAATACACTCTGACTTTCCATCGCTAGTCAAAAGGTGCGGCAGACCTTTTTGCGACTACCGGCATTATTAAGCCGGTATGGGCGTATCTTATGGACTTCGGTCGCGTCAAGCCAACCTAAGAAGACTCCGAAAAAGAGTTGTCATTCCATAACCTTTTAATAGCGGAAGGTGACTTTAGGCGTATGGGTTTAGATTACGATCGTTTTAAAGCCAAAGAGGACAGTGGCAGTTATTGGGCCAGTTACTCGGATCTGTTTATGGTTCTGTCATTGGTATTTTTGTTGCTGTACGTAGTGTCGTCGTTAAGAAGCGGAACTTTTTCTATTCAGAAACATTTTGAATTTCAGAAAATCCAACAGGAAAATGAAGATCTCAAACAACAAATTCAAGTCTACAGCACTTTGAAAGATGATTATCTGCAAACAGGTGCAAGTCAGAATGAGCAAAAAGTTTATGAACAACTTATGGATAAGCTTTCACTTCTTAAAGAAGAAGCTAAAAAAGAAAAAGAGGACCTTCGTAAAGCAGCCCAAGAAAATGAGAAAAAAGAACAGGCTCTTAATAAATATCAGCAAATGGTTCGGAATATTATTAATACCAATATGATCTCTCAGGCTCGCATCAAAAACCGTGAAAAGATTATCACTAAAAAAGATGAAGTTATCGAAGAGAAGCGTAAGGAGATTGGCTCTTTAGAAAAAACTGTTCAAGAGAAAGAACGTAAGATTACTAAAAGTGAAAAAGAGATTAAAAAGGTTAATAATGACCTTAAGAGCAGTATTGCAAAGCTTCAGAAGTCTTATAAGCATAACAAAATTTCAAAGAAAAAAATGCAATCTCGTATTGCGAAGTTAAAACAAAGGTCTGAAGCCAAGTTAAAAAAATTGGAACAGCAATCAGAAAAGTATAGAGAAGAGTTGCAGTCAGTTTCTGGTCAGCTATCGGATGCTTCTGAACAGCTGCAAGTTGCTCAAGCGACAATTGAACAACGTGAAGAGGTCATTGCTGAAATTGAAAAAGAAAAGGAAAAGTATAAAAAAGAAATGAATCAGATTGAGGGCCGATATGAAAGTAAAATAGCTGAATCTCAGGCTCAATTTCAGAAAGAGTTAGCCAGGCAGAAGCTTTCGGCTGCCGAAAAGATTAAAAAGCAGGCAGAGTTTGCAGGCCAAATGGCCAAGCAAAAGCGAAAAATGGAGCAAGAGCTAGCTGCCGTTCAGGGTAAAGTCAGTGAAAGTCAAAAGCAACTGGATGAGGCTTTAGCTTCTAAATCTCGTTATGCGGCATCAGTTAAAGAGTTGAAAAAAGAAAAAACTCAGCTTTCTAAAGATCTTAAAAGGGCTAAGGCGATTGCTAATGCTAAAAAGAAACTCATTGAACGTATTAAAAATAATTTGAAAAAATCAGGAATTAAAGCTGAGGTGGACCCCAAAACAGGTGACGTAATTATTGCATTTGGTGATGAGTATTTTGAAACGGGCAAAGCCAACCTGAAGCCAGGAATGAGACAAATTCTTGAAAAATTTATGCCTGTTTATTCAAAAAGCTTATTAGAGGATAAAGCCACTGCAGACAAGGTTGAGTCTGTAGAGATTATTGGTTTTGCATCACCTACATATAAAGGGAAGTACGTCGACCCTGTTAGCCTTTCTGCAAAGGATAGGGAGGCTGCCAACTTTAATTTGGACTTAAGTTACTATAGGGCCCGAAGCATTTATGATCATATTTTTGATACCTCTAAGATGCAGTATCAACATCAAAAGGAACTGTTGCCTATGGTGAAAGTGACTGGTCGAAGTTTTTTTGCAGAGGGAAGCGAGCGAGATATAGCCAGCGGCATCTCGCAAAAAGAATATTGTAAGAAGTACGACTGTAAAAAGGCACAAAAAGTAATTATCAAGTTTGATATGACTAACTAAGGAGACTCCTCATGGTGTCACAAATTATACAATCACTGATCGATGGCCTTGTGGTATTTGCTACAGACCTTCTGATTCCTGTCATGGGGATGATGTTCGTAGGAGCAATAGGAATGCGTATTTTGATCTATTATACGATCAAAAGAGAGGAGTGGTTCGCTCGACAGTTTGAAGTAAGGGTTGATGAATTTGCAACACGATACAGGAAAACAAAGGATATGTCCTTTTATGTCATAGCTAAGCGAATTCTTGAAAAAACATTTTATGAGTTATTTGAGGCTCAAGCTTATCTGAAAATGAAAAAACCAGACTTTATTATGACTGTTAGTGATAGAGTGTTTTTAATTAAGCAGGGGGCCGCCTGGTTTGTGCATGATATTCTCAAACAGATTAAAATTATTAAACACAATGACAATGCAGCTCCTAAGATTTTTCAAATTTCAAAAAATACGTTTTCTAGAAACCCTTGCTTTAACAAGGTTTTAGGCGTGTTTCCTACCGCTACATCTAATGATATTTTAAATATTTTGCCCTCGGTATTTATTGTTCTTGGGATTTTTGGAACATTCCTGGGAATCATGAAGGCTCTGCCAGACCTAGGGGATATGGATTTGAATGATATTAATGGAACTAAGTTGGTAATGGATCAATTTCTATTAAAAATCTCATTTTCTATGAGTACATCTTTAATGGGAATCATTTTATCTGTAATTATGAGTTTTTTGAATGCCGTACTGTCGCCCAGTAAGATATTTCTCGATAGTGTAGATCGGCTGGAGAGTTCACTGGATACACTATGGAATCTGAGTGACCATAATGAATTGCCTGAGGATCTGCCGGAGTTTGACGAGCACAGAGACCCCATTGAGGCCTTGGCAGAGCAATCTGTGCAAAGGCAGATCAGTTACTCCAAGTTCAAGACTCATCCGCAAGGTGGTGACTCTGCAGCTTGAATGAAGGTGCCTCAAGCTCTGGACAGGTATACAGTATGTGTATCGGTATGAGATATGGGCTCTCACCGACTCCCATCGAATGAGTCGAGGTAAGGCCTCGGGGAAAATGAATTTATGAAATTTCTCAAACAGAGTCAAAAAAATATATAAATAAGCGAAAACTTTAAAGAATTCTCATTTTTAAAGGTTTTTTGCCCGATATATATAGTAATGGACGTTGTTGGGGTATCAGAAGGCTCAGAAAAGGCTCATACTCGTGAAAAGTATATTCGTGCTTTTTGGAGGAGGAGGTCTTTGTCGATCATCATCTCCGCTTTTCAAGTTCTTGTTATAGGTATTAGTCTTAGTGGGCTCATTGCCTGTACTAAAACAGCTCCGGAGTTCAAAGACATTGGCAGCCGTCAATATTCCAAACCCATACTTGATCAAGATACCTACTTGATTTCAGATCTTATCTCCAACTCTCCGGCCATGAGTGGAGCATGTGATGACAATACAGTTAGTATCGGAATGAAGTCTGAAGAGCAGGCTGCTTACGATGAAGTGATCACGTCTTCTCTGGACCCCGGTAGCGATTTGAATTGTATCGATGGGAACTTCAGCCTTATCGTTTCTGAAGCCGGAAACTACATGGGCTTCACTTTAGGTTTGGCAGCGCAAAAGAGGCTTTCCATAAGAACAACTGGGGCTAATGGTGATTCTGCTGAAACGAGTGTGATGATTCGATATCTACCAGTGATTCCAGTTATTGATGTTATGGAAATATCAGCCTCTTCCAATGAGGGAGAAACAGCGACTTTACGCTTTAGCATTACACCTCAGGCTGCTTTTGGAGCTCTGTTCAGCTATCGGACTCAGGACGTGACAGCTTTGTCTGGAGCTGATTACTCGGGCTCTTCAGGATCTGTCAGTTTTGGTAGTGAAGATAATTATCTTGATATTCCTGTGTTGATTTCTTCAGATGCCTTATTTGAAGGGAATGAGGTTTTTAAAGTTTCTTTGGATTCGGTGATAGGAGCTGAATTTGGAAACAGTGAAGTTGCGATAACAATTCCAGCCAATGGATCTCCTCCGAATATTTTTATTGGTAATGCTATTGGGCAGGAGGGCCAGACTCTTACTTTCACTGTTAGTATTGATGCCATATCTGGTGTGGATACAACTTTTTTTGTCAACTCCTACGATGGAGAGGCCACCTCAGGCATGGATTTTACTGCCGTTAGTTCTTTGGGCACCATTGTTGCCGGTGCGACAACAACGACTATTGATGTTATTACTGCTGAGGAGGTTGTTTACGAAAATAATGAAACTTTTCAGCTGTCTCTTAGCTCTATTGTGAACGCGGCTGTTGGGACTTTGGGAACAGATGATTTAGGAGTGGGAACCATTCAAAATAATGACCCTCAGGTAAATATTTACCTGACAGCGCCATCGCCTATTGGTGAAGGTAACAATCATATACTAACGGTCTCATTGAGTGCCTCCAGTGTACACAGTGTGACTTATGCTTTTAATAGTTTTGATGGAACAGCGACAACAGCTGATGGAGATTACACGCCACTGAGTGCTTTTGGTACTTTAATGGCCGGTGACCTCAACCAAACTATTACACTGGCCTCTTCACCCGATGGTATTTTTGAAAATGATGAAACAGTATTAGTTTCTTTGTCTGGTGTTGTGGGAGCTTCGGTGGAAAATATTGGTTGGGATGATTTAGCTACTGTTACGATTTTAAATAACGATGCCAAGCCAAATATTTTTATTGATGACTCATCTGTGAACGAGGGTAGTAGTGTTGCATTAAGTGTATCATTGAGTGGTACGAGTGGTGTTGATGTAGTTTTTACTTGGCAAACTTTAGATGGAGCAGCTACAGCAGCATCTTCTGATTATACCAGTTTGGGGATTGTCCAGGTAACTCTTCCTTCAGGAAGCAGCACCAGTGGTCTTGTGTATGTAGATACTTTATCTGATTCTCTAGATGAGTTCAACGAAAATCTAACAGTCACTTTGGCTGTTGTTAGTGGCGCCGGAATTGGTGATCTTAGTTCTGATGTTGTGATCTTAGATCAGAATGATCCTCCGGATATCTTTATATCAGATGCCAACGGTGGAGAAGGGTCCAGTATAAGTCTGATTGTATCTTTGAGTGTGTTGAGTGGAAAGGATGTTAGATTTGGTTTTCAAAGCTATGATGGAACAGCCACAACTGCAGACGCTGACTATTTTTCTTTATCAGGAGTTGCAACTATTCCAGCCTTTTGGTCACAAGTAACTTTGAGTGTGACTACCACAGATGACTTAAAGAAAGAGGGTGATGAAAATCTGACAGTCTCTTTAAGTTCGGTGAATAATGCCAATATAATTAATTCAGGGATAGATGACGTCAGCACATCTATAATTTTAGACAACGATAATGCCCCACAAATTTTTATTGAAGACTCCAGTGTGACAGAGGGGCAGACCTTACAGTTTGTAGTGTCCATTGATGCCGTCTCCGGTTTAGATGTGAGTTTTGATTATCAAAGCTATGATGGATCTACAGGATCCGTTACATTGAATGCCCTTGTGGCAGATAATGATTATGGAGGCTTGAGTGGAACACTGACAATAGTTCCAGGAAGCCTGTCTGTTACGTTGCTATCTGTAGCAAACCAAGATGCAAAGCTAGAGGGCAATGAGGTAATGACAGTCTCACTGAGTGGTGTGGATGGTGCGACTATTGTTGCTTCTGGTGTGGATGATTTTGCAACGGGTATTATAAATAATGACGATTCTGAACCTTTTTTATATGTGAGTGATTTGGTCTATTCCGAAGGTAATACAGGTCAGCATGGAGTGAGCCTTTCTGCAGTTTCTGGCCTCCCCGTGGAGTTCTCTTATACGATTTATAATGTCCAGGTGAGTGGTTCTGATTATAGTGTTGTGTCCAGCGGCACAATGACTTTACCAGCTGGTGCTTTAACTGGTGCTGTAAGCATAGCTGCTCTTGTCGATGGTTTGGACGAAATCAGTGAAACTTACACTTTGTCTCTTCATTCTCTTTTGGCAGTACAACCATCAGATCTCGAAGCCACAGGGACTATTACAGACACTGACCCTGCACCGCTTTTATATATCGGAGATTTTAATATCAATGAGGGAGCCACGGGCGCTATTTCTGTGAGCTTGACTTCAGTGAGTGGTTTGGATGTCAGTTTCTCACTTCAGACAGTGGATACCGGAGGGGCTACAGGCGGAGGAGTCGACTACAATAATCTAGCTCTCACTGTGGCTACTATTTCTGCAGGATCTCTTGTTCACAGTTTTTATATAACGACAGTGCAGGACTTGGTGAATGAAGGCCTGGAGTCCTTTGTGATTACATTAATGGCTTTGAATAATGTAGACCCTGGTGACGTCATGGGACTTGTGACAGTTCTTGATGATGATGGTTTGCCAAACTTAACTGTCTACTCTGAAGATGTGGACGAAGGTATCTCCGGATCTGCTGTGGCATCGTTATCGGCCATTAGTGGAGTGGATGTGACTTTTGATTGGCAGACCTATAATATTTCAGGAGAGGCCGTGGCAGGCTTCGACTACATACCTCAAGGACTGGTGAAGTATACAATAGCTGCGGGTGATCTTACAGTAGGGTTGCCAATTACAGCACTGAGTGACAGCCCACTTGATGAAGCTGACCATGAATTGTTAATGGTCAGCTTATCTAACGTTAACAACGCTTACTTCTCCGTATCAATAGCCACAGTGTCTATTTCAGATATGGATACGCCTCCCGAAATATTTATTTCAGATGCTGGTGCGAGTGCAGAGGGAGTGAGCCTGCAGTACGAAATTTCTCTCAGTAAGATTAGCGGACGAGAAGTGACGGTAGACTGGCAGACTCTAGATGGTTCGGCGAGTGTCGTTTCTGGAGATTATATACAGGTGATATCTGAGAGAATTACGTTCAGCCCAGGCACGGGAACGATTTCAGTTAATGTGGAGGCAATCAATGACTCTTTGGATGAAGATACAGAGACGGTCTTTGTTACACTGGTTTCTGCGACAGCTGGCTCTATTTTAGATGCAGTAGGGGGTGGCACAATCACTGACACCGACCCCTTGACTCAGATCAGTGTCTTTGGTGCCTATGCCACTGAAGGGTCAAGTGCCATCATAAATATTTCTTTGGATACTGTCAGTGGCCGTCACGTAAGCTTTGACTGGGCGACATTAGATAAAACAGCCCTTGCTACAAATAATGATTACCCTTCAGGAAGTGGAACGCTGACAATTTTTAACTCTTCTACTCATGTATTTTTAACGATTCCGGTCCTGTCAGATACCAGTTTTGAATTTGATGAGGTGTTTTATATAACTTTAAGTAACCCAGTGAACACTTATTTTGCAGATGATTTGGCTTATGTGACCATTATTAATGCAAACCCTGTCCCTGGAGTTTATGTGTCGGAAGCTTCTTCGATCACCGAGGGTATGGTCGCTGAGTTTGTGGTTTCACTTTCAGAAACGGCAGGCGTCGATGTGACTTTTGATTGGCAGACTTATGATGATACAGCCATCAGTACCTATGATTATAGTGCTATGGGAAGCACTGAGGTGACTATTCCTGCTGGCCAGATCAATATTACGCTATCAGTGGTTACTACAGATGACAACAGGGATGATTCCTCTGATGTAGAGTATTTTGGTGTGACAATTACCAATCCTACGAATTCCAGTATTTCAGTGGGAGGAGCTTCTGTGGATCTTTTAGATAATGATCCAGCTCCTAATATTTTTATTGCGGATGCTTCTGGTAATGAGGGTGAAACACTGAGTATTCAGTTGAGCCTTTCTGCTGAGTCCGAACGCAGCGTAATGTTTGACTCTACGACTTATGATGGTTCAGCAACAATGGGCTTTGACTTTTTAGGAGTGAGTGTGTCTGGAGCTCCGTTTGCTCCATATACCACAACTCTTTCTGTAGATGTCACGCTATTAACAGACGCCATTTATGAATCTCCAAATGAGTTTTTTACTCTTTCTTTAACCCCAAGTACAGATGCCGGAGCTGGTGGAGACCTTGAGGCGATATTGACTGTGATTGATACAAATAGCTTACCTCAGCTCATTGTTGAAGACTCTCCGGCAGTTACTGAAGGGGCATCGGCCCACTTTATTGTAACCCTCTCGGGCTTGGTTTCTTCTGATGTGACATTTTCCTGGAGCACTTTAGATGGAATGGCCAAGAGCAGTGGGGTCTTTCCCATAGATTTTGTCAGTGTATCTTCTCAATGGGTTACCATTCCTGCGATGCATTTGGGAGCTACTTTAAGTACAATGACTAATGATGATAGCCTTGGAGAGGGAGATGAAAATTTTTTCGTGACGCTTTCGTCAGCTTCAGCCAATGCCTTTATTGCTTCAGCTTCAGCGCAAATCACGTTGCATGATAGTGATGGCGGAGTGCATCTGGTGGTCTATGGAGATACGCAAAATGAGGGGGAGGATCTTGTATTTATAGTTTCTAAATCAAGTCACTTGCTCTTGGACGTGACTTTTGATGTGAACACTTTTAATGAAACAGCAACAACAAGCGATGGTGATTACACAGGGATAAGCCGTCAAGGGACAATTGCTGGTGGATTATCGACCAGCAATATGTTGACCACCTTTACAGTGCCTACAGGCAATGACACTCTATTTGAAAGTAACGAAACCTTTATTTTGTCTATCTCTAATATCAATAATGCCAGTGTTGCTGTTTTGGGCGTCGATGACAGAGCAACAGGTACTATTAACAATCAGGATACAGCTCCACAAATTTATGTGGACGATAATCTCAATATTAATGAGGGAGAGACGGGGGACTTTGTGATCAGCCTTTCCTCTGTGAGTGGAGTGGACGCCGTATTTACGTGGCAGACATACACCATTAGTGGACAGGCTGAGGGCTCAGATTTTACTGAAGTGACATCAACGCAATTAACTCTTCCTTCTGGACAATCTATAATGACGGTTTCAGTTATGACTACTGAGGACGCTATTAATGAGCCCAATGAGAACTTCTTAGTGAGCTTAGGGCCTGTCAGTGATGTTGTTGCTGGTGACCTCAGTTCTTGGGGAACAATTATTGATGACGATTCAGCCCCTTATATTTATGTTTCCGATGTTTTTGGAAATGAAGGTGACACTTTTGGTTTTATAGTCAGTCTTTCTGAGGCCAGTGCTGCTATGGTTTCCTTTAGCTATAACACATTTGATGGCTCTGCGGAACAGCTATTGGGTGACTATAGTTTGACGTCCGGAGGGGGGACTATTGCGCCGTTAGATCTAGCTGTAACTATTTTGGTAAAGACAGGTGTTGATGAAATTTTTGAGACTGGTGTGGAAAACTTTAAAATCTCTTTAAGTGAACTTTCAGGAGTAGATAGTTCTATACCCTCCGACTTGGTAGGTCTGGGAAGTATTACCAGCCTGGACCCAGCTCCTATGCTGACAATTTATGATGATTTAGTGATGGAAGGTGGAGTCTTGAATTTTGTAGTGTCACTGAGTCGGCTGTCTCAACCTGATGTGGTGTTGCAAGTGGACACCTATGACAACACAGCAACTGTTACAGATAGTGATTATACCTCTTTGAGTGGGTTAAGAACGATCAGCTTTGGAGTGCTGACAGAAAATATCAGTATTGTCACTGGTGATGATGCATCTGTTGAAAGTGACGAAACAATGAGGCTTTCGCTGACATCTACAGGTGTAGCTACAGTGTCTAATGTTGGAGTGACAGATGTAGGGGTGGGAACTCTTTTAAACAATGATTTTATTCTTGAACTTTATGCTGCAGAGGTCTCAGAGGGAGAGAGTTTAAACTTTGTAGTTTCACTGTTTCCTTCAGCAGCCCCTCATGACGTTATTTTTGACTATGCTACCAATGATGGAAGTGGAGGAGAGCCAGGGGATTATTTAGGAGCTGAAGGGAAATTGACCATTTCTATAGGTCTGTTGTCGGTGACTATTTCTGTTACGACAGTTGAAGATGCTGTCTCTGAAGAGAATGAATATATGACCATGGATCTTTTTTCTATAGTTGGAGCTTATGCAGGTACTATCAGCCGACCGGGAAATATTAATAACGATGATGGTTCATTGAGAATTTTTGATATTCCAAGTGTTAATGAGGGATCTTTAGCTAGTTTTGTCATCAGTCTGGACCATCCTGTTAACCAGGATGTCAGTTTTGATTATACAACGGTGGATGCTTCTGCGACCTCTCCATCAGACTATGAGTTCCGAAGTGGTTCAGGCACTTTATTAGAGTCTGACACTTATGCTGTGATACATGTGACAGTTTCTGCTGATGTTGATGCCGGTGATAACGGAGAGCAATTTTACATGCAGATTAGCAATCCTACAGGAGCCCTGATAGCTGATGCTCAGGCTACAGCAACTATTCAGGACACCACCTCTACAGGGCCAAGTCCAGACCCTATGATCACGATGACTCAGCTATTGGGTGGGACACAAGTGAAGGTAGGGACTTCGGTGTCCACAGACTCCAATGGTATCAATTATGAGTTTGCCTATTATCAAGGAGTTCCAGGTGCCAACTCTATAACCAGCCCATGGATTGCTGATACCACATGGATATTTGACGAACTCCAACCAAACACTAGTTACTCATTTATGGTTCGTGCCCGTAATCAGAAGTTGGTTTCTGAGAGCACGGACTATAGCGCTCTGTCTTCGACCATTACTGGGGTGGAAGCTCCTGCAGCTCCAGAGTTGGGTTATGATGGAGCTGTATTGGGAATTACTATTGTACCAGGGGCTAACCCTGGAGTGATGGGTGTTTGGGCTGGGGCTCAAAATACAGAGTTTGCTGTGCAGTTGAACGAGAATGGAGGGGGATGGAATTACATTACTACCGGTGGAGGCAACGGTGGAAGTATTCCGGTTTGGGATGATTATACTGGCTGGGGAGGAAATCTTGGAATAACCATAAGTAGAACTTCTCAAAAGATTTTACTTCGAACAGTAGCTAGAAACTCTGAAAATATTCAAGGCCCCTGGTCACCAGTGGTGCAGATGGATGATGGCACTGCTCCGAGTGAGCCGTTGAACTTTATGGCTCAGCCGACGGGCGCTCCTGGAGAAATCCAATTAACTTGGGAGGCTATTCAATGGCAGGACTTGCAAACCTACAGAATTTTGAGAAAAGCTGGGGGGACGGGAGCTGTCAGTCCCAATGATGGATCGGCGGTGACGGTCACTGCCGGTGGAGAGCTGGAAGAGCCATGGAGAAAAAACAGTTCCGTCGTGGATGTAGGAGTGCCTAATGGCACGAATTATACTTACACTCTCTTTGTAAAAGACATCAATAACAACTGGTCCGCTGGGGTTCACTCTACAGCGCAGGCCAATGACCTATCTCCTCCCGATGTGAGTCACTTTAAAGTTTATACTGCAGCCACTGGTCAAAATGGAGTGGAGCTGGAGTGGGAAAATCCAGATATTTCTGACTTTCAAGGGGTGCGAATCTTGAGAAAGTTGGGAGGATCTATTGGTGTTTACAATGATGTTTCGGCCATAACCCTGACGACGGGTTTGGAGGCAGAGAAATTTCAGGACTGGTTACCAGAGAGCATCAATACTTATCACTATAAAATTTTTGTTCAAGATACTTCTGGAAACTGGTCAGGAGGAATTGAAAAAACAGCAGTTTCTAAAACACAAAATAACAACCCACCAGATTTGGCAAATGTTCAAAATCAAATTTGGGGAACTAGCTATGGTGCTTTCAATCTTGATGTGGGCAATGATAAAAATAATAGCGTGAATCCTGATAGAGACATTGATAATGACCCGATTACTTACGCCTGTTATGTTGATGCTGTGATTGACGGTTCGGTAACAGAAGTAGCTCTTAATGCATGTGCTACAGTTATGTCGGATGGATTTTTATTTAACACCTCTACGGGGGTGATATCTGCTTATAACCCGAGCACTGCAGGACGCTTTGAGTTTTTAATTACAGCTCAGGATGACTCAGCTCTATCGGATCTCACACCATTAATTTTTGTTCTGGATATTGTTGATGATGGGTGGACACAGGTGAATTACTTTCAGCCGTCAGATATTCAAAATGATGATAAGTTTGGTGCCAAGGTCTATATGAAAGGCAAGCAAATTCTTGCTTCAGCCACAGGAGAGGACGAGGTAGCGACCAGTGCTGGAGCTGCTTATATTTTTGAAGAAGATTCTTATGGGTTTTGGTATGAAGAGAAAAAGCTCTTACCAGACGGAACACCTGGTTTTGCCTTGGAGTTTGGTGCGGATGTGTGTTTGTCTTCTCAGTTTGCTTTTGTTTCCACCCAAAAAGATGACAGTGATTTTACAGGGGCTGTCACGGATAGTGAATTTCCGGTAGGAACAACAGGTGCTGCGGATACTGGGATTGTCTACGTTTACAAAAAAGACAGCGGTGGGGAGTGGGTCAGTGATGCCTTTGTCAAGGCTGCTAATGCTGGGGCGAATGATCAATTTGGTTGGTCTATCGGATGTGACGACAACACTCTGGTGGTGGGAGCTGTTTTGGAAGACAGTAGTCAGACATTTATCAGTCATGGTGGCTTGGCCTCTTCAGACAATTCCTCTACAGACTCTGGAGCTGTGTACGTTTATCGACGAAACAGCGATTCTTGGTATCAGGAGGCC
>JAUILT010000052.1 GCA_030432925.1 Bdellovibrionia bacterium | reverse complement strand
TGCTGAAAAGAGTTAATAAAGAATTTGATGTCTTTAGTTTTGGACCATGGAGTATAACTAAAGAAAATTTAACTGCTAAAAAAGATAATATTTCAATTCAGTTAACGCCACAAGAAATTAAAATTCTTGAAATTTTAGTTCAAGAAAAAGTATCTTTGAAAGAAGAACAAAAAAATTTAAATGCTGAGTGGAGAGAAAAAGCCTTGACCACTTTTAAGTCTTATATGGAAACCCTTGGAGATGCAGTGGAGTTATTTCGCCCCTTGGACGATGCCTCATTCAATATTCAGGAGGAGGCTCAAGAGGTGCTATCGTGGGAGTCTACGCCTGCTGTTTTTGACAAATGGATAGAGATTCTTGAGAGTCACAGTGGGGAGACCTTAAGCGAAGAGGATTTTCTTGTGGCTCAGAATCGAGTAAAGGACGAATGTGGCGTAAAGGGGAAAAATCTATTTATGCCTATACGAGTGGCCATAATTGGAAAGCCCCATGGAGCGGAGTTAAAAATTTTAGTGCCATTAATGAAAAAGAGTCAGCTGTTGGAGCGAGCCAGGCAAGCACAAACCTCCAAGAGGGAGAAGAAATATGTCGATAAGAATTCATAACACCCAGTCGGGCCAAAAAGAAGATTTTGTTCCCATAGAGGAGGGTCGGGTGCGTCTGTACTTGTGCGGTCCTACTGTTTATGACTTTCTTCATATTGGCAATTATAGAGGGGCTGTTTTTTTTAATGCCGTTCGAAATTGGCTGGAATATAAAGGCTATCAGGTGAGCTATATCTATAACTACACCGATGTGGATGATAAAATCATTAACCGTGCCAAAGAGGATGGTGTGACCCCTAAAGAGATTTCAGAGAAATACATCAAGGAGTTTCAAAAAGATTATGAGCTTCTTCAACTTCGGCCTCATACGAAAAATCCTAAAGTCTCTGAGCATATGGATGACATCATTGATTTCGTCAGAGGTCTTGTTGAAAAAAAGAAGGCCTATGTTATTGATGGAGATGTGTACTTTGATGTGAAGTCCTTTGCGGACTATGGAAAGCTATCCAATAAAAACATCGATGAGATGGAGTCTGGGTTTAGAATCGATGTGGACACTCGCAAGAAACACCCTGCAGACTTTGCCCTGTGGAAGGCTACAGATGAGCCAGACTCTAGTTGGGAATCCCCATGGGGTAAAGGTCGTCCAGGTTGGCATATTGAGTGTTCAGCTATGAACCGTGCCATTTTAGGGGAAAGCATTGATATTCATGGCGGGGGATTGGATCTGGTTTTTCCTCATCATGAAAATGAGATCGCCCAGACAGAGGCTCTCACAGGAAAGCCTTTTGTGAAGTACTGGATGCACAATAACATGTTGGAGTTTGGAAACCAAAAGATGTCCAAGTCTTTGGGGAATGTAAAAACCGGTCGATCTTTTTTGGAGCAGTACGATGGGGAGATCCTTAAGTACATGATGCTTCAGGCCCATTATCGTTCCACCATTGACTTCTCCGATGCTCAGGTAGAACTGGCTGTCCGCGCTCTGGCTCGAATTTATTCGGCTATGGCTCATGCTCAGGGGCTATTATCCTTGGACCTAGAGTTAGTGCCCGTGCCTGAGAAATTTCAAAAGACCATCATTGAAGCGGATGAAGAGATTGAAAAAGATATGGATGACGACTTTAATACGCCTCAGATGCTGGCGAGGCTCTTTGAAGTGGTGAGGGGTTATAACAATTTGGTACGTACACCAAGTAAGGTAACGCCGGAGAAAAAAGCAGTGGCTGAAGTATTCTTCCATTGGCTCAAAAATAAGGGTGGCCTTCTGGCTATGTTTCAGCAAAACCCTGAAGAGTACCTTTTGGCCTTGGACAACCGATTGTTGGATGCCAAAAACCTCAGGCGTGAAGACATTGATCAACTTGTTGCTGAGCGTGCAAAAGCCCGCCGTGATAAGGATTTTTCCACATCCGACAAAATCCGTGACCAGTTATCTGGAATGGGAATTTCCATTCAAGATACTCCTGCTGGAACATTCTGGGAAGTGGATAAGTAGAGTGAGTCAGAAAACCGAAACCATTGCACAGTTTAAAATGGCTTCGGAGTACAAGCCTGCCGGTGACCAGCCCAAAGCCATCGCTGAACTGTGTGAAAATATTGAAAACGGTTTAGACCATCAGACACTCTTGGGGGTAACGGGTTCTGGGAAAACCTTTACCATGGCTCATACTATTCAGCAGTTGAACTTGCCCGCTTTAATTTTGGCTCCCAACAAGACCCTAGCGGCTCAACTGTTCACAGAGTTCAAGGAGTTATTTCCACAAAACGCCGTGGAATATTTTGTCAGTTACTATGATTACTATCAACCTGAGGCGTATGTCCCTTCAACAGATACGTTTATTGAAAAAGACTCGGCCATCAATGAGCAGATTGATCGAATGAGACATTCAGCCACTCGTTCGTTATTTGAGCGGCGAGACGTGATTATTGTCTCTAGTGTGTCTTGTATTTATGGTCTGGGAAGCCCGGAGGCCTATGAGGGAATGATGATTCAGCTGGTGAACAACACTGAGTTAAGGCGAGACCATTTTCTAAAAGAGTTAGTACGCATTCAATACACACGAAATGATATTGATTTTCATCGGGGAACCTTTCGAGTTCGAGGAGATATGGTGGAGGTCATGCCCCCCTATGAAGAGGACAGGGCTCTTCGTGTGGAGTTTTTCGGTGATTTTATTGACCGACTGGTCTGGGTGGATCCTTTAAGAGGTCAGGAACTTCAGAAGTTAGATCAGGCGGCTATTTATCCAGGGTCCCATTATGTCAGTACTGATGACAAAAATAAGTTGGCCATTGAAACCATTCGGAATGAGCTGCGCGAGCGTATTCAGTATTACCAAGATCAGATAATGCCTTTGGAGCGTGAACGCATTGAGCAGAGGACTTTGTTTGACTTAGAAATGATCTCTGAGATGGGGACTTGTCCTGGGATTGAGAATTACTCTCGTCATATGACGGGAAGGGCCGCTGGAGAACCTCCTCCTACCCTGCTTGAGTATTTTCCACCAGAGTTTTTGACCTTTATTGATGAAAGCCACGTTACGGTTCCTCAAGTTGGGGGTATGTACCGTGGTGATAGGGCTCGTAAAATGACCCTTGTGGAGCACGGGTTTCGTCTTCCAAGCGCTTTGGATAACCGACCTTTGAATTTTCAAGAATTCGAGTCCTATGTAGATAAGGTGGTCTATGTATCAGCCACTCCCGGAGATTACGAACTCAAAAAAAGTGAAGGTGTGATTGTCGAGCAGATTATTCGACCCACGGGCTTGATTGATCCTGAGGTGGAAGTGCGTTCTGCCAAAAATCAGGTAGATGATCTGTTGGGTGAAATTCACAAGAGGGTCAAAAGGCGGGAGCGGGTATTGATTACCACTTTGACAAAAAGAACAGCTGAGGATCTCAGCGAGTACTATGAAAGCCTGGGTATTAAGGTCAAATATCTGCATAGTGACATTAAAACCATTGAGCGTGCGGATATTATCCGTGACCTGAGATTGGGTGTGTTTGATGTATTGATTGGCATTAACTTGTTACGAGAGGGGCTGGATATCCCAGAGGTTAGTCTAGTGGCCATCACTGACGCCGACAAAGAGGGTTTTTTAAGGTCTGAGCGATCGTTGATACAGACCATTGGACGAGCTGCTAGGAACTCGGAAGGAACAGTCATTCTCTATGCTGAAACCATGACTCAGAGTATGCAAAAGGCTATGGATGAAACCACTCGGCGAAGAAAAATCCAGGCGGATTATAACAAGCAGTATGGAATCACTCCCAAAACTATCAAGAAATCCATTCAAAAAGGACTCGCAGAAATTTATGGAATGGCCGTCACAGAAATGCCCGCTGGCATTGTAGCTTCACCTTCTACGAGTTACAAGGGAAGCCCACAGAAACTGACAAAAGAGATCACCAGCCTTAGAAAGAAAATGAAAAAGGCCTCGGACCGATTGGAGTTTGAAGAAGCCGCTCGAATTCGTGATGAGATTAAGCGTCTGGAGATTATAGAACTGACTTTACTGGACGGAAGTGTGGATGTCGAGTTAGACGATATCTTGCAGGGCAAACTCTCATAAAGGTATAATTTCTTCAATGCAAGCGGGGAGGGGGCATGAACAATAAGCTTCAAAATATTGCCATCATATTTTTATTATGCGTGGTCATCATACTTTTGGCGTTGAACTTGTTAAAGAACGATCCAGTGAGCCATCTTGCAGTAAAGCCTGAGGACGATCCCTATATTATCAACCAGGTAAAAAACACCATTATTAAGCAGTCTGGATCTATTCAAAAGTGCTACAACACGTTTCTTGAGTCCAAGCCTGAAAAACTTGAGGGACGAATTAAAATGGACTGGAAAATAGAAACTGACGGCAATGTTTCCAGTGCCGAAAAAGTCACTGCTGAATTTGGCAGTGAGAACCTTTGGGAGTGTATGAAGTCAGAAATTAGCCAATGGAAATTTCCAAAGCCACCCAGCGGTCGACAAAAATATGTAGCCCATAAATTTTTTTTCAAAAAAAAAGATGATGAAAAAAACAAAAAATAGAAAGAGACCAGATTGGTATAAACCTGACACTGCAAAGATTTTTAACGATTTTATAACCTACTGAAAATACATGAAATTATAAAACCTTTCTCGATTTGATAGACGATTTATTGAGTGCCCTTTTTCTGACATCAAAATAAATCAACTCAGAAGCTGGAACGCCTGTTGCAACTCTACCAAAGCAGGAACCAGCAGACTCAAAACTAAGGGGGGGTGGCACTTTAACCACTGATAAAACGACATCATCCTAAACGGTCAATATCTATTCTGGAGCCCCTCTCTTTTGAGAGGGGCTCTTTTTGGAGAGAGAAGAGACTCTAAAATAATTTCAAGTAGGCTATATATTAAAAATGAATCCGCTATAATGGGGCTTTTCTAAGGCGAGGAAATATGCTTTTTAAAGAGTCATTTAAGATATTCAAGCAAGCCCTGTTTCTTATTTTTAGTTTTCAGTGTTTGGCTATTGCGGATGAATCTTTTGTATGTCCAGAAAATAATATCACCTATCGGGGTGTTACTTGTTGCCTGAACTCTGTCTCGAAGTCCACCTGTCAAAATATCGTAGACCAATTGCCTTTAAAAATTCTCGAAGCTGTGACACTGGTTCAGAGAAAATATTCTCAAGGAGAATATGCCTACGGTCATGTACCCAATTGTTTTTGGAGTGCTGCTCAGGTAGCAGGGTTAATCCCTGAGAGAGAGCAGGTACCCGCTCCTGTTCAAGTATGGGAAATTACGGACTGGCTCAAAAAGAGTTCAATGTTAGAGCTGCAGGCAGGAGCTTTGTGGCAACAAGGAAGCTTATTATTGTTAGAGGCCCATGGAGAGGTTCGTGAGGATATTGTAGAAAATCATATACCCAAAAAGAAATGGTTTCCTTTTGTTTCGCTGGAGCATGCTGCTGTGTATTTGGGGAGTGGGCTCTTGTTTCAAAAGGAGAATATGGGCTCTGCGGTTTTTAGCATTGATTCTGTAGAAAATACCTTAAAAGCCTACGAAAGGGGTTGGAATAAAAGCCCTCAATACCGGGGGCAGATGCAGGTAAGAGCTTACTATTAAAATACATTCCTAATGCAATGCCCAAAGACTCAATGTTCTGTCTTCGAAACCAAAAGCTTTTTGTGGTAGACTTTTTGGCAGTCAAGGAGGACAGGTCATGACTCGATTTTTGTGGACTGCAAATGTCTTAGTAGGATTTTCTTTTTTTGTATCTCAGCTTTCTTTTGCTGCCATTGATGACTCAGGTCTAACTGGCTTGGTAGAGCCTCTGCGTATGAGCATTTCATCAACATTGAGCCCTTCAGTCATTGAAAAAACACCCTTGAAAGCCAATGATCTAACGGTGCGACCTTTGATTCGAAAAGGTGGGGATGTTGCAGAATTGCTTCACCTATCCTTTATCAGCAGGACCACTTGTAAGAATAAATCCATTGGTGAAGAAGTGTTATTTCAAGCTGAGCTGTCCAATGATTTTATCAATGTAAAGAAAAATGGCTCCTACTTGGTGGAGTTTACTGGAACATGCGGCTCTCATCACGATTTGATTTTTGATTCAGAGTCTCCTGAGGGGCAGGCTGTCATGATTTGGGAGGTTGGTCATCGAGCTGTCTCCAAATTTTCAATGATTGATCGATTGGAGTTTTGGGGAGGGCCTCTGCACATTGAGTGGCCTTCTGGAGGAGACTATTACTCGTGGGGCACTGTGCACTTAACACGGGGAGATCATTGGGATGTAGTCGGTCACGAAATGGGACATGCTATTTATGATCGAGCGAACATTGGCACTTTTGGTGGCGGTCAGCACTTTATTGATCGTTGTTACACAAACAGTTTGGCTCTTTCTGAAGGCTGGGCCTCATTTTTTTCAGCATGGGTATCTCTTGAGCTGGAAGACTCCAATGCTCAATTTGAGTTTATGGTTCCAAGGCGAGCACCCCTAGGCGTGGAACACGTTCCCGATGATGTTTGTGAGGGGCCAACCAATGAGTGGCGGGTGTACACATTTTTATGGGATGTCATAGATCACAATGACGATGGAGAGGTCTCACAGATGGAGTTTCAGGCTTACTGGGATGTGGTTTACAACCAAAATGTGAGGAGCATCCGTCAACAGATGAGACTTTTGGTTCAAAGTGGTGAAAGTGCTAGCGGCCTAGATCATATTTGGAGGCACAATTTCAAAACCACTCCTGATTGAGCAAAATTTTGGAGTAGGCTCACCGGATCGGTATAAATGTCAAAAGACAAGGATAAACTGAAGGCATTAGTTAAGGACTTTCCGACTTTGCCGGGCGTTTATTTAATGAAAAATGACAAAGATAAAGTGATTTATGTGGGTAAGGCAAAAAACCTGAGAGCCCGCGTGCGTTCCTACTTCAATAAAATTGCTGATCACAGCTTAAAAACAAAGTATCTGGTCAATCAAATAGATACAGTCAATTATCTTCTGACTAAAACAGAGGTTGAGGCCTTTTTACTGGAGGCTTCGCTGATTAAAAAGTATCGGCCAAGGTATAATATTCGTCTTAAGGACGATAAAACTTACCCCTATATTAAGTGCAGTGTTAGCGATGCTTTTCCTCGTTTTTATATGGTTCGGAAGGTCAAACAGGATGGGGGAATTTACTTTGGCCCCTATACCAGTGGTTGGGCTGTGAGAGGAACCATTCGGTTTCTAAGTCGAACATTTCGCATTCGTGATTGTTCAGATAGTTTTATGAAAGGTCGTAAGCGCCCTTGTATGACTTATCAAATAGGTCGATGTACGGCTCCCTGTGTGGATTTGATTGATCAAAAGGGTTACCAAGAAGACGTTCAATCAGCTTTGGAGTTTTTAAAAGGTAAAGAAAAAAAAGTGGTGAAAAACCTCACTCACCAAATGACTGAGGCTGCTGGTGAGGAGCGTTTTGAAGTTGCTGCAAAAATTAGGGATTCCATTGAAGTTCTTAAGCGTATTCTAGAAAAGCAAACTGTGGTGAATCCCAATGCTAAAAAAGATCAAGATGTGGTGGCTTTTTACGGAGATGAACGGGGAGTGTTGATAGAAACACTGCATATTCGTTCAGGTCGAGTGATTGGAAGTCGTCCTTATTTTATTGCCCGTCTCAACCCCAACAGCGAATTAGAGGAGGTTAAAGATTGGCTGACCAGTTTTTTGAATCAATATTACACAGATAATATTATTCCCGATGAGGTTATTCTTCAGGTGGATTTGGGAATGGATATTACAAAGCTATTGCAAGCCGTATTTGTGGAACGTCAGGGGAAAGAGCCTAAAATTTCTTTGGCCACGGGGGAGAAGGGGAAAATGCTCTTGGATCTGGCCATGACCAATGCTCAAAGTCATTTTCAGGATCAAGTTTCTAAACATGAAAATCGTTTGGAAGGTCTGGAGCAAATCAAAAAGAAACTGCATTTACCAGCAAGTCCGCTAAGGATTGAGTGCTACGATATTTCCAATTTTCAAGGGTCTCAGAATGTGGCTTCTCAGGTAGTATTTGAGGAAGGTCTCCCTAAAAAAGAGGACTACCGTCGTTACAAGATCAAAACGGTGAAAGGGTCCGATGACTTTGCTTCCATGAAAGAGGTCTTGCAAAGGCGCTTTAAGCATACAGAATACGATGATCCACAGTTAGTTGTGATTGACGGAGGGAAAGGTCAGCTAAAAATGGCTACTGAAGTTTTAAAAGAAATTGGTCGCACTGAAATCCCTGTTGTAGGGCTGGCTAAGGCACGTATTTTGGGGACATTTGATAACAAAGAGGTGAGCCAAAGCAAAGAGAGGTTCTTTCTTCCAGGGCGGCAAAATCCGATAACCTTTGCCAACAATTCAGAAGCCTTAGCCATTTTGGTGGGTATTCGAGACGAAGCTCACAGGTTTGCAATCACCTTTCATAGAAAGCTCCGGGATGATGTGTCCTTGTCCAGCGTGCTGGACGAGATCACTGGCCTGGGTGAGAAACGCAAGCAAAGGTTGTTGAAGAAGTTTGAATCCATAGAGGGAATCAAGGCTGCCAGTGTCGAAGACATCGCCAAACTCCCCACCTTCAATCGTGTATTGGCCGAGCGGATTTTGATTCACTTGGAGGGGTGAGAGACTGTTCAGGGGCCGTCTTGAGCTTCTCCACTAAAGGCATTCTCTGCGCCATCTAGGCTAAGTCGGATGAGGTTCAATCTACTTTTCTCTTCACCTGATTTAGCTGATGCAATTCTTTGTGCTAAGCGGAGGTGCATAGCTTTTAGGTGATGTTTGAAGTGCTCGAAATTGGACTCTCCCACTTCAGAGTTCCTCTCATAACTAGCAACTGTCATCCACACATCAAAAACAGCGTCCATGACAAGTGTATCTTTTATAGATCTGCCTGTTAGAAACTGATCAATAAGTTTGATCATATCCATTCGCACTTTGGCCTGCTTTTCGGAAATGATAAGATTTTCTGGATCTACCTCACGCTCACTCTCAGTCAATTGATCAATAACTTTTCTGCCTTCTTCTATGAACTCACTGCAGTTAGTGCAGACGGGTTGTGAGGCTGGCCTTTTCGTTAAAGCGGCTTTCTTCAAGCCTTTGGCACAGGCCAAAACTCCAGTGGAAAGTAGAGATACAAAAAGTAAAGCCTTAAGAGCTTGAAAGATCTTACTTTTTTTACATAACATAACAACCTCCTAAGGTGCGCTTGCTTGACGCTTCATTTCTGGGAACTGCGGAGCAATAATCTGAGCAGTAGTAAACCCCATTATTGGAGGGGTTTTTGGACTTAATTTCAGCGTGCCCAGACCCTGGGCCGTGGTAAACTAAAACGGTACCAAGAGGGGCTGTTCTTGCATTGCATGGTTTGAGAGGTTTAAAACCCAGACTCATAAGAGGCTTCCCTGAATTTTCAGCATGAAGTCCCAGACTAATAGAATCTCTAGGGCGACCAAGAGCATCGGCAACGGCATACCGGACCCCCCTCAGACAAGCCCAGCCAGACTTACTTCGATCGCATGTATTTTTGGTTCTATATTTTTTTTGATATGATTTTGAAGTAGGAATGCATTCTCCGGCAGTTACCCAACCTTCATGAGCCAGCCTGGTAGCAAATACTTCATTTGAACTGGGAGTTCTTTTTGAGCGGCTAGCAACTTGATATTCTAGAGATGGGTCAGCAAAACTGGAGCGATTCAAAAGGGGTTCGTCAGCGCAAAGCCCAGCCTTACTATTGGTGAGAGCCGCTCCTCCACGGCCAAAGTTATTGACCGTTTCTACATAACGAATGAGACTCGAATAGTCGAAATGATCTTCTTTAGGCTTTCCCTGCTCTACTTTGGCTATCGAGAGCAGCGAGAAAAATACCACGAGTAGTGTTGACAAGTAAAAATTCATAGCTCTTTGAAACCTCTACTGCAATGAGTGAACTTCGTCTTTGAGTTTAATTTCACAACAGGGGCAAAAACCCTCCATGTGGACTTCACCGTATTGAAACTGTGTGACATGTGTAAATTCCAACTCAGATCCACATAGACTGCAATGATTAAAATACTCAATCATGCTTTGGCGGTGATCTATGGGCTCTGCCCGATGGATGACAGCCTCCACAGTCAATTTTGCTATATCCGAAGCTGAGAGGTCCTTTTCCGTGATTTCATCAATCTTGATTTTTTTCTCTGTATTCATTTTGAAGACTCCTCCATGAGCGTTCATTATCGTGCCTGATGGCCACTTACCTCTCTTATCGGCCGAAGTTGTCTAAACTTGAGACATGAATTGCAAAGAGATGTTTTTTAAAAAGCCTAAAAAATAGGCAAGCAAGAGGGTTGGCTCGGTGTGCTACTTACTAGTGAGTCTTGAGTTCACTTTACAGGCCTGCAGGACTTTCGTAGAGTCGAGCCATCTATGATTAGCCCAGCTCAGTACCAATATATTAAAGATGTTTTGGGGATCACCCAGGTGATAGTTCCAGAAGGCTTTCAGCACTCTCCGGAGCCTCTTGAAGCAACAGGCTCTTCTGACCTGCTTTCTTCTTCTGATGGCGGAGCTATTCAAATTCATTTGCAAACAGATTCGCCAGTGGCTTTGCTGACGAATCATGCTTTGAACCAACCTCAAAAGGCTTTGGCATTAAAAATTCTCAAAGCCGTGGGGATTGGAAACCCATCCATTGTAGAAATCAATCAGATGAACCTGGAGGTGATAGGAGTTCTTGAGCAATCTGTGGCCGCTCGTTGGTTTGTTTATTTTGAAGAGCACTTTGAAAAGATTTATGGGACCATCGAAAAATTTAAAAAATCTCAAGTGCTTTATACATTTTCTTTGGACTCTATGCTGGAGGGTGATGGCCAGGAGATTCAGACCTATAAACGTCAAGTGTGGAATCACATGAAGTTGTTTTCCAAACGATGGGAGGAGTCTTAGTGAAATTGGTTTTTGCATGTATCTTGGCTATGCCACTCATTTTGTTGGCTCAGTCCAACCAGGACAAAGAGGTTTCGACAGAACTCCAAAAATCCTCCTGTACTGTAGAAGTGGCTATGACGGGCACCATTGGATTGGCCTCTATAGATATGCTCAACAAAGGGCTAGAAAGAGTTCAAGAAAAAAGCTGCTCATCGCTTTTAATAAATATCAATACTCCTGGTGGCAGCTTGCAAAGCACACGTATGATTGTGGAAAAAATATTGAATGCCCCTGTGCCAGTTCTGTGCTTTGTTTCTCCATCTGGAGCCCACGCAGGCAGCGCTGGAGCCATTATTCACCAGGCCTGTCATGTCAATGGTGCCATGCGAGCGACAAACCTTGGAGCTGCGACACCTATCACAGGGGATGGCAAGGATATGCCTGAGGATCTGAGAAAGAAAATGCTGAATGACACTACCAGCTGGCTGGACGGAATCACTCAACTCAGAGGGCGCAATCAGCAGTTTGGTAGAGATATTATTACTGAAGCCAAAGCTGTGAGTGCTACTGAAGCTGAAAAAATAGGGGCTATTGATTTTGTGGCGGACCGGAAGTTGGATTTTTTGCAGTTTGCCGAAGGGCGTACGGTAAAAATGTCAGAGAGTGAAGAACAAAAGGTGGTGGTCGGAGACCTTGAAACCATCACTCCTAATTTTCGTGATAGATTTCTGGCTCTCATTACAGACCCTCAAATGGCTTACCTTTTATTTATGGCCTCTTTGGCTCTGATCTATTTTGAAATCACTCATCCAGGCACAATGGTGGCGGGTGTTGTCGGGGGAATTGGGTTGGTGATCTCCATGGTGGCTCTTCATAAAATGGACGTTCAGTATGGGGGACTTTTACTTTTATTGATGGGTGTAGCACTGATGATTGCAGAAAGTTTTGTGGCCAGTTTTGGAATTTTGGGGGTTGGTGGAATTGCTGCCTTTATTGCTGGAAGCCTGTTCCTGTTTGATCCCCGAACTTCGGGAGGGTACAGCTTGCCTTTGGATATCATCATAATTACCAGTGGAGTGATGGGAGGGCTCATGATTGCCGTGGCTTATATGGCATTCAATACTCGTAATGTTCGTAGAAAGGGCAGTTACGATGACCTTATGGGAGAAAGTGGAGTGATTGTTACGGTTCGTGATGATAAACGCACGGGACAAATGGAAATTGCTGGGGAAACCTGGAGTTTTTGCTCAACAGTCGATGTGGAACTCAATCAGACAGTTTATGTGAATGGTTTTAAAGGATTGACATTGGTTATTGGAACTAAAAAGGAGGACTAAGGCGTGATACTGGGTTTTGATATTAAAATTTTAATGTTTTTGATTGGATTTGGTCTATTTTTGATCTTCTCCATCATTAAAATTCTTCCTGAATGGGAGAGAGGCGTGGTTTTGAGATTTGGTCGCTCTATTGGTGTAAGAGGGCCGGGCTTGATCTATCTGATTCCTGGAGTGGAGCGCTTGATCCGTGTGGACACTCGAACAGTGACCATGGATATTCAACCTCAAGATGTCATCACTTTAGATAACGTCTCCATGAAGGTGAATGCTGTTATTTACTTTCGAGTGCTGGAGCCAGAAAGTGCCGTGACCAAAGTGGAAGACTACTACTTTGCCACCAGTCAGTTGGCACAGACAACATTGCGCTCAGTTCTTGGACAATATCAAATGGACGACCTTCTCTCCAGTAGGGAGAAAATCAATCACACTCTTCAAGAAATTATAGATAAGGCTACGGAGCCTTGGGGTGTGAAAGTCTCCAATGTGGAGGTCAAGCATATTGACTTACCCAAAGAGATGCAGCGAGCCATGGCCCGGCAGGCAGAAGCTGAGCGAGAACGGCGAGCTAAGGTGATCAGTGCAGAAGGGGAGTTTCAGCGTGCCGAAAAGCTCAGAGATGCTTCGAATATCCTATCCGGCTCATCATCGGCCTTACAACTGGCGTATTTACAAACCATGCAGGAGATTGCCGGAGAGGGAACCAACACCATTGTGCTTCCGTTGCCACTGGATATGATAAAACCATTTGTGAAATTCGAAGAGGGGAAATAGACTTTATCGTCATGAGCATCACGGACGACGACATAAAACTTAAGCGAAGAGCCTGGTTCTTCGCTTTTTTTATCTTACTGGTATCTCACTCAACATTTGCTGAGGACCTTGTTCGTATTCGTGTAAAACGGGGTTTGAAAACTGTCCGTATCAAGGGAGCAGGGTTGAGCTTTCAATCCAAAGAAGCCTTTAGTCCTTATCAGACAGTGGCACTCCCCCAATTTTCTGTAGCAGAAATTTCCATGACTCCAGTTAAAAACAAAAACAGTCAGTGGCAGGTGCGGTTTCCCTCCTCAGGTAAGAAGGATCTGTCTATTTTTACTCAGCGCCTGGTGGTGAAAGGCGAGATGCTTCATGTGGGGCTAGATCCGGTGCCATCAAAACTGTACCTGTACCCAGGAAAAAACAGACGTATTGACGTGGTGGCAGAGTTGGATATTGACAATTATCTGGCTGGAGTCTTGCCCTCTGAGATGCCTGCCAGTTGGCCCATGAATGCTCTAAAGGCTCAGGTGGTGGCTTCTCGCTCTTATATGAGAAATATTATGAACTCTAGGAAGGCAAAGAATTATCACCTAGAGGCCACCATTCATGATCAGGTTTACAAAGCTATGAACCTGATTGGTGCCAACGAAAAACACCGGCAGAAAATTGTTCGCGCCATTATAGATACTCAAGGCTACTACTTAGTGAATAAAAAAAAACAGGTGTATAGAGCCTTTTACCATGCTGACTGTGGGGGAGAGACTGAAGAACCTCTTCATGTATGGGGAATGAAGCAGAAGAATGGAACGGTCAAAGATCCATTTTGTCCACAAAGTCCATCAAGCCGCTGGACATTGGAGATAACCAAACCTGATTTGACTCACTCCTTGAGACAAGCCCTTGGGATTGTGAAAGAGGAGGCATTACTAAAAGCTCTTTTGGTCACTCAAAGATCTGCTAGCGGTCGCATTGCTGAGATTGCCGTAATATTTGAGGGAGAGCCTATTCGGCACTTGTCCTCTCAGGAGTTTCGTAGAATTTTAGGATTCAACAGATTGAAGAGTGCCAACTTTAGCTTTCAGTGGTTTGGAGACACTATAAAAATCTCCGGTAAAGGACATGGCCATGGTGTGGGATTGTGTCAGTGGGGGGCCCGATCACTGGCCCAGTCTGGCTATAGCTGGAGACAGATTCTCAAGCGCTATTATCCATTAGCTCGGCTAGAGAAAAAACAGCGATTCTCTCCATCGCTTTTAAAGGTTCCAGGGTTTCCAGCTTTTGATGGTTCAATGACTAAGAATCGAACTCCTTCTAAGGAGACAGCACTTTGAGAGAAATCATCCTTTAAGTCAGATCATAGTTAGAAGCACTCGAGCCGCAAAGAAGCAAATTGTAGCGAGTGTGATGATTCCCAATGCGTTGAGTTTCAATGTACAACCTCCTGACACATGTTTCATCGGACAAATTTTCTGACACTTTAGTTTTTTTCGAAAAAAATGAGTTTTTCTCCGAACTTATAAGTTTTTGTTCAAGTATTGAACACCGGCTTGACCTGAAGGGTTCGTGTAACTAATTGAAATTCAAAGAAAAATTCTATCTGACGAAAATTGTCTATACACCGGAGCTTTGAACTCTTTTTCTAGCTGTTAGATTCCTGATCTTGAATAAAAATAAGTTAGTAATTTCATATAGATATATATAAAAAGGGGCGTCGGCATAGTTCTCGCTCTATCAAGAGTTGAGAAAGTAGACAAATACTGAGGAGACGAAAATGAAGAGGCCAACCTTAATATTACTGGGAGTCATCAGCATTCTACTGATGGGTTGTGCTGAGAAGAAATCTTCTAACGGCGTCGATAACAGTCAGAACTCTGATTTAACAGTGATTGAGCCAGGTGAGGGTCCATTTATTCCTGAAGGCTCTGGCCCAGGAGAGGGGCCCGGTGACAATTGGGAGTACGGGGCAACGGCTCAGTTCCAACTGCACAGCCTGGAGCGCCTGATGGAATACACTATGCAGGCCAGAAATAACCCAACGAATATTCGCATTAATGTGAATCTAACTAATAAGGGTGGCAATCGTTATGGTGGGACTGTTGCAATTTCCTATACAGACAGTGGTCAATACTACGAGGGTTTTTTCACCTCTGGTGACAGTGAAGGAGACAACAGATACAATATATGGTTCACCAAAAATGGAAAAAATGTCTATCATGGTTTCTTTGAAGATTACTATGGTGCCATCGTCTTAGTTGTTGATGAAATGGAATCTGGTGGTGATGGCCAGGCTCCTGATCAAGCCTCTGGTCGAGTGTACTTTAAGAATTTTGATTTGGCCTATGCTCCCAACCCACTTTATGGGTCTCTTCCTGGGTGGGGAAACCCTAGAACTTACTGCTGGTTTATTTCTATTGGTCCCTACGACTGCCGATCTTGGAAGAGTGGAAATGACGTGGATACAACGAGAGATATCAATCCTGATAGCGGATACAAACTACTTGGATCCTTCAGTGGTCTTGATGTGGAAGATGCATTTAACGATGAGTTTTAAGATATTAACTAATAAAATGAGGTTATGAAAATGAAAACCCTAAATCAAAAAAGAAAGTCTTCTCAGGCAGTTTGGATACTCTTTGTCTCCTTACTTTTTGTTGCAGCAACAATATTTAGTGGCTGTGGAGACGACAAAAAGAAGGGTACAACAGCTTCTCCGCCGAACGGTAGAATCTATCACCCGAACTGCGGAGACTGTGGTTCTTATACGGATCAGCTTTTAACAGCGGCCAATGCTTCTATGGATGATGCTGTAGACTTTGCCATTGCGCTCTACTCACCATATCAGAATAATAGTTCAAGGTACTCTGGCCCTGTGGATGTTTCTGGGTATCTAGAAGTATTTTCTACTCCGGTGACGGAATGTCCTTTTCCTGTCGGCTACTACCGCCTAAGAGTTGTCAGCCCTAACGGAGTCTATGCTGACAATCAGTCGGGGACTTGGAACTTAACCGATCTTCAGTTGGAGGCTATTCACGATAATGGGACCATAGTTGAATTGCAAATTCCTTATATGGAGTTCTATGATGCCCAGACAGTTATTGGCGTGGATGGTTATGAATATGCGAATACTCTTCGTGGTGAGATTCATGTTCTCAGAGCAGATGGGTATCAGTGTGGTTGGTCTGGTTACCCCAGAAAAATCTTTTTTGTATTGAAGTAAGCTAAAAAGAGAAACGGAAAAATATCTATCATGAAGAAGTGGATCTTGAAAATTCAGACAATCATCCTAGTGGGGGGTGCGCTGTTATTCAACACAGCCTGCTCCCAAAGGTGGATTGAAGCCGATGCTGGTTTGACGAGTGATGAATTAATGAGTCAGATTGACGCTGTTCAATTGGCTGCTGAGGGTGCCGGTGATAGCTCGGCCATGTCTCGATTTAAGGATCTGGTTTTATCACCCACTTCGTATATCTATTATGTAGATGGCCCCTCACTTATGGGAAGTGCCTTGAGTGCTGCCAGCTTGGTGAGGTTTAATATTGTTGGCCGACCTCAGGTGTCTGACTTGGATTTAAAAAATGCTATTGTTATTTATGTGGAGGATTTCACAGAGCAAGGGTGGCAGTCAGCACTGTTAATTCAAATTGATGTGCAAGGAGAATCCTCTCCGGTGACAGAAGTTTTTGAGAGCATTCACCCTCCGTATGTAGATAATGACATTTATTATGTCGAAATGGGGCATGGTGGGGTTCATAAACTGACTCTGCGCTCTTTTTATACTACAGATGGCGAATTGCAAACGGTGGTGCAGTTTCAGGTCTTTGAAGTCATTAACGGTGTAGAGGAGTACATCGGAAAATTAGGTGCTATGGTTGGGTTTGGCAGCTAATTTCATTCACACAGCCTTTGTAAAACTAAGGATACATTGCTAAGCGTTATGTGCCTCCTAAGCTTGCGTCATCGTTAAAAATACGCGGTAATACTTAAAGTTATGGCTTTGGGTTACTGGACTGAGTTTTTTGAAGATTTACAGCATGTTCGAGGAAGGTCTCGCAACACAGTATTGGCTTACCGCCGAGACTTGGAGCTGTTTGATGAGTTTTTGAAAGACAGCAAAGATATTCAGGCCATCTATGAATACATGCAAAAAAAAGGGCTTAGTACCAGGTCTCAGGCCCGGGTGATCAGCTCTATTCGCACCTACTATAAATTTTGTGAAACCAAGGGAATGAAGATTCCTCCTTTGAATTTACTGCGTCCACCAAAAGTAAAAGCGGCTCTTCCTAAGGTATTGACGTTGGAGGAGTTCCAGAAACTGTTTGAAGCTTCTGAGGTGGAGAACCCCTATAAAACAGCTAGAAATCAGATCACTTTGCTTTTACTTTTTGGTTTGGGGTGTCGGGTGAGTGAGTTGATTGGCTTGAACCTCCAGGACTTCAACGAAACAGAGAGTTGGCTTCGTGTGATTGGCAAGGGAGGGAAGGAGCGTCTTGTCCCATTGACTCAAAACTTGGCTGCGGAGCTAAAGAGTTATTTGGAGCAGGTGAGGCCAAAACTCGCTCAACAGAGTTCTCATTCCATATTAATGAATGATCGAGGTAAGAGGCCTTCAAGAGTAGATATTTGGCGTTGGTTGGCTGCCTGGTCGGAAAAAGCTGGATTTGAAGAAACAGTAAACCCTCACAGGTTTCGTCATGGGTGTGCTACAGCTCTTTTGGAGGGGGGAGCTGATCTTAGGTCCATTCAAATGCTGTTGGGGCATTCGAGCATTCAAACCACTCAGATATACACTTCTGTCTCTACCTCCAAAATCAAAGAAGAGATTGATAAACACCATCCCCTCTCAAAATTTGAGAGTGAGAGCTTCTGATAAAACTCAAATCGGATGGGTTATTTGTCCGTATCTTTTGAAGGTTTACGGACGCTGGTATTCAAGAGCACCTCGCCATAAGCATTTATATTTAGGCCTTGAGGTTGCTTGTAATTTTTAATTATGAAAATACAATCACTTATGAAGCAGGGAATTCAGTGGGTGCCACTGGAAGTAGAAATCAGTCTCACTCAGGGAATTCCTAGCGTAGAGTTTTTGGGGTTACCAGATACTTTGGCCAAAGAAAGTATCAAAAGAATTAAGACAGCTTTTGATAATTGTAATTTACCTTGGCCTCAAAAGCAGAAAATTACGATTAACCTCAGGCCTAACTACATTCGAAAGTCTTCTTTAGGCTTGGATTTGCCTGTAGCGATTGGAATGTTGAAGTGCTTGGGAATTGTTAACAAAGATGATTTTCCTGTTAATAGTTACTTTTATGGAGAGTTGGATTTAGGTGGAAGAGTTCACCAGCCTGAAGATTTACCTTCATTTGTGCCCTCTAAAAAAGACCTGACTTTGGTGACAGGCGTAAGTGGCAAAAAACTTTACTGCAAAACTTTACAGATTCCTGGGCTGGTTGATAGGGAGATGGCTAAGTACGTGGAGGCAGAAGATGCATTAAGCCTCTTGCGCTCACCTGAAGATGAAAATGCATTTCCACTGTCAGCTCCTGTGGCCGAGTTGTTAAAAATTCTTGTGGCAGGGGAACACTCAGCTCTTCTTTCTGGGCCTGCAGGTTCAGGAAAAACCACACTCGCCTATAGAGTTCATGCCTTATCAAGACCACCTAGCGAGGAGGAGTTTCGAAAGATTCGGAAAATCCACCTACAGTTTGGCGATGAGGTTCGTTGGCGCCCGCTGTCGGCGCCTCATCATTCAATACCATTGATATCTATGGTAGGAGGGTCAAGCCCTATTGTCCCTGGAGAACTGAGTCGAGCTCATGGTGGGGTGTTGCTATTAGATGAGCTACTAGAGTTTTCAACATCTATTCAGGAGGCATTAAGAGAACCTATGGAATCAGGAGAAGTCAGAGTCTCTCGTAGGGGTGTGCAGGCAAGGTTACCCGCTCAATTTCAGACCATTGCCACGACAAACCTTTGTCCTTGTGGAAAGTATGTACCTAATAAAATCATTCGATGTCGTTTTTCTTTGAGAAAATGTCGTTCTTACCTGGAGCGACTGAGTGGACCGGTTGTTGATCGATTTGATGTGATGAGTTTTAGTGATCAGTGGGGAGGAGATAAAAATATTGCTCCTGAAAATATTCGAGAGCATTTGAAAGAAGTTTTTGAATTTCAAAAATCCAGAGGTATAGGAAGTAATAGTCGGCTGAGCATAAGAGATGTTAGCAGGGATTTATTAAAAGAGGTTCATGTTGTAGGGTACTGGGGAGAAGATATGAGTCTTCGGAGAAAGCGTGCTGTTCTTCGCGTGGCCCGAACTTTAGCAGACCTGGAATTGAAGTCAAAAATAGAGCTATCTCACGTAGCCAAAGCCGAAAACTATGCCATCCGACCTTTTGTGAACCTAGAGATGTTGGACTGATTGACCCCCAGAGCCTTATGGCTTCCAGTGGTGGCTTTGTTGAAAATCATTTAAAATCAAATACATAGAAGCTTCACAGAGACTTGATCAAGGCTTGTTTTTCCAATTCTTTTCTGCGATAGTGTTCGTCCGCTTATGAAATATGAAAGAAGCGGCAAAGGGTGTAGTCACCCAAAGACTATATTTTTGAAAATTTATAGGGTGGTGTGGCCGAGTGGCTAGGCAGCGGACTGCAAATCCGTGTACGGGGATTCGAATTCCTCCACCACCTCCAAAAAATCTTCGAGAAATCGAAGATTTTTTTGTATGTGGTTGAAATCAATAACAAATAAAAACAGTAAGTTACCTCTTTTATATGAAAGCAAGTTGAATTTGAATAAAGTTGTCCATTACCTCCGCTAGGAAGTTTTGGTTCAGCAACTTGCATCGCTGTTCCTGATTTATATTAGGATTTCCAATTGAAAACTGAACTC
>JAUILT010000151.1 GCA_030432925.1 Bdellovibrionia bacterium | reverse complement strand
GATGTTTGGGAACATCCAACAGTTGGCAAAGTGGCTTTTCACAAACTGTCCCAATGGCTCACCTACTCTTTATTGGAACCTTTGGAGCTAGCTGGTTTTAAAATCACCGGGCTGAACCAGTTGACGGGTTTGGCCGAGTATCGTAATGGCGGACTCTTTGTGGATGGTGGTGTTTTAAAGCTAAAAGAAGCTTTTAAAAAAGATCGATACGTTCCTAGTGACCCAGTCATCATTGAGTGGCGGGCCTTGACAGTGCAGTTGTTAGATCGGTTAGCCCCATTGATCAGAGAAAAACTAGGAGTCAGTGAAAAAAATTTTCCTCTGGTAAAAGTGTTAGAGGGAGGAACTTGGTGGGCTGGCCGAAAGCTGGCTAAAGAGAAGCGCCCCGACGGAAGCCCTCCGCTGAAAATTGAAAGTGATGGAACGGTATTTTAAAGAAATGGTAAGAGAGTTATGAAAAATTTGAAGTTATTAAATCACCCACTGATTGAACACAAATTGGGGTATCTGCGGGATAAAAAGACCGAGTCGGCAGAGTTCCGGGAGATTATTAAGGAGCTTTCCAAGTACTTGGCCTTTGAAGCCACCAGGGATTATGAGTTGATCAGTGAAGAGGTGGAAACTCCTTTGCAAAAAGCCGCTGTTAAACGAATTAAAACACCTCCTATTCTGGTTTCTATTATGAGAGCAGGAAATGGCATGTTGGACAGTCTGATGCAGACCATGCCATTTGCTCGGGCAGGACATATTGGAATTTATCGAGACAAGTTCATTAACAATACGGTGGAGTATTTTTTTAAACTACCAGAAAACAGCAAGGGGCAACCTATTTTATTATTGGACCCCTTGCTGGCTACAGGAGATACGGTGGTTGCCTGTATTGACCGTCTCAAACAGTACGAAGTGGGGGAAATACGGGTTTTGAGTCTATTGGTTTCAGAGCTGGGGATTGCAGCACTGCATGAAGCGCACCCGGACGTGACAGTCTATGCCCTTTCAGTGGAAAAGGGTCTCAATGAGAAGGGTTACCTGTTGCCCGGGCTGGGTGATGCTGGGGATCGTCTTTATAATATCAAGTAGGTACTATGTCCAAACTGATTGGCATTGCTGGAGGCAGCTGCTCTGGTAAAACGACGCTGGCTAGAAAGCTTCACCAAGAACTGGGAGAAGAGCACTGTCATGTTATCTATCAGGACAGCTTTTACATTGATCAAAGTGATCGGTTTGATTTTGACGGTGGTTCTGTGAACTTTGATCATCCGGAGGCTTTGGATTTTTTTCTGATGAGTCAGGTTTTGGAAAAGCTTAAAAGTGGGGACTCCGTTGAGATTCCCATTTATGATTTTTCCACACATAAAAGGAAACCTGAGGTGGAGTTTCTCTCTCCCAAATCAGTGATTCTGGTGGACGGAACACTGATTCTTTCCCAGGACTTTCTCAGAGCCTTGTTTGATCATAGCTGTTTTATTGAATGTGATTATGCGACTCGTCTGGAACGTCGGTTGGCTCGTGATGTTCGTGAACGGGGGCGTTCTCAGGCTGGTGTTCTGGATCAGTTTGCCAGTCAGGTGGAGCCCATGCACCAGGCTTTTGTGGAGCCATCTAAAACTCATGCTGATTGTATTTTCAACCAGGAGTCCCTTCAGGCCCCAGGCTTTCTACAAAACCTCAAAACGGAGTGGTGGCTCTAATAAAAAAGCCGTGCCGAATAGGTTTTTCGCTCAATGAATCCATACTGCATGAATGGACAACAGTAGATTTTTTGTAAGTAGTTGATTGGATCCAGTTAAAGTCAAAGCCCAAATCCAACGAATCCTAAATGCTGGAAGGTTCAGCTAACTTTTAAAGAGACTGACTGGCACACTTAAGCCACCTGTAGATTCACGACGAATAATTTCAGTTAAACAGTTAAGAAAAAAATTAGGATCGTCGTCGAAATTTGACCCTTCTAATATGTATTTAAGAGCTTCATCATCTAGAGTGTTATAGTTCTTTTTGTCAATAGATTCTAAGTGTATTTAATTCCTTATTTAATTGTTAAAGGAGGTTCCAACAACTTGTTCGAAAGTTTTTGTTATAAATTTCGTTTTCAGAAGTCATGCAATCATCCAAATCATTGAAATCTTCAACTTTGCACAGTTCAGCTAACTTTTTGACAGCACAGGTAGCATAAGCCATTCGTTTTTCTTGAGAATTACTAAACTTTTTTAAGTCTTTTTTATTGGCAAGAGATAGTATAGTTGCATCAATATACTTATCCAAAACTATAGATTTTGCCTGCGGAACAAAGGTATCAATGCATGTCCACTTCTCACTATTGTAGGAGTTTCGGTTGTCAGGGTCCTCGGATAATTTATCAATACAGCTTCGATTTTGACCACAATTTTTGATGGTTACACGTTCCATACAACTACAGTACTTTGTTGCGTCCTCGACCTGAACTTCATTTCCAAAGATTCCAGCTTTGCTTATTGAAGCCTGTAAACATGACTGCATATAATTCTTTTTAAAGAAATATTTAGAGGATGCAAGATAAGAAATATAACCAGCGACGATGGTCAAAACAAGGGTGATGATTGTTTTTTTCATGACCTTATTGTTACATCTTTCTGGGCAAGGTCAACTTTCTGACGACTAAAAAATAAAATTTCTAACAGAATTTGTATTTAATAATCCCAGTAGGCCGCTCACGTGTTATGATGAGTCTCAGGTCACAGCTTTATTTGCCGAGCCGAGTTGGGCTGAATATTTTTCGATCCCCATGGAAGGAATGAAAGATGGCAGTACAAGAACGCAAGTTTATGAATAAATACAGCGATAAGGAAATAATCGATGGTTTTTTTGCTTCATGGATTGATGGAGATCCCGACGATATCAAATCGTCTATTTATGCCCTAATAAAGCGTTTTGGTGGCACCCACTTATCAGAATCTACCGGAATCCCCCGAACCACTCTTTATGATATGTGCAAGGACGATAGTAATCCGACTCTTGAGAATTTGTGCCTTATCATTGATTTTTTGAAGTCACAAAAAGTTGCTTAAAGTTCGTAGCGAAAAAGAATCCAGACTTATTGTCGCACAAGCTCTTTGAGTCTAAGGGTGTTTCCCAATTTTTTATGAAGTCGAATAACTCCGAAGAAATGAAAGTTGAGTATCGGCCACACGATCGTAGTTATCAAAAAAAGTGGAGTCATTTCTTGACAAGATTTTTTGATTTCCACAATGGCCTCTATGATTTTAATTTTTAGATATCTATTGTTTTTCATTCCAAACCTAAATGAAACGTTGCGATCGTCATCTGAAGCCAGCAAAGAGATTGTTTCTGTTTAATATGTCACCCTTTAAAAAAGCTCTTCTAAAAAACCATGTTATATATTCATTGGACTTTTAAAAGGAGGTTTTTTAATGCGTGCGACTCAGTTTGTTTCTCTGCCCGAAGCTCGAAAACAGTGGGGCTTTAAAAATATTCGCAACCTTATCAATAAAGCTCACGATATTGCTCAAGAGTTCCGCCAAAAAGAAACACAACTGATTGAAGTGTTGCAACGGCTAGATGAAACCAAGGCTTACCGAGCTACGGGGCACAACTCGCTTTTTCAATTTTGTGTG
>JAUILT010000150.1 GCA_030432925.1 Bdellovibrionia bacterium | reverse complement strand
AGCCCCGACCAATTCACATTGGAAGCTTGTACAGATATGGAAAACAAAAATAAAAAACAGGCCAAGTAAATTGTCGAAATGACTTTGAAAGGCTTCACCAGAACTCCTTATAGCGCGCTTTGAGTAAAGACTAACACCAGAGTTGTTTCAGTCAATGAAAACCATAGCCTGCCATACATTACAATATGTAGTGATCTCCCCTCTTTAGAACTGCATAAAAAAAGGGCTGATGCCCCTCAGCCCTTACTCCACAGATAGATGGGTTCGCCCTATCTAGCTTCCGATAATTCCAAGTACATCACTTTCACGCATGACCAACACCTCAGTCTCTCCCATAAAAATACTATTTCCTGTGTAGGCTGAATACAAAATAGCATCTCCAGCTTTCACATCCATGGGTTTGATTTTACCTTTAGAGTTCAAATGCCCTCGACCAACAGCCAGTACCTTCCCCCGAGTGGGCCTTTCTGTAGAGGCCGAATCAGGAATGATAATTCCACCGGAAGTCTGATTGGAAACACTCTCTGCTTGAACAATCAGTCGATCATCCAACGGAGTGAATAAGCCCTCGAGATCCCTGCTGAAAGCCCTCTTAGCTACAGCTTTAGAACCTGCTTTGCCTGATTTTTTAGCAGGCTTAGTTTTTTTCTTGGCCACCTTTTTTTTAGAAATGCTCTTTTTTTTTGTGCCTTTTTTAACGGCTTTTTTTGTTACTTTTTTCTTTGAACTTTTCTTTTTGGCCGACTTCTTTGCTACTGCCTTCTTCTTTTTTGTCGCCTTTTTGGTGGTTTTCTTTTTTGCTGTCTTCTTTTTTACGGTTTTCTTTTTTGCTGTCTTCTTCTTAGCTTTTGTCTTTTTGCCGATGGATTTCTTTTTTGTAGATTTTTTACCAGCCCTTTTTGGGGCTGCTTTTTTCTTTTTTTTAGCTGTTGCCACGCCTTTGCATCTCCTCTTCAAAGTATTTAGAATACAATACATCCCATTCCGGAGAGCCTTCTACCACACCCCTTTTGAGGGAGGCAATTTTTTGCTGAACGTGTTTGTTAATATCCTCACACTCGGCCACAAACTTGCTCATAGCTCGGTTTCCAGCTCTCATAGCTTTTTCATCGTCAGTGAAGTCCACGAGGTCATCTTTCCAAATGCCATCGATAAGAACATGAACTAGGTGAGATTGTCGTTCTTCGCTTAAAATCACAGAATAATCCCCTTCTCTTTAGCCAATCGTTTTTTGAGTAAGGGAAACATTTTGTAGCGTTGAAACTCTCCTGGGTTTTGGCGCTCCAGATCGTCCATCATCTTATTGACTTCTTCATCCAATCGGGCCTCCTGCCTAAAGTTTTCCCGAATCAGCTCCTGACCCCTTTGAGCCACTGTGTCCTCTGACTCTTTGAAGGTGATCAGATCTTGATCCTTCAGTTCACGAAAAACAAGGGCCACCAATCTTTTGATTTGTTTGTCCGTCAGTTTCATACTTTGACTCAACGCCTGACGAGACCTAAAGTCAAGTCAGATGAAATCAATGAAACTAAAGACTGTTTTATTACTGGCACTCTCGCTGATGACGCTTTTAATCATAGGCCTTGGACTTTGGGCATGGAGTCTTAATTCTAAAATTCAACACCGTCTTGCCAAGGGCTGGTTTCTCCCGCCTGTAGAAATATACACCGCTCCTCAAAAAATAGAAGTGGGCCAAGTTCTTTCTCGTAGCTCCATCAGTGAACTCCTTCAGGGTTTGAATTTCCGCCAACGCCAGATCACTCAGTCAGTATTGGACGGGGATTGGATTTTTCTTCCCAAGAAGAGCTGCCAGCAATCCTACCCAGACCTTGTCACTGAAGATAAAGGCTTGGCCGGTGACTGTGCCCTCATCAACGTGCCAGAAGATCAGCAAGATGAATTTCTTCTTGTTTTTAATGATAAGCACGAAGTGGTCACAATCACCGAACTGTCCACCCGACAAACTTTAAGCTCTATCCAATTTCAGCCCATCTTGTTTGCCCAGTATTACAATGAACGCCCTATTCTTCGTAGAGTGATTCAAGTAGGACAAGCTCCCCTGGAGTGTCTCCAAGCCATCACGGCCATTGAAGACTCGGATTTTCTTGAGCACAAAGGGGTCAGTATCACCGGAACACTTCGTGCTGTTATTAAAAACATTGTTAAAGGTCGGTATGCTGAGGGAGGAAGTACCATCACCCAACAACTAGTAAAAAACTTTTTCCTCTCTAGTGAAAAAACTATCCGTAGAAAACTGAACGAACAATTGATGGCAGTCCTTCTAGAGTTGCAAGTGGACAAGGACACCATTTTAGAAAACTACCTAAACGTTATCTATATGGGGGCCAATGGCCCCTTCCAGGTGAGAGGTATGGCCGCTGCCTCTGATCATTATTTTGCCAAACCCTTAGAAAAATTGAGTCTGCCTGAATGCGCCCTGCTAGCTGCAGTCGTGAATAACCCCGGTAGATATAACCCCTTCAAGCACAAAGAACTGGCAGAAAAACGCCGCACTCTGGTTTTACAGAAAATGCTGGAATTAGAAATGATCGATGAAACTGCTTTTGAACAAGCTAAGGAAAAGCCTCTTCCACAAAAACCCCCAAAGCTTCTTTCAGAACCAGCTCCCTATTACGTGCAGGCCGTGAATCGAAAACTCACAGACCTAGAGCTAAGTGCAGAAAACGGACTGAAAATTTATACCAGCTTGGACTTTCAGGCTCAAGAGATGGCACAGACGACAGTAGCTAGTCATGTTGTGGCTCTTGAAGACTGGTACAAATCCTTAAAAAAGAAAAAGGCGGAAGGCAAACAACTGCAGGCCGCCCTCATCTCTGTGAATGTTAAAAGTGGCGACGTTGTAGCCCTTGTGGGCGGGCGAAGTTTTGGCAACACTCAGTATAACAGGGTCATCGATGCCCGAAGGCAGGTTGGCTCTATTATGAAACCCTTTGTCTATCTGACAGCCTTGGAGTCCCTTCAAGAAGACGGCACCCCCTACTCTCCCCTCACCTCTTTGGAGGACACCCCTTTTGAGTACAAATACGAAGGACAATCCTGGTCTCCACAAAACTATGACGGAGCCTTTTACGGAAGTGTTCCCATGTTTTTCGCTTTAAAAAGCTCGCTCAATGCGGCGACCGCCAAGCTCGGCCTGAAAGTGGGGCTTTCAGGTATTGTGGATGTGGCTCGCAGGTTTGGAATTGAATCTCCCATAAAAGCCCTTCCCTCACTGACCCTGGGAGCCTTTGAAATGTCCCCTTGGGAAATTGCCCGAGCCTATACGGCCATAGCTAACTTTGGTGAACTGCGAGAACTCAACCTGATTCAAAAAATCACCTCAGCTGATAACTCTGAAACCCTTTTCATGGCTGATAACAAACAAATAGAAATGGTCGCCAGCAAGGAAAATGCTGCAGCTCTTGTTGGAATGCTGAAGCAGACATTGATCTCTGGTACAGCCAGGGCTTCTGCCAAAATGGGGTTTGACTGGGTGGCCGCAGGCAAAACGGGAACCACTAGTGAAACCAAAGATGCCTGGTTTGCTGGCTTTACTCCCAAAGTTTTAACCATAGTTTGGGTGGGCTACGACGACAACACTCCTGTGGGTCTCACCGGGGCCAGTGGCGCTCTTCCTGTTTGGG
>JAUILT010000051.1 GCA_030432925.1 Bdellovibrionia bacterium | reverse complement strand
GCTGTCCAGCTTCCAAGAATTGTCAGTGGAGTCAAAAAGGTGGTCAGAAGGACCAGCCAGAATGACAGACCGTCAATTCCCACAAAATAGTTGATTCCAAAGGTGGGGATCCAGGAGATGTTCTCCACCATTTGAAGTTCATGGGTGCCGGGGTTGAATCGGGCCAAAAGTGCCAAGCTAATAATAAAATGAACTGTGGCCGTCGCCAAAGAAACGGGTCGGGCATACCGAACAGGCAATGACCAGACCAGAAGTGCGTAAACCAGAGGTAAGAAAATCAAAAATGACAACAACATGTTTTATCCCATCAATACGTAGGTGATTGTGATGACGATTCCCAAAGATATATAAAGTGCGTACATTTGCGTGTTTCCGGCTTGAAGAGAACGTAGAAACTGCCCTGTTCCCTTGACCAGATCAGCAATGACATAAGTGATTCGATCAATAAAGTTCACGTCAATGTAAAGCCACAGGCCTTTGCTCAAATCCACAAGGGGATTGATAATACGGGCAAAGTAGATTTCATCAATAAAGTACTTATTATAGACAACCCCATAAATTGAACCTAATTTTTCAGTGATCATTTGGGGACGTTCAGGGTGCTTGACATAAAAATCGTAAGCCACCCATGCCGAGATTCCAGCAAGGGACACTGAAATTCCCATCAAAGCCCACTCCACAAGGGCGGAACCGTGAATTTCACCAACAGAAGCCAATGCCGGACTCAGCCAGTCACCCAGGACATTTGGTGGATGACCTGGAAGTACAGCGGAGATCACGTGGGGAATTCCAATCCAACCACCAACAACGCTGAGGAAAGCCAGCACAGCCAGAGGAATCCACATGGTCGCTGGGGATTCATGGGGATGCGTCTCTTTGGGCACCCGGCTTTGTCCCCAGAAGGTCAGACACATCAATCGTGTCATGTAAAAAGCCGTACAACCGGCGGCCACCGCACCAATCACCCAAAGCAACCAGTGGCCCTTAGGACTGGCAAATGAGTACCAAAGAATTTCATCTTTACTGAAAAAACCTGCAAAAGGAGGAATCCCAATTATTGCCAACCAACCCATGGCAAAAGTAAAATGCGTGATGGGCATGAGTTTTTTAAGCCCTCCCATTTTACGAACATCTTGCTCCTCATGCATGGCATGAATCACACTTCCTGAACCAAGAAACATGAGCGCTTTAAAGAATGCGTGTGTCATCAAGTGAAACATGGCAGGCATAAATGCACCAACACCCACGCCCAAAAACATATAACCCAACTGGGAGACCGTTGAATAGGCCAGAATCTTTTTGATATCCCATTGGGTCATGCCGATAGTCGCCGCGAGAAGTGCCGTCAATGCACCAATAATAGCAATGATCATCATCACATTGGGGGCCAGAATAAAAATTCCGCTCAAACGAACAATCATGTAAACACCGGCTGTCACCATGGTGGCCGCGTGGATTAGTGCGGATACAGGTGTTGGACCGGCCATGGCATCAGGCAGCCATACATAAAGTGGGATTTGCGCAGATTTGCCCGTAGCTCCAATAAACAAAAACAGACAGGCCAGTGTGATAGGTCCACTCCAGCCTACTTCAGGCACTGAAGGGGCTCGTGCAATCAACTCCGCAAACTCCACTGTTCCAAGAGTGATAAACAGTAAAAAGATACCCAGAAGGAATCCTGCATCACCGATTCTGTTTGTGATAAAGGCCTTCATACCTGCGGCGGCTTTTTCGCTGTCGGTAAACCAGAAACCAATCAACAGGTAACTGCAAAGGCCCACGCCTTCCCAACCAACAAACATCACCAGGAGATTATCCCCCAAAACCAACAAAAGCATGTTCATGAGAAACAGGTTCAAATAGGCAAAATATTTGGAAGGGCGATCATCATGAGACATATAACCAATGGAAAATACATGGATCAGGGTTCCCACACCGGTGATGACCAGAATCATGATGGCGTTGATCTGATCCAGCATAAAAGCCGCATTGACTGAAAAATCTCCGGCCGTCATCCATGTAAAGTATTTGGCCGACAACACTCTTTCAGCAGCTGGAAGGCTTATCAGCTTGCCAACAAGGATCAGAGAAATGACAAAAGTCAGCCCGGACATCAGACTGGCCACAATCCCGGCCAGCTTGTAGTCCTTGCTTCTGAAACGAAGGCCATTGAACAAAAAGCCGAAGAACGGCAGAAGAATCATCAATCCCATTAAAAGTTTTTCGTTCATAACTTCTTTAGCCTCTCAGTTGCTCGAAAAATCGGATGTTCACTTCTTTAAACTTTTTATAGATGGCAACAGCCAACGCCAGTCCCACGCCCGCTTCTGCTGCGGCGATAGTCATGACAAAAAACACCATGATCTGACCGTTCAGATTGGCGTTGTAAGTAGAAAAGGTAATAAAGGTCAGGTTCACGGCGTTCAGCATCAGTTCAATGCTCATAAGAATCACAATGACGTTCTTTCTCATAAGCACGCCGATCATCCCCATTGTAAACAACAGGGCTGACAGCACCAGATAATGGTTGATACCAACGTCCAACAAAACACCACTAATTGGCATGGGTGCCTCCTTTGATTCTGGATACGGCCACAGCGCCAACAGCTACCAAAAGCAGCAATAGCCCGAGGGCTTCAAATGCAAAAAGATATTTTGTAAAAAGCATAATCGCCAAGTCCCGAGAAGTCCCTGCAGGGTCTGGCATTCCAGGCCCTCCGGAGGCCAACCCCAAAAGGTCTCCTGTTTTAAAAATGGCATTGGACAGAATTCCAAAAATCAGACCGGCGCTGGCAATCTTCAAAAGACCTGAGAAAAGCCCTCTAGAAAAGGCCCGGATCTCAGATTTCAGGTCGAACAGCATTAAAACCATCACAAACAAAACCATTACGGCCCCAGCATAAACTACCAGTTGGACGCCACCAATAAAGGGGGCATTCAGGCCAAAAAATAAAAAAGCCAGATTGATCATGGTGATGGCTAGATAAAGGGCGCAGTGGATAGGGTTGTTGGCAGTAATTGTTTTATAGGCAAAAACAAGAATCAGGGTCGCAAGTATGTAAAAGAAAATTGCTGACATCATATTTGTTACCTCAGTTCATTCTCATGACCAGCACAACAATGGCCGTCAAGATGGTGTTGGCCAAAGCCCATGGAAGCATGGTTTTCCAGCCCAGATCCATAAGTTGGTCATATCTAAATCTGGGAAGTGTCCAGCGAACATGTACAAACAGCCACAGAAAGATCAGAACCTTGCCCAAAAACACTCCATGAAAAACAAAGGCGGTCAGTATGTTAACTTTGTTTTGGGAAGCTTCAAATATTGCTGCAAATGATTCTGGAAATGGAATGTCCATCAAATACACTATTGTTGGTGAAATAGATTCAACAATCCATTGTGAAAGACCGTTTACAGTTTCTTCAGTCAGCCATGGACCAAGACTGTATCCACCAAAATAAAAAGTCACCATTAATGCCGAGGCCACAAGCATGTGACCGTACTCACCGATGTAAAACATGTTCATTTTCAGTCCGCCGTACTCTGTATGATACCCGGCCACCAACTCGGCTTCCGCTTCGGGAAGGTCAAAAGGCAATCGGTTGCACTCAGCAAACATGGCTGCAAAAAAGATAATGGCTCCCAAAGGCTGATAAAAGACCCCCCAGTTGGGAAGCCATCCCAGCGAAACTTCCTGACCAAAAAAGCTGAAAGCCAATGCTTTGTCCTGAAGGACAATAATTTCCTGAAAATTGAAGGTGTTGAATAAAAGCAAAATTCCCACCAAAGAAAGGCCCAGTGCCAACTCATAAGAAATAGTCTGTGCCGAAGCTCTCAAGGCTCCGTAAAGGGAGTATTTGTTGGAAGAGGCCCATCCGGCCATCAGAAGTGAGTAGGCTGCCAGAGAGGACACCCCCAGTACAAACACAATTCCAATACCAATTTCATAACCTTGAAACACAAAACGGTAGGGCCCCCAAATAGAGCCTAGCATTTCAAATTGCGTGATTTCAATGGGCATTGAAAGAGGAATCGCTGCAAACGCCAAAGCAGCAGGAATTAAAGCCATTATCGGAGCTGCATAAAAAACAAGCCTATGACTTTTTTCAGGCAAGAAGTCCTCTTTGAAAATAAACTTCACTGCATCGGCCAAAAGTTGGGTCAGTCCCAATGGGCCTACGCGGTTGGGGCCAAAGCGATTTTGAATAAACGCCGAGCCACGTCTTTCCACCCAAACCAACAACGGCACAATCTGAACCATCATCACAAAAATGAGGACCATTTTTCCGAAATTCACACCGACTTCAAAAATATCTGAACCCATGGATTACTCCCATTCCAGGGCGCGGGATCGGATCTCCCAGAACAGCCCGAAAATAAAAATGGCAAGAAAAACGGCCATGGCTCCAAAGATATAAAGTCCCTGACCTGCTTCAATAAAATCCGAATAGGCAATGGCCCACGGATACATGAAAATGATTTCGATATCAAAAAGGATAAAGAGAATGGCCGTGAGATAAAACTTCACAGGCACTTTTGTGGTCTCCTGCCCCTCGCCAACAAGGCCGCACTCATAGGACATAGACTTCATTTTTGAGGCTTTGGGTTTTGGACCGAACAAGGCTGCCACTAGAACCAGAAGTATGCCAAAAAATATGACAAACCCCGCCAGCGCAAATACGGGTATAAGTTGAGACATCGTGATGCTCCGTCGATTGATATCAGTTGTCTTTTAAACATCTATATATACAAGTGAGAGCGAGCAAAACCAAGGAATAAGAAACTGAATTCATAAGAAGCTATTTGAAAAGACATTGTAAATTTCCTTGATCTAGGCTTGGGATTTTACCATTGCAAGGGGTATAGTGCGCGACATGCCGTGGGAAACAACAAATCTTCCTCGGTCAGGCTGCGGTGCAGCAAATTTTTGAATTCATTGGAGACTTTAACATTCAACTATGAATATTGAATCGCTGTCATTGACCCATTTTGCCGGTTTGGAAAGAGTCCTTCAGTTGGACTCCTCAATTGTGCGGGTTTTTGGCTCCAGCTCTCCTGTCTGTCTTGCCGCTCTTTGTTCCCACTCCACAGTGCAAAACTCTCGGCGCAGCAGTTTATTTTTGTTCCCCACTGAGGATGTGGAAAAAAGTTTCCATGAGGCGCTGAGGTTTTTTGACCCTTCGGTGCAATACTTTTCTCTTCCAGCTTTTGATGTCAGCCCATACTCTGGTCTCTACCCCAGCCGATCTAAAATTGGCGAACGAATGCTATGGCTGCACAATGCCCAAAAAGCCCGACCTGGCCAGATTTTCACAGCTACAGTAGAGTCCTTCCTACAAAAGACCCTCCCTCAGGAGGTCTATATAGACCTTTGCTTTGACCTTCAACAGGGGCAGGACCTCCCAAAAGACCTCATTGAGACACTAGAGTCCCTGGGATACACACCCGCATCCGTCGTGGAGAACTATGGAGATTTTGCTCTGCGAGGAGGAATTCTCGATATCTATCCCACATCCCATCGTCTTCCGGTCCGCCTGGAACTGTTTGGGGACACCATTGATTCCATGAGATTCTTTAACCCCGAAACACAAAGAAGCCTTGAAAATATAAAAGCTGTTGAATTAGCTCCTGCCAGAGAGTCTCTCTACCGAGAAGACTATTTGGCAGATTTTGTGGGTCGATTGAGTAAAGACTGGTCCACAAGAAGTGTCCTTGATCGTGACCGACAGGAGCTTTTGCACCAAATCAATGGTCGGTCTTATTTTCATGGAATTGAGTTTCTGTTACCGTTTCTTTATCCAGAGCTCAGCCAACCCGTTCAGTACTTTCTCGATCCCATAAATATTTTCCTTTTGGAACCTCAAGAGTTGAAACGTGTAGGAGATGAACTGCTAGCCAGCCAAGATTTTGACTTTAAGGAAACCTCAGAGCTAGTTATTCATCCACCTGTGAACGGCCTATATTCCTTATTTGAGGATATTCAATTTCCTATGAACTCCCATCAAGTAGAATGGGATAAAATTGAAATCGAGGATATCAGTGAACGTCCAAGAGATATTGAAAAGCAGGAGTATAGAACCACTCACCTACAAGAGTTTCGATCTAAAATAAAAAGCTTCGGCAGCAAGACAGACGAAATTCAAAGTTACCTAAAACAAAGAATCAGTCAATGGAAAGAAAATGACGAGGTTTTGTTTTTCACCGGAGCAACACTCTCCCAATCTCAACGGTTAGAATCTCTGCTCGAAAGAATTGGATTCATTGGAAAAATCACCAGTGAATCAGATTACACCTGGGATACTTGGATTCAAGAACAGAGACAAAACCCTAAAGTTATCCACATTGTTCCTCACAAGTTGCCAGAAAGCATTCGCTTTCAAGAAGAACGAATCACTTTTCTTCGTGACGAAGATATTTACGGTAAAAAAATATCACCCAAAAAAGAATCTCGCCAAAACTTTCAGGAATCTCTCAAGGCACTCAGTTTTGCTGATTTAAAGGAAGGTGACTATATCGTTCACAAACTCCATGGCCTGGGTATCTATGGTGGATTGAAAGTCATGTCAATTCAGGGAGTCGATGCTGAGTTCATTCAGATTGACTACAAAGACAAAGACCGTCTTTATCTACCGATTTACAGAATTGGACAAATACAAAAATTTTCTGGTCCACACAACCCAACGACCCTCGACAAACTCGGTGGCCAACAATGGGAAAAAACAAAAACTAAAGTCAGAAATCACCTTAGAGACATTGCCGCCGAACTGTTAAAAATCTACTCCGAAAGGTCTACGATCACTCGAGAACCTTATTCTCAACCAGATCTGGATTACGAAGCATTTGAAGCTTCATTTCCTCACCATGAAACTAAAGATCAATTGAGTGCTATTGAAGCCATTTTAGCAGATATGACCTCCGACAAACCCATGGATCGACTGGTCTGTGGAGATGTGGGCTTTGGGAAGACAGAGGTGGCCATGAGAGCCGCCTTTAAGGCTGCACAGGATGGCAAGCAGGTGGCCATTATAGCGCCAACCACTGTGCTGACTTTTCAGCACTATGAAAATTTCAAAAAAAGATTCAAAAAGTGGCCACTTGAAATTCGCTCCCTCAATCGCTTTGTTTCAAAGAAGGATATCAATGACACCCTAGAAGGACTAAAATCTGGTCAAGTAGATATTGTTATTGGTACTCACCGACTTCTCAGCAAGGACATTCATTTTAAAGACCTGGGGCTTTTGATTGTAGACGAGGAGCAAAAGTTTGGCGTCAAACACAAAGAACGTTTAAGAAAATTCAAAGTGAACGTAGATACGCTTTCCTTGTCTGCCACACCAATTCCAAGAACATTGAATATGGCACTTGTGGGCCTCAGAGACTTGAGTCTTATCAACACCCCTCCACAAGACCGGTTGCCCACAAGAACCTTTGTTACCAAATTTGATGGTGACTCCATTCGTCGAGCTACCATGAATGAGGTTGCTCGAGGCGGTCAAGTGTTCTTTATTCACAACAGAATCAATAGTATTTATGCTTTAGCTGACGAACTTCGGCAGATACTTCCCGACGTCAGAATGTCTGTAGCCCATGGGCAAATGAAAGAGGGGGAGCTTGAAAAAATCATGGTTTCCTTTTTTAACCATGAAATTGATGTTCTGCTTTGCACTACGATCGTTGAGTCCGGAGTTGATGTTTCCAGAGCTAACACTATGTTCATTGATAATGCTCATGCCTTTGGACTTAGCCAGCTCTACCAACTTCGAGGCCGAGTCGGCAGAAGTAGCGAAAGAGCTTATTGTTATCTCTTGATTCCACCAAACCGAAAAATAGACGACGACGCCAAGGAAAGGTTGAAAGTTCTTCAAGAAAACACGGCTCTAGGTAGCGGAATCACTGTCGCTCAGTATGACCTGGAACTTCGAGGCTCTGGAGATATTCTCGGCGAACAACAAAGCGGCCAGATCAATGCCGTAGGTTATGAGCTGTATCTGGAACTTTTGGAAGAAGCTATTCAAGAGGCCAAAGGCGATGGCCCTCCCAAAGAGGATCTGGAGCCTGAAATTAACCTTAAAATTCCCGCACTGATTCCTGATAAATATATTCCAGATATCAAAGTGCGCTTGAGTATTTATAAATCCATGAGTGATGCTTCTGAAGAGGCTGATATTGAAAAAGTAGAAAGTGGTCTCAGAGATCAATTTGGGACTCCACCAGAGCCTGTCATGAATCTTTTAGGGGTCATGTTAATCCGGTTATTATGTAAAAAATTGTGTATAAGAGATTTAAGTTGTGGACCTAAAACTCTGTCGTTGACTATCACAGAAGATACACCTTTATCCACAAACAAGTTGATTCAGCTGGCTGGCCGACCCAACAAAAAGTATGCTATCACTCCGGATCAAAGATTGAACGTAAGAATCAATGAAATTACATGGCCCAAAGTGTACGACGAGTTACAGTATCTACTCAGCCTTGCCTAAACTAAAGCAGAAAGGACTTCGTCTGGAATTCTGAACTTCAAATTATATGTTTGAAAGAACGGCGAACGGCGAGCAAAGCGTATCCGCTCTGTGGCATTTGCGAAGCAAATGACAATGAGCGAAGACGCTTTGCACCCGCAAGTGGGTTCTGTCGAACATATAATTTGAAGTTCAGAATTCCAGACGAAGTCCGGCCTGCCCGTCCCAGGAGGTTTCAAAATCAGGATCCGCTTCATCAGAAGAGGAGAAGTACTTGCGTGCCTCCACAAAAATAGAAGTGACCTCAATACCCCCATCAAGATAGGCGATGGCCGAGGTTCTTCTTTCAATCCAATCCAATGAGAAGTTAGCACCCACCGTGGCATAAGGAGCCACCTGCGTAGTTCCATTAAACGAGGTTGAACCCTGGGTTTCTTTATATTTAAAAATGTAGCCACCCCCACCCACATAAGGAGCAATATAGGGTGTTTCAAAAATAGCGTCTGCCGTATAGTTAAGCCCCAGTCTGACTGGAATTATCTCAAGGTTGGAGTTCACAAGTGTTTCATCCACATCAGAATCGTTAGAGTAAAACCCCAAACCAATTTCAACAGCCAGACTCCCTAAAAACATATTTCTCTTAAAGGTCAGTTGCATTTCTATCATCGGAGTTTCAGCATTTGGATCATAAATGTCATCAAAAGTAAGCTCTCCCAAATGACTCTCAATATTACTTGGGTAAAACATACTGTATGCCAGTGAAAAAGTTTGTCCCCACTTTTTACGACGATACTTATAGGGAATGACGTTAGTGGAGTTTCCAGAGTCTGATACGAGCACATTAATAGGCTCAACAATCACCCAACCCGACTGACCATTGGGCGGGCCCTCAATGTCATCCAGGTCAATACTTTTATCTGTATCACTAGAAAACCCTTTGTAATCACTGGGTCCAGTTTCTGCCTGCAATGTCAGGTGGAACCCTCCGATTCCGATAAGTAGTGTGAATACATATGTATGTAAAAAGGAATTCGCCCACCCCATGAAAGAGATTATATCTGAGATTCCTATTTATAGCCCTTTTAAAAGGACTTTTTGGATAAAAAAATTATCTTTTGTCCTGTCTTTTTTGCTGCTTCCAACCTCAGTCACTGCAAATAATAACCAGCTTTACAGAGAGCACCTTGGCTCCAAAGATCAAGTAGATTTCTATCTATCTCAAATGTCTCTTGAACAAAAAATTTCTCAGCTTTTAATTTTTGGTTTTGCAGGCAAAAAGTACAACCAAAGTATGGGTCCAAGGTTGCGATCATTCTCTCCAGGGGGAATGATTGTGTTTCAAAGAAACATAAAAACCCCTTGGGATTTAGGAGAAATGAACCTTCAGGCTCAAAAAGAGTCCCTTAAAAAAACTGGCCTACCTTTATTTATTATGATTGACCAAGAGGGGGGGCAGGTTACCAGAATTAAGACCTCTCCTCCAGCACCCAGTGCTCTCGCGCTAGGGCAAACTGAAAACCCAAATCTAGTTAAAAATGTTGGCTTTGTCACTGGTCGTATGCTGGAGTTGACCGGTGTGAACATGAACCTGGCTCCAGTTATGGACCTTTCTGATCCTGAAAGAAGAAGTTTTGTCGGAAACAGGTCCTTTGGAAACTCACCCATGCATGTTTCTCAAATGGCACTTGCATTTTCTGAAGGCCTTGTTGAAGGTGGCGTCATCCCCGCAGCCAAACATTTTCCAGGTCACGGTGGGATTGCCCAAGACTCCCACAAAGGAGCCACCACCAAAAGAGACTCCTTAGAAATTTTAAGGAACCGAGACCTTGTTCCTTTTCAGGCATTTGTTAAAGGCAACCCAATTTCTGCAGTCATGGTGGCCCACGTAGCCTATCCAGAGCTAGATAGGTCACTCTCGCCAGCTACATATTCAAAAAAAATTGTCACAAATATTTTAAGAGACCAGATGGGTTACAATGGAATCGTCATCACGGACGACCTTGAAATGCTTGGAGCAGCCAAAGCAGGAACCATTGAAGAACGTGCGATAAAGGCCATTGAGTCTGGAGTCGATATGATCATGATTGCCTGGAGTCGAAAAAAACAGATTCGAGCCAGAAACGCTCTGGTTAATGCTGTTCGATCTGGCAGACTACCTGCTTCTAGAATCAATGATAGCCTTCGAAGAATTATTAGAGCCAAGCTAGCTGTGAAAAAATCATTAAACTTAGATAGTAAAAGTATTTCTAAGAGAAAAATCCAATTAGAGTTCTATGCAGAAGAACTAAAAGGGTTAACACAAAAAGTTTCAAAATTAAATTTTGAAAAAAGTCTTAAAAAATTCTCTCATTTACACCACCCTGTATCTAATAAAGTCAAACCCTATATTTTTGCCGCTGATGTAGATTTCTACAATAGCTTTAAAAAAGAATTTGCTGGAAAAACTTTTTTTGTCCCGTTAACGAGAAAATTCAGTGGCAATGTTTATGGGCACCTTTCTAAAGACCCTCATAGAATTGCCATATTTTATGCAACTGGGACACTTTCTGCAAAATACGCACGTCAAATTCACCCTTCTGTAAGAAGCCGTGTATTTATCATCAATACCAACTATCCGGGCCTTATATCTGATCCGAATTCCTATGCTGGTGTATTTAATATTAATTCTAGAGATTATCGATCGGGTCAGTGGATAGCTGATTTTATTAACTATGAAACGCAACGGCAACGAAGCCCTGCTGAGTCAAAAGGGGACATTGGTGTCTATAAAGAAGCAAAAAAATAAAGCCAAAAAGCTCAATTTTTCTATCTACGAAGCCATCAACACACCCCTCATTGTATTTGATACATCCAAAAAAAAGCCCATTTATTGCAATTCTGCTTTCGAAGAAATTTCTGGATATCATCTTGAAAAAATAAAGCTAATGAATTTTCTTGATTTTTTTTCTAAAGATGACCGTGTTCGAATGAGAGATCTTCAAGACCTTTTATTCTCTGTAACTGGTGAACTTTCTGAAATGGACTTAATGTTTAGAAAACGATCTGGAAGAAAATTCTCTGTAAATATATTTGCAAAAACTATGAAAATTTCTAAAACGATAAAAAGCGTTGTTGTCGCCATTCATGATATCTCTTTTATAAAAAAGCTCCAATCAGAAAAAGAGTCTGCGATTAAAGAGATGGCTCATGTTTCTAAATTAGCAGATATCGGTCGATTAGCTGCAGGAGTAGCGCATGAATTAAATAACCCTTTAATGATTATTCAAGGGTTTGCTGAGAATATTGAATCAATGATTGATAATAAAGAAATCGACTTGGATGAGCTTAAGTGGCAATTGAATCCTATTTTAAAAGCTACTTCTCGAATGGCAAAAATTATTTCTCAACTGACGCGACTTTCACGAGACGACGAAGAAATTACTTTTGTTGTGACAAACCTTGCAGAAGTTATTGAAGATGTTATTCAACTCATTAAAAATCAGGTGGCTTATAATGATATTGAGTTAATTAGAGATTATGACAAAGATATCTTTGTAAAGTGTGACCCTAACCAAATTGAGCAGATTGTTCTTAACATTATTAATAATGCTGTTCATGCCTTAATGCAAAGACATAAAAACAGAAAGTTAAAAGTCTCAATAAAAGAAAGGTCTACCACAGCACGACTTTGTATTTCTAATAATGGACCTACAATACCAACAGAAATAAAAGATAAAATTATGACTCCATTTTTTACAACAAAAGAGGTTGGTGAAGGCACGGGCCTAGGCCTTAGTGTTTCCTACGGAATCATGAAAGCTCATGGTGGAGATTTAACTTTTAAGAGTGACAAGCGCAATGGAACTAGCTTTATGCTCCACCTTCCAATTGTTGAGGGACAAGAAATTACGAATAATAATTTTAACTGTGTAGGCCTTGTGGTCGATGACGAAGACTTAGCTCGCGATATTATAGCCTCAAAGCTTACACGATTTGGGTTTAAAATATGTCAGGCATCTAATGGCCAAGAGGCTCTCAATATAATACAATCTCGAGGAGACATTGATTTTATGTTTACAGATGCAAAGATGCCTATCATGGATGGTCCCACTCTCATTAAAAATGTACGAACTTTTGATAAATCAATGTTAATTTTTGCTATTACTGGATTCACGGGGATTCGCAGTATTGAAAGAGAGATGAATAAACATGGGGTCAATGGCTTTTTAGCCAAACCTTTAGATCATGAAAAATTCAATGAATGCATTAAACAAATTGAAGAAAGGTTAGAGCAAACTAATATTAAACGAGTTTCTTAGTTAAAGATCAGGCTACGTTCTGGATATTTTCGTCTATGTTATCGTTATCACCATCATTGATATAAATTTTGATCTTATCCATGAGTTCTTGATGTTTAATGGGTTTAAGAAGAACATCACGGACACCTTCACGAATAGCTTGAATAATTTTTCCTTTTTCTGGATAGCCTGTGAGAATAACCATTGGCGCTGAGAATTTTAGTGCTTTCATGGCCTTTAAGAACTCCAAACCGTCTTTACCCGGCATTTTTAAATCACACAGTATTAAATCAATATTCTTTTTTGATTGAATGACTTGAAGTGCATGAAGCCCGTTGGCAGCAACACTAACGGTATAACCACTTTTAAAAAGTTTTGTTTCCAGCATATAACGGATGGATTCATCATCTTCCACCAGGAGTATATGGGTTTTTTTCTTTTGTTCAGACATGTGACGTACCTCTTATTCTGAGCAGCCCGGACCCTTTCCTGGCTTCTTTTATTTTCCCTCACTTTAAGGGTTTCAGATAGAGGCGCTCTCAATATGGGTAAATTTATACTGCTTTTTATTAATTTATTCAGATTTATATTTCACTTTGATACAAAAAAGCTCCAAAATGAGATAGCTATAAATCAGTTTATTACTGAAAGCCTTGCTCGGGCACGATCCAACTTTCTCTGAAACTTGTGGATCTGATCTGCCTCAAGGCTTGGGTCTGTCAGACGTTTTTTTGCCTCTTCCAATGCTTCTTGGGCTCTTTCTTTATCAATTTCTTCAAGACTTTCAGCTGTTTCAGCAAGAACATTGACACCCGCAGGGCTGACTTCACAATATCCCCAACTAATAACAGCTTCACTGTACTTGTTTTCACCTTTAGCTTTATATTTAAGGATGCCAGTACTGAGAGTTGTCATTAAAGGTGAGTGACCTGGAAGAATATTAAGTTCCCCACGAAAAGAGGGAACCACAAGATCTTCCAACTCAATATCAGTAACAATCTTTTTTTCCGGCGTGACCAAACTGAATCTAAACATCTAACAATCCTTACAGATTTTTTGCCTTTTCCAAAGCATCTTCAATTGTTCCAACAAGGTAGAAAGCCTGTTCAGGGACATCATCATGTTTACCATCAAGAATTTCTCTGAAACCTCTGACAGTGTCTTTAATGTCCACATATTTACCAGGCATACCAGTAAACTGTTCCGCCACGAAGAATGGTTGAGAAAGGAATCTCTGAACCTTACGGGCACGGGCAACAACAAGTTTATCCTCTTCACTCAATTCATCCATACCAAGAATGGCAATAATATCCTGAAGCTCTTTATATCTTTGTAGTAGTGCCTGAACATCCCGTGCGGTTCTATAATGCTCTTCCCCAACAACAAGTGGATCAAGAATTCTAGACGTAGAGTTCATCGGGTGAACGGCAGGGTAAATACCCAAAGCCGCAATATCACGATCCAGGTTTGTTGTTGCATCCAAGTGAGTAAAAGTTGTTGCAGGAGCTGGGTCCGTGTAGTCATCCGCAGGTACGTAAACAGCCTGAACAGATGTTACAGAGCCTTTTTTAGTGGACGTAATTCGTTCTTGAAGAGCACCCATGTCTGTTCCAAGAGTTGGCTGATAACCAACCGCAGAAGGAATACGACCCAGAAGGGCGGATACTTCAGCACCGGCTTGAGTGAATCGAAAGATATTATCCACAAATAAAAGGACATCTTGGCCTTCTCTGTCACGAAAGTACTCTGCAATAGTTAGGGCCGTCAAAGCCACTCGGGCACGGGCTCCAGGAGGTTCGTTCATCTGACCAAACACAAGAGCTGTTTTTTCAATAACGCCTGATTCTTTCATTTCCAGAAACAGATCGTTTCCTTCCCGGGTTCTTTCACCAACACCGGCAAATACTGAATATCCACCGTGCTCAGTTGCAATGTTTCGGATCAGCTCCTGAATCAATACTGTTTTACCAACACCGGCACCACCGAACAGACCAATTTTTCCACCTTTTGCATAAGGGGCCAAAAGATCCACAACCTTAATTCCAGTCATTAACATTTCAACTTCAGTCGACTGATCTTCAAACTTGGGTGATTCTCTGTGAATCGCCCAGCTTTCTTTTGTTTTCAGATCACCGGCTTCATCAATGGGTTTTCCAACAACGTTGATAATCCGACCCAAAACCTCTTCTCCAACAGGGGCAGCAATAGGTGCTTCAGTGTCACTGACATCTTGACCTCTTGTCAGACCTTCAGTGGCATCCATCGCAATGGTTCTGACCACGTTGTCACCAAGGTGCTGGGCAACTTCCAAAACCAAGTTGCCTTCGCCACCTTCGATGGAAGCGTTGGTAGTGATCAAAGCGTTGAAAATGGGAGGAAGCTTTCCACCAGAAAATTCCACGTCAACAACAGGACCCATAACTTGTTTGATTTTTCCTTTTTCCATTTCTGTTACTCCCTTTATCCTTTAAGTGCTTCTGCACCGCTGGTAATTTCAATAAGTTCAGTAGTAATAGACGCCTGACGAAGCTTGTTGTACGTCAATGTCAGTTTCTTGATCATGTCGCCTGCGTTGTTGGTTGCGTTTTCCATGGAAGTCATTCGAGCCCCATGCTCAGCAGCAACACTTTCACACATGCAACGATAAACCTGGGTAGTGAAGTGCTTTTTAAGCAGTTCATCAATCATTTCCTCAGGTTCTGGTTCAAAAATCATATCCTGTGAAAAAGAAGCCTTCTCGGTCTCTTTATCTAAAGTGGCGTTGGAAACGTCCACTGGCAAAAGAGTTTCACAAACAATTTCTTGAGCAATGGCTGATTTAAACTCGTTGTAGATCATATAGATTGAGTCATATCCACCTTCAGAAAAATCATGCATCAATCGATCGGCCACTTTAGCCGCCAGGGTGTATGAAACTTCTTTGGCAAGGTTGGTAATCACATCATCGGATTCAATACCTCTGAATTTAAAATAATCACGACCCTTTGTTCCAATGAAAAACAGATCCAGCTGGTCATATTTACCTTGGTTTTCATTGAAGAAGTTCAACGCATACTTAGAGACGTTGGCATTAAAACCACCACAAAGACCCCGGTCACTTGTGAGCACAACCATCAAAACTTTTTTGGGTTCTGAACTTGTACTGAGTAATGGATGATGGACGCGATGAGTGACAGAGATATCTGAAATCACCTGAAGCATGCGGGTTGCATAAGGGCGCAGATTCACAATGTTCTGCTGAGCCCTTCTCAACTTCGCAGCCGACACCATCTTCATCGCACGCGTGATTTTCTGCGTGTTTGTTGTGGAGTCAATTCTGGATCGAATGTCTTTTAAATTCGCCATTCATTACCGCCAAAACTTAAGTGTTGGAAGGTTTAAAAACAGCTTTGAATTCGTCACAGACATCTTTCAATGCTGTTTTAACCTCATCCTTCAAAGCCTTGTGTTCAAGAATCAGTTTTTTCACGTTGGAATACTTCTGCTCCAAGAACTCAAGAAATTCAGTTTCATAACGTTTGATATCAGCTTCCTCCACCTGATCCAGATAACCTTGAGTGGCCATGTAAAACAGAGCCACCTGGTCTTCAACCTTAAAAGGGGAGTACTGAGGTTGTTTCAGGGCCTCCACCAAACGACGACCACGCGCCAACTGGGCCTGAGAAGCCTTATCCAGATCAGATGCAAATGCTGCAAACGCTTCCAATTCACGGAACTGAGCCAATTCAAGTTTTAAAGTTCCAGCAACCTGCTTCATCGCCTTAATCTGTGCAGCACCACCAACCCGAGATACGGATTTACCAACGTTAACAGCCGGTCGAATACCTTTATAAAATAGATCTGATTCTAAAAAGATCTGACCATCAGTAATGGAAATCACATTTGTTGGAACGTAAGCAGAAATATCACCTGCTTGTGTTTCAATGATTGGAAGGGCTGTCAGTGAACCGCCCCCTTCGTCATCACTCATTTTTGCCGCACGCTCAAGAAGTCTTGAGTGAATGTAGAATACGTCACCAGGAAAAGCTTCACGACCAGGAGGTCGTCTCAATAACAGTGACAACTGCCTATAAGCTTGGGCTTGTTTGGTCAAATCATCATAAATGATCAGAGCATGCTTTCCATTATCACGGAAGTACTCAGCCATAGCGCAACCAGCATAAGGAGCCAGATATTGAAGTGGTGCAGGGTCAGAAGCTCCCGCTGCAATAACAGTTGTATACTCCATAGCTCCAGCAGCTCTCAATTTTTCAACCACTTGAGCCACTGTGGATTTTTTCTGACCAATGGCCACATAAAAACACTGAACATCAAGACCTTTTTGGTTGATGATCGTATCGATAGCAATAGCTGTTTTACCTGTCTGACGATCACCAATAATCAGCTCCCGCTGGCCACGTCCAATCGGAATCATGGAGTCAATGGCTTTGATCCCTGTTTGTAGAGGCTCATGAACTGGCTGCCTCTTAATAATTCCAGGGGCTTTGACATCAACAACGCGGCTTTCAGTGGACTCGATGGCACCACGTCCGTCAATAGGGCGGCCAAGCACGTCAACAACACGACCAAGAAGCCCTTCACCAACAGGCACCTGAACAATCTTTTTTGTTCTCTTAACCGTGTCGCCTTCTTTAATGTCTCTGTCTTCACCAAAGATCACAACACCCACAGAGTCTTGCTCAAGGTTTAGAACCATCCCATAAATTTCACCGGGAAACTCAACAAGCTCACCTGCCAGGGCATTTTCAAGACCATAGATTCTGGCAACACCATCACCTACGGACAAAACACTTCCCGTTTCAGCGATTTCCACACTTTTGTTGTAATTCTGGATCTGTTCTTTAAGGACCCTGCTAATCTCATCGGCACGAATTTGAGTATCCATTGTTATTGTGCTCTCCTGTTAAGTTCTTCATTTAAACGAGTCAAATGTGACGTCAAACTATCATCGAATGTATAACTACCTACTTCAGCAACAAGTCCACCTATAATGTCCTTGTTTTCTTCATATGAAAGAATCACCTTTTTGCCGGTGTACCGGCTGACTGTGTCCTCAATTCTTTTTTGCTCCTCTTGTGAGAGAGGGACAGGGGACTTTACGGTTCCACGCGTGATACCATTAGCATCATCAATCAAAGATTGGAAAGCCAAGACAATTTCAGGAATCAATTCCACCCGGCCTTTTTTAGCCAGTAAAAGAAGAAAGCTTTTTGTTTCCCCTGAAAACTTACCATTCAAACCATTTTTGAAAACACTTTCCTTATTTTCATTAGTCACCAGAGGAGATGTCAAAAAAGTCATAATTTCGGGATCTTTTTCCATAGCATCAGCAAGAAACTGTAACTGCGAGTAAATTTCATTTTGAGAGCCCGCTTCTTTAGAAAGCATGAAAAGAGCTTTGGCGTATCTAGATGCAACCTCTGAGTACCTCATTATTGAACCACCTGTATTCTATCAACAAACTCCGCCTTCAGTCTTTGCTGCTCACCAGAAGACACTTCTGACTCCAGATTCGTCCGAGCCACTTTAAAAGCTTCTTCCATCAGGGAGTTTCTCAATTTTAATTTGGCTCTTTCCAATTCAAATTCAGCTGTTCTTTTGGCCTCCTCTTCCAGGCGGGCAGAAAGAGTTTCAGCTTCAGCAATAATTTTTTTCTTAAGTTCTTCAGCTTCGCTACGGGCTTTATGGATGCTGTTATCGGCATTGCTTTCCAGTTTCTGCAGCCGTTCAGTGATCTCACGCTTACTTTTCTCAGCCGCTACTTTGGCCTCTTCGGCTCTTTCTATTAGCTGTTTGTACTGAACTTTTCTTTCAGCAAAGTGCTGAGAAATCTTTTTTCTTAAAAGAACCGTCAACAAAATCAAAAGTAATGACAGGTTCAAAGCCTGTTGCCCAATGAGACCCCACGGAACGCCATGGTCACCGTGAGCTCCGTCGGCAGCAAAAACAAGAGAAGGAACAAGAGTACTGATAATCAAGAAAGTCTTCATGCGTTGGACCCTCCAATCACCTGAACAGAAATAGTTTTTGCAATGGCTGGCACCTGAGCTTTAAGTTCTTGTTGCGCAGCTTGCATTTGTGAAGTGATTTCAGCCTGAGCTTTTTCAGTCAAAGACTTTGCCTTTGCGCGAGCTTCAGCAACCCGTCTGTCATGCTCCTTCAATGCAACGGTGCGACTTTCATCATAAATCACCTTGAACTGCTGATTGATTTCACGAGCTTTCGTTTCGTATTCATTTTCTAGTTGCTGAGTTTCAGTCACATACCTTTCCGCAGTGTCTGTTTTGCCAACCGTTTGCTCTTTTCTTTTATTAAAAGCCTTGAGGTAAGGCTTAAAAAGAACATTAGAAAGAAAAAGATAAACAACAAGAAAGATACCAAACTGAAAAGCTACGGTACTGTCGAGACCAAGAGTTCTTAATAATTCCATCGATCAGAGATCCTTATACATCCTATATATGTAGGTTCACAGTTGACCCAAAATTTGAGACCTTGGGATTATGAGTGTCGCTGCAGCGCAAATTTGCTGTCTATATAAGATAGTTCCGTGAATATGTAAAACTAAAATCGAGAAAAACACTTTGTTTTTCTATGTCTTAGGCATATAGGAAGCGCCTTCAAAAACCACCCCCTCGTCAATTCTCAGACTGGGTGTTGTCACGGTTCCTTGAAATACCGCCGGCGGATGCATTAACACTCGACGCCGCGCAAAAATATTTCCCTTAACAAAACCACTAAGAATAACGGTTTCGGCTTCAATTTGAGCTTCTACTTTGGCGCCAGGATTAATGACCAATGTATCTCTGGTAAAAATTTCTCCCTTAAATTCACCTCCGATTCGGACAGTACCCTCAAAAGTCAATCGACCATCAAAAGAGGCGCCTTCGTTAAGAAGTGCTGTTACTTGTCCTTCAACGGATGTCTCGCTAAAAGAAGACATATGAGTTATTTTTTCCATGCATCCCTTAGTTTATCAACCAGATGATCTAGTTCTGCGTCTGAGTAAAAATTGATCTTAACTCGTCCTTTTCCAGATTTGTAGTCAATCACCACCCGAGTTCCAAGTATTTTTTGAAGCTCCTGACCCAGTCCATCGACTAATTTTGTTGAAATATCTAATTCGTCCATTTCATCCGTGTTCGATCCTGTTTTTTCAAGATCACCTTTTTTGATTTTGGCGACTAGCTTTTCTGTTTCGCGAACTGTGAGTTTCTTTTTAAGGGCCTGAAACCCTATCCTTTTTTGAACAGCTGGATCATCCAACCCAAGAAGTACTTTTGCTTGTCCAAAAGATAACTCACCGGCACGTAGATAAGTACGAAGATCTGGGTGCAGCTTTAATAAACGAAGACTATTTGCTATAGAAGCCCGATCTTTTCCGATCTTTTCAGCAAAGGCCTGTTGAGTGAGATTATAAGTTTGAAGAAACCAATTATAAGCTTCTGCTTCTTCCATAGGGTTCAAATCTTCTCTTTGAATATTTTCAATGAGGGCCAACTCCAGAGCCCTTTGATCCGAAGACTCTTTGAGGATCACGGGAACTTCATGGAGACCTGCGTGTTGAGAGGCCCTCCAGCGTCTTTCACCAGCAATGATCTGATAGTTGCCGTTCTCCAGTTTGCGGGCGACAATGGGTTGGAGAATTCCCTGTTTTTTAATGGATGCAGATAACTCTTTCAGTGACT